>JAKIUY010000036.1 GCA_021647315.1 Victivallaceae bacterium
GATCCAGGCGATAGTTGTTCAGCGCATCTGTTGAAATTGCTATGACCTGATGCAGGCGCGCGTTGATCCAGTGGTCTGCCGGTGTAAGTTGACAGTTAATAGTGTTGACACCGTTATCATGGCCTTCAGTGTTCAACAGTACAAAACGCGCAGCATTCCACATTTTATTACAAAAATTCCGGTAACCTTCAATACGGCCGCTGTCCAGGCGAATGTCCCGCCCTGTGGAGGCGAGCGCAGCGAAGGTAAAACGTAGCGCATCCGTGCCATAGGCAGGAATGCCATGGGGATAATTTTTTAGGGTAATTTTTTCGTTTTATACTTTAATAGAATGGTGAACCATAGTACATTAACAGTTTATCATAAGTAAATCAACTGAGAAAAGTTAAAATATGGTTTCAGATTTTTTTAAGAAATTGACCGAGGCGTCAAGTGAAATAGCGGTGAAATCAGCTAAAATGCTGATGAAAAACAGCTTGCAGGTTTATCTTTTGCGTAACCATGATGGCTCGATCAATGCAGCTTTTTACCATAAAAAACGTTATGATCGGGTTGTAATCAGCAGTGACGGTTTAAATAACGGTGAATGCAGTTGCGGTGATTTCAGGAACGGCAAAATCTGCTGTCACGCGGTTGCCGCTATTCTCAGTGCCGGTTCGCAGGAGCCGTTGCCACAAGCTGTCAATAGTGATAAACTGGCAAAATATGCCGGATTGCAATATCATGAACTGGACGCTTTGACTTCGGAAGCTGAAAATCGTCCGCTAGCCAGACTGTTTATTCAGTCGGAAAATGAATTTCCTCATGTGCCGAGTAAGTGGGAAAAGGCGTTGTTCAAGGTAAAGTTATGCAGTAATGACCGAGAATACACCGGCAACCTGGGTAATATGCGGGAGCTGTATTTTAATAAACGGCTGCTGGCTTCGCTTAAATTGGAATATTTTTCACTTCAAGAACGGCAGATAATCAGATTCCTGGCAGTTAATGCTGAGGTTGAAGGGGCACGTCTGGCTCTTGGCGCAGAGCTTGCTGCTGAATTTCTTCACTGTTTGATCGGGTATGAAAATTTTACCCGCGGCGGCAGAAGAATAATTATTCATGAGGAACATGCCCGGCCGGCCATTGCCTGGCACCAGGCCGGGGGTAAGTTGATAACCCGCAGCGCATTGGATATTAATGGTTTTATTCTGCCACTGACGGATGCAAAAGTTATTATGGGCAGAGCCGGTTGCTGGGTTGGAATGAAGGGAGAATATTGGTGGACTGCTGCAACGGTTGATATTTCATGGATGCGCAGTTTACTTAGAGCTAAACCGCAGAATATTCCGCTTGCAGAATCTGGTAAATGGTTGAAGCGGCACGAACAGTTGCCGATTACGGTTTTCCGCACCGATAAACGGGAAGTAGCGGTAAAACGGGGCAGGGCAATATTTTCCGCGTCAATTAATGACAATAATATTTTGCATTTACAGCTTTCATATTGTTATGATAATATTGTATTGCCAGCCAATGAGAAACGGATTGAACTTGGTAAAGATGGTTATTGGCAACGTGATACGGAATTTGAAATGCGCTTGGAACGGGAGTTAACCAGTTTCGGTTTTGTTGATTTAGGAAGCGGAAAATATCGTCGCTGGTCGCTTGACAATCCGGAAGCAATCGGGGCATTTTTTGATGTTATGTTGAATAAATGGCGGCAAGATGGGCTTGACTTTATGCTCACATCAGCGACGGCGGCACTTAGTCATGGCGGTTGCGGAGTTCCGGTACTTACGGCTGTTGCCGGGCTTAAGGAAAAACTTTCAAGTAAATATGTGATAGAATGCATATTTACTGTCGGTAAAAGTAAATTAACCTGGCGTGAAGCCGTTAATGCCGCCAAGGAAAATTGTAACTATATTATTACGCCGGAACATGAAATAATCCGTCTGTCGTCGGCATTTAAAAACTTTATGCGGGGACTTGCGAATGTGGCACGTTTATGTGACAATGAACCTGATTTGATTGCTATTCCTCATACCGCAATTTATTATTGGTGCCGTCTTGGCGCAGAGGTGCCTGGGTTGGTTCCTCGTGATTTTACCGGAATGATTCATGCACTGGAAACAACAGACAATGAAAAAATAACCGGTCATGAAGCTACCCCGCGCAAAGATCGCTTCAGAGGTGAATTACGTGCGTATCAGCGTGAAGGACTGGATTGGCTGCGTTCAATGACCCGCAACGGCTTTAATGTGATTTTAGCTGATGAAATGGGGCTGGGAAAAACTATTCAGGCTTTGGCTTTAATTGCGGAACAGTCAACTTCAGCTTGGCCTTCGCTGGTGGTCTGCCCATCAAGTCTGCTTGATAACTGGCAACGTGAAAGTGAAAATTTTATCGATGGCGTTAAAGCCCTGATTATTACCGGTACTAAGCGTAAAGCATTATGGGCCGAAGCGGTTAATTATGATTTAGTGATAGCCTCTTATACGATTGTTAAACGTGACATCGAAACCATAAAGCAGTTGAATTTCAGTTATATGATTCTGGATGAGGCGCAGCATATAAAAAATCCTTCGACAGGGAATGCCAAAAGCTGCAAAGATATTCAGGCTGAACATAAAATTGTCCTAACCGGAACGCCACTGGAAAATTCATCATCAGACCTGTGGAGTATTTTTGACTTTCTTTCACCGGGACTACTGGGATCATTCAGTGGTTTTAAAAAATATTATGCGGATATTAATGAAGATCGTTTTCTTCAGGAAGATCTCGCTGCCAGAGTTGGCAATTTTATTTTGCGGCGCACTAAAGACAAGGTGTGTGATGACCTGCCTCCGAAGATTGAACAGGTTATCTATTGTGAAATGGCTCCGGATCAACGTAAGCTCTATAATGAAATATTTAATTATGGTCAGCGTTTGGTGGCTGCTTACGGCAAAGATAAAAAGCAGAACAGCTTTGAAATTTTGACCACATTGTTACGCTTGCGTCAGATATGCTGTAATCCGCAACTGTTACCGGATATGGAAACGGTAAATGTAAGTTCAGCTAAAACAGATCTGCTTAAAGAGTTGGTGCTGGAAAATATTGACAGTGGCCATAAAATGCTCATTTTCAGTCAGTTTACATCGCTGTTGAAGGTCATCAGAGCATGGTTGGATGAAAGTGAAATTAGCTATGAGTATCTTGACGGTGCGTCAAAAAAACGTCAGGCGATAGTTGATAATTTTAATAACACCCCGGAAATACCGGTTTTTCTGTTGAGCTTGAAAGCGGGCGGGGTCGGGCTTAACCTTACCTCCGCTGATACGGTAATTATTTTTGACCCATGGTGGAATCCGGCAGTCGAAGATCAGGCAGCAGACCGAACCCATCGTATTGGGCAGACCAGAACGGTTAACAGCATAAAACTGGTGATGGAAGATTCAATTGAAGAAAAAATATTGCAACTGAAAAGCCGAAAACAAAAATTATTTGATAACTTAATCGAAAAACCGTCAGCCAAAGCTGCCAAATTAAATATCGAAGATCTGAAGTTGCTCTTTAAATAATTTAGCTGCATCGCTATGTTTTGCAGCAATTTTTAATGCGAGGGCGGCGAACAGACGGTAGTCAGGCTAAAGAATATGATATTCAACCCCTGAAATGGGTTATACCGTAAAAAAGGGAAAATATTGAATATATTAATTCTTGTAAAGGAGATCTGAAGCTAAAAGCAGCAGATGGTATTTCGGTTGAATATTATAAAATGAAAGCCGATGCAAAGCTAGCGGCAGAAAAAGTTGCGACAGTGCGCTGTGTTGATGTTGAAAATATTGAATCTGCAAGTCTTGTATCTCGTGAATTAAGTGAAGGCAAATCGGAAAAGAAAAAAGAGAAGCTTGGTCTGCTTAATAGGTTGTTTGGTAAATAGTGCCTGAATGGAAAGGTAACTTTGAATGCAGAATGATTTTTTATAAATACTGTTGAAAAATAAATGTAATATTTTATCTGTCAACGAGTTAACTTTTGTACGAAAATTAAAAGGTGCATGAAAATACGAAAAAGACGGTTAGTAGTATAAAAAAGGTAATTTATGATTTTAAATTGGGTCAAGCAATTTTTTATTGGAGTTATGTTGATCTTCCGTGGCATGGGGCTGTTTATTCGTCGTCCACGTTGCTGGAGTTATCTGACTGTGCCGGTGATTATTAATATTGCCCTCTATGGAGCTGGGATCTGGTTGATGTTTGTCTATATCTGGCCGTGGGTGATGGGCTGGTTGCCGATGCCGCCTGCTGAATGGTGGAATCAGCTGTGGTCTATCCCGTTGGAAATCCTGACTTCAGTCGTACTTATTCTAATTGTCGCATTGGTTTTTATCTTCACCTTCACTATGGCATTTTTTGTCATTGCCGCGCCATTCCTTGATCGCCTGACGCTGTTTATTGAACGTGAAGATTACAATTCTCAATTTAAAATTGAGAGTAAAAGTCATTTTGTCGTCTATTGCTGGTCATCGCTGAAACGCAGTCTTAAAATCTGGCTGATGATGTTATTGTGGTCAATAATTCTACTGCCACTCGGCTGGCTGGTGCCTGCGGTTGGCATGATCCCGTTTGTGCTCGTTATCAGCTACTATTTCGCCCTCTCATTTCTGGTTTACAGTGCCGAACATTATCAACTGTCCAGTCAACAGTTCAGAACCTTGATTAAAGGTAAGCGAATGATTATTTTCGGCTTTGGGCTTGTCGCCTATTTCGCATTATTGATCCCATTTTTAGCAATTCCAATGTTGCCCATAATGGTCATCAGCGGCGTAATCCTGTTCAACGAACATCTGTTACCAAAACCTATGTAGCATAACCGTCTCGGTTGTGTATCCTAAAGTAGATAGTAGGCGTCTCGCCTGTGTCTTCATGCTCTTCTTTACTTTATATAAAAAATCATTCTGCAATTAGTATTTTCCAAATGAGCCGGAGCCATAATAGCTGTTGCCGTGACGCCAGTCCGGCTTCCACCAGATCTGAACCAGGCCATCTTTGTCTTTGTCATCAACACAGACATTCAACCGGAAGCCGTCCCATTCCTTGCCGCCTTGTTTGACTAAATAGCTCAGCGGAATGGCAATTTCAGTATTGAATCCCTGTTGGGTTTTGATACAGGCGAACTTGGTGCCTTCAGGATGCTTTTTCTTGGTTTTATAGAGCCAGGGGGCGTTGGGCTTTTTATTCGGGCTGAACGCGAAGAACAGAAAATCTTTCATTTCACCTTTGCCGCGGTTGGCTGAACGTATTTTGAGCAGGCGGGCATCAAGCCGAATCTCAATGCCGTCCTGATCCCAGGGGCTTTTACCTTTCACAGAGTTATATTCATCATCAGTTACTTTGACCGCGACATAGAGATATTTATCATCATAGGCGGTGCCGATGGAGAATTGATTATCTTTTATCCCGCTCCAGGCTGATTTACCGTCAATCCGGAACTCTTCAGGCTGCTTGCAGACAATTGGCAGTTTACCCCAATCGTTTAATTTGCCGTCAATCTTTTTCGCCTTGCTAATTTTAGGGCAGGGGGTTGGTGGTGTAATCGTTACAGTTGCCGGTTTACTGGTCAGTTTACCATCACTTGCTGTAAACTTGAATGTGTCATTACCAGCCAACCTGGTGGCGATATGATAGGTTACGTTGGGCGGCGTGCCGGTCAACTTACCCTGTTTGGGCTGTTCTGTTATCGTGTAAGTTAACGCCTGGTTTTTATCATCCGGATCAATGGCTGACAGGGTTAACTTAATTTGCTTTGAGCCGGAAATAAATGTTTTTTCATCCATGGCTAACGGTCTATCTGCCACAGGTTGTATGCCAATGTCAATAATCGCCGGATTACTGTCATTAAGGCCATCATTGGCAACAATAGTCAGTTGTTCCCTGCCAAAATAATTGAGCTTCGGCGTGTAGACATAGTCACTGTTTTTACCAGCTTTTAATTGACCGTTATCCGGCTTGTACGGTGTACTCCACAGTAATACCTTATCATTGCCGCTAAGCGGTTTTATATTTAGCGACAGGGGGCGATCCTCTTTGATTACCAATTTTTGATTTCCCAATTTGAGTGATTGATATTTGTTGCCGGCTGTCGGCAGCTTAGCAAAAACCGCTTGACTCGAATTGAAATAACTGCCACTGCCGGCGGTGGTCAGGACAATGGTTTTTACCGCATAGACGGCACGATCTTTGGCCGATTCAATAATGAACTCGGTTGCGGTCACCGGAGCCTTGGTCAGGCGTTTAAAGGGCCCTTTTAGGCTGACTGCACTATAAACATGATAACCGATTAAGTTTTTTGCACTGACCGGTACCCAGCTTAATTTTAGACCAGTAGTAGTTTGCATTTTTTCCTTAGTCGATGTTGAACGTTCCGGCAATGCCGCTTTTTTTCCCGGTTTAGCTTGCTTTGTCAGCTGAATAGCCCGGGGTGGTTCGACTGGATGCAGGCGCAGGGTCGGGTCCCCCATCAGCGCGACATGAATTGGATTATAATCCCATTCTGAATCTTCATCCTTACCGGAGACCGATGATTTTGCATCATTGCAGGCCAGATAATCCTGGAACGGATGGTTGTTCTGCGTGCGTAGTGTCGAATAACCGATGGTTTTACCCAGAGCCATGTGATGAATATACCAATGTGGTCGTCCATCCCAGGCACTGGTCAGGGCATATCCTGAACTTGCCAATGGTGCCCGCATAAAGTTGTTCGGGTGGTTCCAATCACCGAAATAACTGCCGAAGAGCATGGTGAATACCGCTTTAGGTGGTTGATCGACAAAACTTTGTGTAGTGCCGATGCCACCTGCTGACTGATTAGAACCACCACCATTACCATAGGCCCACAGATAGCTCTGATTATATAATGTAGGAATAAAGTCAGCCGCTTTGACTTTTTCCGCAGTAAAAAATGTCGGAAAATTGCGCCAGGCACTGCTGCCGAAGGCTTCGCCGCGGAAACTGCCGAAATTATCATCGACCAGGGCGCGTTGTTCTGCCTTGATCACATTATGACGGAAAAAATGATCTTTATTCAGGTATTGCCGCAATAGTTCTGTTTCACTCAGTTTAAACAGCGTCATATTGGCGAGATCCACGCGACCTACTTCAAGTTCAATACTGTTGGGCACTACGGTGCTGCGGTCGAATTTGCCGTCACCCGGAATGTTCTTCTGGTTGCCGCGATCAAAATATTTATGCGTTTTTTTATCTTGCCAGGCGTTATCCATATCGCCGTAATAGAGGTCGGAGGGCCAGGCACCGCGGTGGTTGAGATGACCATCCGGGTAGATGTCGCCTGAATACGGCACTAGTATATGCCCGAACAAAAAGACCGTTCTAACCTGTTCAGGAGCTTGGTTATAATCATCGACAATCAGTTTTTTTACAACTGTAACTTTGGCGTCGCGTTCAACATCGTGACGGATAACTTCCCAGCCATCGCCGACCATATCCAGTTCCAATCTTTTTAATTCAGCTTCCAGTCCGGGAACAATGCTCCTGTCAACCACTAAAATAACTGTGCCACGCTGTTCTGTCAGTGGAATTTCGATCCCACAGGTAATGTAGCCGCGCCCAATAAAACCTTTGCCAATCCGGTCGATTCGGTATTCATACTTGACTTCGGGTTGCACTTTTTTATCAACATACCCGGTCGCATCACCTTTCAGCGTCGCTATAGGCGTATAATTCCAGCTTTTTTCACCAGCAAAACGGCGATAAATCGTATAGGAAAAACATTTCTCCGCCGACCATGCAAGAGCTATTTGCGGTGGTTTTACCTGCACCTTAGCACTGACCATAACGGCATATTTAACACTGCGCAAATTCCCGGCAGCGGGACGTTTTTTCGCCCCGAATGTCATTAACGGCAGTACTGAAATTAAAAATACTAAAATTGTTCTGCTTTTCATCGAATATCCTTAAATTACTGGTGAATGTAAAATTATACTCATTACTATATATCAATAATAAAAAAATTTAACCACGCAAAGCACTAAAGTCATGAAAAATAAAAATTGTTAACCACGAATTTTCACTAATTAACACGAATAATCAAGGAAGGTTATTAGACCGATGTAGCATAACCGTCCCGGTTGTGTTTGGTATGGCTCTTTCGCCGAAAGAGCCATTATTGTGCAGTATCCACTGTCCTACTTGGCGTATATGCAAACCGCACGGGTGATGTAACATAGGCGTCCTGCCGGTGAATGATATGGCTTATTTTTTATTCAATTCTATCAACAAACTGGTAGGCCATGATGATTAATGAATCACCTGTTTTTAGTTCATCAAACAGATTTTGCGTTGGATTCAGTGAAATTCTCTTTTGGTTTTGTTGACTATTGTCTCAACATAATTTTATCCCCATCAGTAATATTTGAGCTTAATTTCTAGTTTAGTCCAGTAAGACAGATGCTCCTGTAAGACACGTTAAAAGTTACGTGGCACTGTCATTTTTAACGTTTCTGAATGTACATTCAGCTAGAAACTCAAACTTAACGGTTACGATTACAGCATCGATATTAGATTTTAATAAATTTGAGGCTGATTTTTTCAAATTTTATCGGTATACTATTCACTGCAATATCATTATTTGCATAAAAAAACGCAGATACATTGCTGTACCTGCGTGAAGTATTAAAATGGCGGAGGGAGTGGGATTCGAACCCACGGTAGCTTGCACTACGGCGGTTTTCAAGACCGCTGCCTTAAACCAGACTCGACCATCCCTCCGCTTTAGAATTAAATCAACACCTGAAACACTGTGGCGAACCAAAATGGTGTTTCAGAGCTGATAATAATAACCCTTTAAAAGATATTTTCAAACTCAAAAAGGTTATTTTTTGCTATCTTTTTGCAAACTTGCAACCATCAGCTCCGCGACTTGACGTGAGAACTTCAATGGATCGGTGATTTGACTACCTTCAGTCAGCAGGGCTTGATCATAAAGCAGACCGGCATAACTGGCTAGTTTTGGATCTTTGGCATCAGCAGTATAACAGCCTTGAAGTGCTTCAACCAAAGGATGTGACGGGTTGAGTTCGAGGATACGTTTACTGACCGGCATCTCCTGGTTCATGGCTTTAAAGATACGCTCCATGTGAGCTCCGGCATCATGTTCGTCAGCAACCAGACAACAGGCACTTTCAGTCAGCCGTGATGAGAAGCGAACTTCTTTGACATTTGCGTCGAGCTCGGACTGGAGGAATGCTACGAGATTTTTATGTTTGTCAGTGGCTTTTTTAATTACCTTTTCTGACTCTTTTTTGCTTTCTTCGTCAAGATCAAGCTCACCTTTGCCGATTGGCTTGAGGTTCTTCTTATCATACTGTTGCATTGACTGGACGACCCATTCATCAATCGGATCGGTCATGAAGACAACATCAAAGCTTTTGCTCTTGAAGTATTCAAGTAATGGAGAATTTTCCAGCTGTTCGCGGCTGTCACCACTGATATAGTAGATATCTTTCTGTGCTTCCGGCATTGCCTGAACATATTCAGCGAGTGAGATCAGTTTGCCTGCTTCGCCGTTCATGGTTTCATACATGGCGAGTTTTTGGAGCTTTTCCTGATTAGCGTAATCGGTATGCATACCCTCTTTGAGCACTTTACCGAATTCTTTGAAGAACTTCGCATAGGTTTCAGGTTCTTTGTCCTGCATTTTTTTCAGTTCACTGAGCACCTTGCGGACGACATTCTTCTGAATTTTGGTCAACAGTGGGTTTTCCTGAAGAATTTCACGTGAAACATTCAGCGGCAGGTCGCTTGAATCGACAACCCCTTTAACAAACCGCAGGTAGTCAGGGATGAGCTGCTCGCATTCGTCAGTAATAAAGACGCGGCGGACATAAAGCTGCAAGCCTTTTTTCTGGGTTTCAGGCATGAACATATTGAACGGTACTTTTTCCGGAATATAGAGCAGAGCTTTAAATTCAGTGGTACCTTCAGCGGCGAGCTGAATATGTTTTAATGGTTCACCGCCGTGATGAGAAATGTGTGAGAAGAAGCTCTTGTGATCTTCTTCGGTGATTTCAGATGCCTGGCGCAACCAGATGGCTTTCTGGGAGTTGATCGTCACATCTTCAACGGTGGTGGTTTTATCTTCGTTAGTGGTGATACTTGGCAAAATAATTGGATATTCGATGAAATCAGAATATTTTTTGACAATTTCTTTGATTTTCCAATCTTCGAGGTAGGCTTCGGCTGTTTCATTGAAATAAAGTTTAACCTCGGTACCATGAGTATCTTTGGTTGCCTCTTCGATTGAATAGCTTGATTTACCATCAGAGGTCCAACGAATTGCCGGAGCATCGCTACCGGCGCGTTTTGTGACCAGTTCAACTTTGTCCGCGACCATGAATGATGAATAGAAGCCGACACCGAATTGGCCGATAAGTTCAGGAATATCGGCCGCCTTATCGCCTTGTTCTTCGATGGCTTTCATGAATGCTTTTGTACCGGACTGGGCGATAGTACCGATGTTCTTGACCACCTCTTCTTCGGTCATGCCGATACCATTATCGGTGATTGTCAAGGTTTTAGCATCTTTATCGACCTGCAGGCGTACTGCCCATTCGGCAGCAATATCCTGATTTGAGAGGGCTTCGAAACGCGCCTTGTCAACTGCATCCGCAGCGTTGGCGATCAGTTCGCGCAGGAAGATATCTTTATTAGAATAAAGCGAGTGAACGACGAGATCCAGCAAATGCTGAACTTCAGTTTTGAATTTTTTGGTCTTTGCAGCCATAAAAATCTCCTAGTGTTTATTATAATTATTATTTTAATTGCAAATGAAGCTCATAAAATAGCTTATGACGGGAAAAATTCCAGTTTTAACTGTAAAAAATAGCTATATTAAGTTTAAATTTTGAGGCCATAGGTATTTCTCAAAATTTAGATAATTTAAAAAATAACAATTAAAATTTATAAATACTTGTAAATGGCTGGGGGGGTAGTTTATGACTTATAGAGAACTTGTTGTTCAAAGTAACTTGTCCTATAAAATGTAAAAATATGTAGAACTGCCCCTGAGTCCGCATTTACTTAACTTAGAAAAGTACAATTTCCTATTAGATTTAAAGAAATATTTTAAATAAAGAGCATGCGGGGATTACTTTTATATTCTCATATTCCCCACCATTTTCAAGAGAAACCCTGATACCGTATGGGGATTGATGGCTATCAAGAAAAATCCGTAAAGATTGCATTTTTCCTTTGGTTCCAGCTTTTACTTCAATTGGTATTATGTTATGATTAACTTCTATTAAATAATCAACTTCGGCATTGCTTCCCCTGGTTTCACGATGCCAATAATAGAGAAAGTGATGTTTTTTAGGAGATGAATAGGCAAGTAACTCTGTACCTGTTACCACTTCTGCAATAGCTCCTCTATTTATTAATTCACTCCTATCAGCAACAATCAAGTTAGAAATATCAGTGCCTAGCATTCGTTGATATATTCCAACATCACATGGAATGACTTTATATTTTTTCTCATTGATTTGCGCATGCAGAGGGATTCCTTGTGCGCTAGAGTGATATACCTTGTGTGCAAGTCCTGCTAAAATAAGTAAATCAAGGGCATCTTTTACCTGATAAGCAGGAAGATTCTGATTTACTTTAGAGTATTTGAATTTTCCACCTGCTTGCGTAGCAGTCGAAATAAAAGTCTCGTCTAGTCTAAGTTGTGGAATATGTTTTTTATATTTAGCAAAATCATCTCTAAAGCCTTGAATTAACTCATCTAAAATTTCTACCGAATCACTAATATTCTTGGATTGAATATACTCTTTCACAACTTCAGGGAAACCACCAATTATCAAGAAGGTTTGATACAGTTCGATAAGTTTATCAAATAAAGGTTCTGGCATAGATTCAAACTTCCCTCTATTTTCAATATGCTCCAGAAGAAGTTTTTCGCCATTAGCAATTATAAATTCTTTAAAATTCATTGGGTACATAAAGAGTGATTGAATACGACCTACACCAAATGAAGCCATTTCGCCAAGAGCAAATTCTAATAATGATCCGGCTGCAACAAGGTGAAGTTGAGGTAGCTTCTCTTGAAAAAAACGCAAACTGCGTAAGGCTTTTGGACATGCTTGAATCTCATCTAAAAAAACAAGTGTTTTACCTGTCTGAATAGGAATACCTGTATATGCTGAAAGTTTTTCAATGATAGTTTCAGGCGAGAGCATACCGTTAAATATTGCGGATACCCTTTCATCTTCTTCAAAATTAACTTCACAAAAGAGATCAAATTGTTTTGCTAAATGCCGAACAACCCAGGTTTTTCCAACCTGACGAGCACCTCGAAGCAACAATGGTTTTCTTCTGTTTGAATTCCGCCAATCATTTAAATATTTTGAAATTATTCTATTCATCGTTACCGCCTTTTAATAAAAGTCAGACCTTACAATATATAGATATTAATATTTATCAAGGCAAAGACAATAGTTTTTTTGATAAAAATCAGACCAAACATCAAACTTTTATTGTTTAGTTCGTCAAAGTTAGAGTGAGGACTACCTGCAAATTAAAAGATGCCGGTAAAAATCAAAAGTCACAAGCACAAGGGGACGTTCCGCATAAGTTTATTTATAATAAATAACTTACAAAACTACTCTATTGCTTAAAATATTTTTATATCAAGCACAAGGGGACGTTCCGCATAAGTTTATTTATAATAAATAACTTACAAAACTACTCTATTGCTTAAAATATTTTTATATCAAAAAAATAGCCCTGTTTTTAACTTTTAAGATTCTTTCATACATTTTATCAATTCAAAATTACTCTATATTTTTATTAAATCAAATAAAAAGGCGATTTTATTTGATTTAAGATTAAAATAAACCTTTTTTACAAATTAAGTCATTGGTTATAAGTACACTTGCGACGAGCGTCCCCCGAGCCACACCCGAGCCATCCTTAGCCCGAGCCTTAGCCCGAGCCTTACTCCCCCGAGCCTTACCCCGAGCCTTATAAGTACACTTGCGACGAGCGTCCCCCGAGCTATGGCCCCGAGCTATGGCCCGAGCTATGATTGAGTTTCCAGGGGCGTTGCCCCCTTCGCTATGGTGAAGAGCACTTACAGCGCAAAGAAAACTTTAAAATAATTCCTTCCTTGAATCATGTTTTGATGGGAGTTTGACTTTGATAATTTGTTCAGTGCTGGTAATATTGCCAGCAAGTAGGACGGGTTGCTCCAGCACCGTCTTTTTTTGTTAGTGCAGGAGCAGCTGACATACACGTCATACACGTAGGCTATTCAATGTTGAATGTTCGACGTTCCGGTTTTGTTGGTTATCTCCACTGTCGCTGGTAGGTCACAAGTATTGTTGTACTGTAATACCGTTAGGCGTTCGGCTGGCAGGTTGATTGTTTTGCTGGAACTGCCGTCGAGTGATTTGATGGCTACGGTTTCCGAGTCTGAATTCATATTGGCGATTGCCAGCCACAGTGATTCGTTGATGAATACTGAAACACGGCGTTTTTCGCTGCTGCCGGGGAATGGCAGTTGTGGCTCGTCAGCTATTTCGATAAAGGTGACACTATTATTTTTCGTCATTTTGCGGTAAATTTTCAAATAGTCTCCATGACGGTCACGACCGGCAATCCAGCTGGCATTGCCCAATGGTGCTAAGCCGGCTTTGCCCTGGGCCTTCATCCATGCGCTCCAATGGTCATATTGAGTTTCACATTTCCATTCAGTGCCGGGAATGGAGAACATATCCTCAATTTCGCCATAAGAGCCGTCTTCCAGCCACGGGAACTGGAGATAGACAATAGAGGCGGCCATTGCGAGGTGTTCCAATGGCGCCACTTTGCTGACATCCGGGGTTAAATCGCCGTTTTCCCAGTCTGCGGTCACCAATTTACTCCAGTCATTGAAACGTAGCACGTATGGAGCATAATCACGGGTGCGATTAATGGATGCCAACAGGTCCGGCACTCCTTCACCGAGCAGATAGTAATCCCACCAGGGGCGTTCAAACGGCTGTGGTTGGTCACCGCCGACATGGGCGACAACGATACCATTGCGTGCTTTGACAATACAGTACATTTCTGCCAGGAAGTCTTCCCAGAGGTCATAGTAGCCAGCTTTGGCTTCTGGGGTATAGGAGTCGGGATCTTTGGGGTCATTATTGACAAAATGAACATGATCATCAGCTTCGGGATTATTGCAGCCCGGAGCATGAGGTCCGATGCCACCATCCCAGTAGATGCCGTCAAATTTATAATGATCAATCATCTTAGCCAGGTTGTCAAAGAAGTATTCGCGCCATGAAGTGGAGCCGGGACATAGCCGGTCAAAATCATTGGCCAGTTCCACCAGATGCTTTGCATTACGACTCCATTTGGGGTTATGAATAACATTCTGGGTATCAAGATAACCGGGCGATACATAAGGAATAACTTTAAGTCCGCGTTTATGGGCCTCTTCAATGAATTTTATTGTGCCGGTTTCGTTAATCGCCTCGAATGGGCTTTTACCGAACAGTCCACACCATTCATTCCAGTACCAGAGATGAATCACCCCGCCGCCCCACGCCTGGTAGAGGTCAAGCAGTTGCCAGTCTGCTTTGCCTGGTGTGTACGGGGTTCTGGTTGGATAATGTCCAAACTGGTAACGAATATGAAACGGTTCATATTGTGCAATGCGCAGTTTGTAACGGCAGTGTTGCTTGATGTCAGCATCTCTGGCCCATTTTAGTAAAGTCAAATCATTCATAGTATTTTGTAAATCCAATATTTTCAATTGTTTAGTTCATACGTTAAAACGTGTAGTTATGGTTGTCAAGCAGTATTTAGTCAGTGTCGTAACGAAAACGATACTTTTGTCGGAGTTCACAGCTTTAGCGTGCAATCAATACGTTTAAAAAACACGCTAAAGCTGTTTCGCTCCGCTACTAAAGCCCTTGCTTTGCAAGGTCGTTCGAGAACTCACTTTTTGCTCTCCGACAAGGCGACCTGTTTACACGGCATTTCCGTTCAGACACTAATTATTTTTTTGCCTGGGGGCGGTATGCTCCCCATTCGCACATATCGTCTTCACCAAGTTCTTCCGGCGTGATGGTCAGCGGTTCATTCAGTGCCGCTTGACAACGTTTATAGAGCTCTAACCGGTTATGGCGTAGATGATAGAGCCCCCACTTGGTTGATAACAGCAGGTTACGGGCCGCTAGCGGTTTGTCCTGCATTAACAGGAGATCAATTTTGCGTTCAATCCATAAATGTGCATCAGACTCTACGGATGGGAAAAATTCTTCACGCAGTGCCAAGTCACCTAGTTCGGTCAGACAGCAATCGCATTCAATCGCAGTCTGGAGGTCATCGGTCAGTTTACAGGCTTGTAGCAGTTCCTGGGTCGCTTTAGCGGTTCGGTTCAAGCGACGCCATAAAATCAGCCCGCGAATGCGGAATTCAGCCGCAGTTTGCGGATTATCAAGCAGGGCGATGATTGCTTCACAGTCAACCTGTTCATTTTTGTATAATTCATTAAATTCACCGGTAGCACAGAGATAGGTTGCCCAGGCGGCTCGCCAGACTTGAGGCTTGGCAGCGTGGGCAATGCGTAACGGTTTTTCATATTCAGGCAGTGGCGGGGCAGGGCTGTCAGGTGTGGCATCGAACAGTTTATTCGCGGCAATATAATCTTCATCTTCACAATGATCTTTCAGTTTATTCCATGGCGCAACTTCGGCGATATGTTCATTGCCCAGCCATTTACACGGTGGCAGTTCACCGGTAAGTTCCGGCATGGTGACGGTAGAAATATCTACTTCTGTGGTGATTGGCTGCCAAAAACAGGTAAACTCTTTGGCTTCGTCCGGTTCCAGAACAATCTCTTTATCCTGGTCAGGCACGACCCCGCTCTGAATTTCAGCATAGGGGCGACCGTCGTCCGTGAACAGCCCCGGCCAGTTGGCATGTTTATCGACACCGTAGGTCCACATTTTCATGCCGGGATATACGGTTGGTTCGGCGATATGGAGCAGACCGATCTGCTCTTCAGGATGCCAGATACCGAAGGCATATCCCCGGGCATTCCAGAAGAGTCCGGTCATGCGGTCAAAATCACTTTCGCACTCACCGATTTCAGGCCATTTAACCCAGTCCGCGACGTGGGCGTGACGGAATACTTTATCTGATGTTGGGAAAAGGTACTTAGTTTGTGGGGTTGAACGCACCGCGGCGTTATTCCATAACGTATAGGGACGTTTAATATCACCACTGTTTTTAATGAAATAACGTTGAGTGATAAATTTATCATTTTTACCGAGTGAAAGTTCAACAATCCAGCTCAAGCCGTATTTGCGTTCAGTTTCGCCGACCTGAATCGAGACACGTCCGGCGGTTTCAATAACTGTATGGCCGACCTTTTCCAGTGAGGTCGGTGAATGGGCAATCGGGAAATTAAATTCAATGCCACTGGAGAACCAGCCCCAGCGCGGCAGAATACGATTGGGTTTAATCACATCATTGCGATAGAGGGCCTCTTTACCTGATTTTTTGTCGAACAGTGACAACATTCTGCCGCCGAGGGCTGGGCAGACAATAGCGGTCAGAAATTCATTCTCAAGCTCATAAGCAGGCAGATCGATGATATTCGGGGTGTCAGATGTTGTCGCAAACTGGGTGTAGGGATAACAGCCTTCCGGGTCAAATATCGGTGGGAATTCTGATGTAACCTGCGCCGGGTAATGTTTAGTCTTAATGCTAATAGTTTTTATGTGCATAATTAAATCCTTTTTAATTTTGAAATTACATCGCAGGATATTATTCTATAAACTGCCATTGAGTTGCCCAGTATCCAGCACCTGGATTATCTTTATATTCTACATACCCTTTCAAGTTGTAAAGATGCATCCTGTCGAGAGAAGAACTCCAGTTGCATTGTAAAGAAAATTCTTTGAAATTAATACAAACGGAGCGGAGAAAAGCCTTTAATTTCCGCGATGCGGAAAATTCAAAAGGCTTTTCGAGTACCGTCTAATTAAGCGGTTGGAGATTTAAGTTTTTTGTCCAGTAGTAGAAAATAATATTACCGGTTGTTCCCTGAGCGCTATTCCTGATTGTAGAGATATTTTGCCAGGTAGTCCGTGGCTGGTCAAGTTTTGCGCTACCGTCAAGGTAGCCTACACTGATCCGTTCACTATGGCGGGCGTGGGCAAGAAAATCGCGAGTGGTAGTATTGCCACTGTAGGTATGAATATAAGCTTTGGGGCTTTTGAGAGATAAGTCCCAGCTGTCAAGTAATATCGGCAACTTTGTCGGTGCTTTAACCAGTGATGTTGCAAGAAATTGTTGAAGATCTGTATTCCAGCTGCCTGTTGAAACCATATAGTTCCCCCAGGTATAAATATTATTATTGTTAATTACAGCAAAAATAGCACGATATGAGTCGGTGCCGCCCCCTTTTGCATCTTTGGTAGTATACGGTTTCACGCTCGGACAGAGCATTGTCGCATCACTGCCTTTCAGATAACCGCCACGTATAAGAGTATCAGCCCAGGTTTGCTGGTAACCGGTAGTTGCCATTGGTGCGACGTTGACAATTAACGGCATATAGCCACTGTTATCATCGGCATACATTGCCATTTGCAACATGCTGGTTTTCTTATTTGAAACGCAGTTTATCGCTTTTGCCTTCTCTCTTGCCTGATTCAGTGCCGGCAGTAACATACTGGCAAGAATTGCGATAATAGCTATTACTACCAGTAATTCTATGAGTGTGAAGTTTAACAGGTTGCGACTTTTCTGGGTGGTGTTTTGAGTTTGGGCTTTCATCTTGCTCTGCTCCTTTTGCGGGGTTGTGAAAATTAAACAGGTAATTTTCAGTTTATTGTTTTTGTTCTGCATTGTTTTGCAGTGTAACTATATTATAACGTAGGTTTGAATATAATGGGATGGCAAAAAGTTAGAATATTTGTCAAAAAGTTACAAACGGTAGATTTTTGAGTAGCTTGAGGGGGAAATACCTGCCAGTTTTTTGAAGAGGCGTGAGAAAGAGAAGATATCCATGCTGAGAGTATCGGCAATTTCCGAGATGGTATGATCGGTATCGCTGATTAACTCTTTGGCGTGGAGAATGCGTTGCCGGTTAATGTATTCTTTCATGCTCTGACCGGTCTCTTTACGGAATAGGGTTGAAAGATACATCGGGTTAAGCTGGCAGAACTTGGCAATCGTTTCCCGTGCTGGCTGTCCAAGGAAATGTTTATTGATATATTCTATAGCATGTTGGACGTGAGAAGAATATTTATCTATTTTATGTTTGGCATTGATCTTCAGCAGTTCAAGGATGATGGTTAAAAACTCTTCTTTGGCGAGATCAAAATGTTGGCTTTCGTACGCGTGGAGGCATCTTTTAAGTGATATTTCCATGATGTTACGGTTATCTGTCAATTTGATAAATCTGGGAAAAATCGACTCTGAATTAATTGTTTTACCGATGAGTCGGAATACAATTTGAATAGCTTTCGCAGGCTGTTCGTGATGATAGGTGGTTTTGATGGTTTCGCCCTGATGCAGCAATACAGCTTCACGTTCACGGATTATATCATCCCAGTTTTCACCGTAAATATGATATTCAGCCTGGAACACATACGATAACATATAATATGGCATTGTCAGCGGGCCGAAAACTTTTTTGCGTTTTGGGCTGGTTGCCATCATTACATGCAACAGGTCGATTTCCAAATCAATATCATCGCTAATTTTAAGAGATGTTGTCAGCATGTTTTTTATCCATAGTTACGATTGCTACCAATACATGGTAAGTTTTTAGCTGTAGCCCCAGTTTTTGTTTTTTGTCTATTACACCTTCGCGGCTCAAGGGACTTTCGTTCTCCATGGCTATTTTTTTCGGCTCCATGGTTAGAGTTTATATTCAGCCTGGGGGGCAAGACGCTGTCGAGCTGTTATATTACATCATATTTAACAATAGATATCATGTCTACTGGGACTTTCAAATACTGCTTGTAGTCCAAAGTAATAATGTTCCATTAACTTATCTGTAAACGACATAATTGCAATTAACAGTTAGAATATCTTTACTTTTAATTTCTTACAGTTTTATTTATATAGACCACGGGTTATTCACCCGTGGCTACTTTTGCCTCATCCCTACGGGATTGATTTTAGCATTTTACCTGAAATTTAGTATTGAACGGATTTGTTTGGTCAGCTTACGCTGATTCTTTTGATGTCGTAGAGATCATCAAGAGTTAGGTGGCTGATGTCTTTACCGAAACCGCTCTGTTTGAGTCCACCGTGTGGTAGCTGAATACTGTAGACGACCTTGTTGATTAGAATGTTGCCGTACTCAAGGCGTTCTCGCGCCGTTGCAATATGATGACGGTTGTCGGTGAACACATAGGCTGACAGTCCGGCATTGGTAGCGTTTGCCAACTCAAAAATATCAATATCATCATTGAATGGCATTAAAGCGATTATCGGGCCGAAGATCTCTTCAGTGAATAGTGCCATGTCGCTGGTGACATCGGTCAGTAATGTCGGTTCAAGAAAAAATCCTTTGCGCATGGCGCGTTTGCCGCCAGTGATCAGTTTAGCCCCATCTGTCACTGCGCTGTCGACTAGTGATATTAGACGTTCAAGCGAACGTTCTGATATTACCGGACTGAGGATATTGCCGCTGTCATCACCTGAACCATTGCGGTAACTTGTTACTAAGTTGGTTATTTGGTTGATAAACTTATCATAGATTTTTTTGTGGACGAAAATACGGTTGGGCGAAACGCAAATCTGCCCGGCATTGGAAAATTTTAGATCAACTATTTGATTTACTGCACTTTCAATGTCAGCATCGTCAAAGACTATAACCGGCGCATTGCCACCGAGTTCCAGTGAGAAACGTTTAATGCTGGTTGTTGAATCGGCCACCATCTGCAAACCTGCCTGGGTTGAACCGATCATGGTTAACAACCGTGGTATTGGGCTTGAACATATTGTTTTACTCAATTCTGCCGCTGAGCCGAGCAGAATATTTACCGTACCGTCCGGAAAATTACACTGTTGAATCAATTCACCGACATAAGCGGTACTTAATGGCGTCAGTTGAGCCGGTTTGATAATAACGCAGTTGCCGGTGGCCAGAATCGGGCCGAGTTTGTAACCCAGGTTAAGCAGTGGAAAATTCCACGCCAGGAAGGCGGCGACCACGCCGACCGGCGAGTGTTTAAGATAATGAAAGCCGTTGCCGTCATAGTCGGGAATAACTGTTTCACGTTTGCGTTTGACCTCTTCAATAAAATAATCGAGGCAATCGACCAGCATATTGAAATCGTATTCAGCAATACCGGTGGTTTTGCCAGTTTCGGCAATGAGCAGTTCGACAATTGGCGTTTGATGTTCCAGCAGCATTTTTTTCAGTTGCCCAATCAGTGCTGCACGTTGATTGATGCTGGATTTTGAGTATGTTTTACTGGCTTGTTCAGCGGCGGTAAGTGCTTCTTCGGCCATTACGGCATTTGCCAGGGTGATATTGCCACATGGTTCACCGGTTGCCGGATTTATCACGGTATGGATTCTGTCAGTTGTGACTAACTGACCGTTAATGAGACTGCTGTATGTTTTCATGGTGTTCGCTCCAATGTTGGGGGGGAAGGTAGGGGTGAACAGCCGTTCGCCCGTACCAAGGCCCAAGTATCAAGTATCAAGTCCTATTTTTTTTAAATATGCTTGGGTTTTTCTGGTTATTTCTGTCAGATCGCTACCGCCGATCAGGCTGTTACCTACTCCGACGCCGCAGGCACCGGCATTGATGAAGTCTTTGGTGTTTTCCAGATTGACGCCGCCGACTGCGAGCATTCTGATTTGCGGCAATGGTCCGCGGACTGCTTTGATATAGGCTGCACCGCCGATGGTGGCGGGAAATACTTTGACAAAGTCGGCACCGGCATCCCAGGCGGCGACAATTTCGGTTGGCGTGAATGCGCCCGGCATTGAAATAACTGAGTAACGTGAACACATTGCAATCGTTTTAACCAACATAATCGGGGCGACAATAAACTGTGAGCCGGCGAGAATTGCACAACGGGCAGTTTCAGGATCGAGCACAGTTCCGGCACCGATAATTACACCTTCGATGTCAGCCGCGGCTTCAATCGCTTTCAGTGCACCCGGTGTATTCATAGTGATTTCGACAAATTTACAGCCCCCGTCCCGCAGAGCCTTGACCTTGTCATTGAATCCGATAATATTGTCTAATCTGGCAATTGCCACTAAACCGCTGTTCAGTAATATTTTGATTTTTGCTGCTTTATCCTGCATTGTCTATTCCTTTTTTTTATGTCTGTTCGCCGCCCGGAGGTCGGCTCCCACATTAACCATTGATCACTGATTTCAACGTTTTATTCTGGTGCCACCACCGGCTAACAGGGCTTCGACGTCACTTTTGTCAATCCAGTTGGTGTCGCTGAAAATAGAATGTTTCAGTGCGGAATATGCGGTTGCGAAATCAACGGCATCCTGTGGCTCTTTGTTATTAATCAGTGAATAGATCAGTCCGGCACTGAATGAGTCACCGCCACCGACGCGGTCAACCAGTTCGAGCTCATATTTTGTTGAAAAATATGGTTTACCCTTGGCAAAAAGCATGCCTCGCCAATTGTTGCGTTGGACGGAGACACTTTCGCGCAGAGTGGTGGCGACATATTTAAACCCATATTTATCAATCATCATCTGAGCGGTTTCAGCATAACTGTCTTGGTCAAGTTTGCTGTAATCTTCATCAGTAGAACCGGATTTAAGCCCCAGGACTTTTTCAGTATCCTCTTCGTTGCCGACACACATATCGATACAGCCGGCATAACGTTCGGTGACTTTTTGGGCTTCAGCCGAACTCCAGAGGTTTCCCCGGAAATTAAGATCGTAACTAACGAACAGGCCAAGTTTTTTTGCTGTTTTTATTGCCAGTTCAGTTTCACAGGCACAGGCTTCACCGAGGGCAGGGGTGATGCCGGTGGTATGAAACCATTCAGCTCCGGCAAAAACCTCTTCCCAGTTAATTTCACCCGGCTTGATATTGCTGATGGCTGAATTTTTACGGTCGTAGAGAACTTTGCTCGGGCGTGGCGAGGCACCATATTCAACAAAATATATTCCAGCCCGGCTGTCAGCTTTGAATTGAATATGTTCGACTCCCGCACCCTGTTCGCGGGCTTTATTACGCATCAGTTTGCCCAGTGGATTATCCGGCAGCAGTGACACCCATGAACTGGACTCTTCCAGACGTGCCAAGTCGACTGCGACATTAAATTCAGCCCCGCCGACCGTAATATTTAAGGCTTCGGTCTGTTCGATACGTTTAAAATCAGGTGGCGATAGTCTGACCATCGCTTCTCCAAAAGTTATAATTTTGCTCATATTTATTTTTCCTTTATTTTTTTATATGGGCGAACGGCCATTCGCCCATACCAAACCCAAGTATCAAGTATCAAGTATCAAGTATCAACCCTATACTTCTCCAGATATTCACGGTTTATTTCGAAGCCCAAGCCCGGGGCTTGTGGTACGGTTAGTTTTCCGTTGCAAAATATCACCGGGTTTTCTATGAAAATATTTTCACGGAACTTGTTTATTGTCCGGTCATATTCAATAATCGGATAGGGCAGGTTGCCATTGGACTTTTTGCCATTCAATAACCCCGCACAGAGCTGTAATGAAACCGAAAGCGCCACGCCGGAGCCCCAAGTATGGAAGACCAGTTGAGTGGTAGTTTCTGAATCGCCAAGTCCTGTCATTTTTTGGACACTTGAGTTTGTGACGAAAGACGAAGTAACAGTTTTGGGGTTTTTTCCCGCTTCCGTAGCAACGTAGCTGCGGAGTTTGAAGCGGCATTTGCCTTCAGGTGGCACCTGATCAACCAGCTGTGAAATTTTAATCATTTCGCTGATCCCACCAGCCGCACATGGGTCGGGCTGGGCAATGTCAACACAACCGTTGCTCAGCAGATCAGCGAAGCCAATGCTGGTGAATTCACATTCGCCACCGGCAATCGGCATATTTAAAGTTTCGCGCACTTTACGGTATCCCGCATAATCATCCGGTGATACAGGTTCTTCAAACCAGTCGATATTGTACTGTTCAACCTGTTTTCCAAGCTCCAGTGCTTCGTCGACAGAAAAATAGTGATTGGCATCAATCATTAAACCGATGTTTTCACCGATGGCTGTGCGAACCGCTTTGACATTGGCAACATCCTGAGCAATATCACCGATGCCGACTTTCATCTTTACTGAAGAAAAACCGGCGTCGACATAACCCGCGGCCTCTTCTGCGAGGTGCTGACTTAAGTTATCACGTTTGACAAAATACATTCCAGTTGCGTATGGCGTGACTGTTTTGACGGTTTCTCTGCCTTTATTCAACAGTTGATAAACCGGCTTGCCGGCAACTTTGCCCTTGATATCCCACAGGGCAATATCCAAGGCACTGAGTGCGGCAACCATCACCCCTTTGCGACCGAAGTCGATTCCGCGATTATACATGAACTGCCATATTTCGTCAGTGTTTGCCGGATTGCGGCTCATCAGGTGCGGCTTGTAGAATTTTTCTATAATCGTTTGATTTACCTCTGCCGGACCATATGCCTCTCCCCAACCGGAGATGCCGGAATCAAGCACGATTTCAACCAGCAGAATATTGCGCTGGTCATACCACCATTGTGAGAAGCCGAACGGTTCGTCCAGCAGCTGGCGCAGATGATAAGTTTTTATTTCTATTATTTTCATTTTTTATTCTTTGTTTGTGGCTCATTTGTCTGTTCGCGGCTGGGAAGCCGCTCCCACATTGTACAGTTTCAATTACTCGTAGTGCTTTTTTTCATAATTCGTAATTCGTAATTCATTTACCCCAGCGGTAGCCAAACGCTCATGGCGGCAATGCCGCGGTTTGCCCATGTGTAATATGGGATTAAACGAATATCGATTGGGGTTAATGTTTCAGCGGACAGCTCTTTATACAGCTGATGCTTCCAGTCGCCCTGCTTCATGCGCATTGCTCTGCCTTCGAGTACGATTACACTTCCGAGTAGTTCCGGCTCATAATGACCGGTTATTTTAATATCTCTCGGGATACAAATTTCATGTAGTGGAACATTATTCGGCAGTTCATGGGCTTCTAGACAATAAACTACCGGGCCACGCATAAACGCGACTTGGCCGCGAGTCTCTTCAACCAGTGGATTGCCGATAATCATTCTTGGTGCCATTGGCAGTAAGAGGTTTATGCAGTCACCTGCCTGCCACCTGCGTGTCAGCTCCAGATAACTTCCCGGTATACCTGCAATTGCCATTTTTTCATTATTAATCACCACAGATGCATTTTTAACCCAGGCCGGAATGCGCAGTTGCAGGGTAAAACGTGCACTGGTTTCAATGGTGATTTTTATGCTGCCGTTCCAAGGATAATCGGTGGCTTGAGACAGTTTTACCTCAGTGCCGTCCTGAAGTATTGTTTCAAGGCTGTTTGCCGCATAATGGTGAACCCAGAGTTCATTATCTTTAGTGCTATAGAGATAATTGCCGAATTCAACTTCAGTACGCAGTATATTAGTTGGGCAGCAGATCGCTTCACGACCAGGTTTGAAACGGATACAGGTATAGCGTTTATGATCCTCATCATACGGCCCCGCTGCGCCACCATGCCAACGGAGTATATTGCGGTAGAACCAATTATTCCCAGTCAAATCAACTCCGGCCAATACGCCACTGTAAAGGATTTGTTCCATCACATCGCCGTAACTGGCGTCCGGTTCGATATTATTCATCCGTGACGCCCACATAAATGCCCCGATTTGCGCACAGGTTTCATTATAAGAGAGGGCATTGGGTAAATAGTAGTCATCACCAGCCGCTTCATGAACAACATCAATGACATGACCGCCGAGTTTGCGGTTAGTGACTCCGAATGAGGCTGCGCAGGCACCACCGTTCAGGAACATTTTGCGTTCGGTATAGTTGTGCCAGATACGTTTCAGGGCATCGAACAGTTTTTTTTCTCCAGTCTCTGCGACAACATCAGCGGCACCGCAGTAGAGGTAGGTTGAGAGCACTGAATGACCGACCATCTCATTTTCTTTACGCAGTGGCACGCGGTCCTGGCAGAGGTCACCCCCCATCCATTCATGCAGGACATCATCACCCCATTGTCTCGGCGCTGAACCGCGCCGGTCAACAAAGCCCTGGGCGGCATCGAGATATTTTTTATCTTCAGTCGCCCGGTAGAGTTCGACTAAGCCCATGATTATTGATGGATTAAATGGGAAATAGGTCATGTGACGCGTTACTTCGCCGGAATATAGTTCCGTTACAAAATCGCCGATTTTTTTGGCGATTGTGAGAAAATTATCTTTTCCGGTTAAACGGTAATGGGTAACGCCAGCGGTAAGCATGTGGCCCATAGTATAGAGTTCATGGTAATGGGTATCGACAAAACGTCCTTCGCCACGTGCCACAGTCTGACTGGCCAGATAGCCGTCCGGTGCCTGTACTTTTGCCAGCAGTTCAATCATTTCGTCGATTTTTTTATCTAATTCCTTATCGTCAGTTTGTGATGATACAACCGCTGCGGCTTCAAGCCATTTTGCCATCCAGGCATCTGCCCAACTGACACCGGCAAATTCACCTTCCGCAAGACCGGCGGCGATTTGCAGGTTCTGCAATACGTGACCTTCATCTTCATCCGCCAACAGCTCCCACAAAGTTGACAGCGAGACATCGCTGGCACGGTCGATTCGTGTTTGCCAAAAGCCGTCGGTAAAGTTGACTTTACCAAATTTAATAGGTTGCAGTTCAGAATTATTGCTTACATGTTTGTACATTTGCTATTCCTATATATTATTTAATTGGGTGGTTATGTTATCCGCGTGTTGTTTAATTGTTGTTACATAAGTATCAAGTTCACTATCCTGATACCTGAATTTCGGGAACTGAACGGTTAATGAAGCAATGATTTTTTTTTTGAGAAAGATCGGGGCGGCGACTGCCATTATATCAGCCTCATATTCACCGTGATTGATCGCGTAATAATCTTTTTTAACCTGTTTTAATTCCTGTCTGACGGCACTTGCAGTCGTCAGTGTTTTATCGGTATAGCTTTCAAATTCAGCAGCTTTAAGATAGTCCGTCAGCTCATTTTTACTCAGAAAAGCCAGAATGGCTTTGCCGGCGGCAGTTGAATGGGGTGGATAAAACTGATGAATATTATTGACGATCTGAATCTGTTTAGTTGATTGACGGCGGAGAATAAATTCCATCATATCGTGATTTAGAACCGCGATAAGAATATTCTCATCAATTTTGCTTTGAAGCTCTTCAATTACATTGGCGGCAATGTTTTTCAGATCATCGTAAAGTGAGATTGAGACGGTTTCCGCAACCTGAGCCAGGCGGTTCGATAGATAATAACGTCCATCTTGACTGTTTTTGATCAGATAACCTTTCTGGATCAGAGTGTTGAGAAACAAAACAGTATTGGATGGTGGAATATCACAGGCTTTCGCTACTTCGTTGGTTCGGGCTTTGCCACCGATTGACGCGATATATTCAAGGACATTCAGTCCTTTCTCAAATGATCCGATTATTCTCATACTCATCTCCATATATAATATAGTTAGGTTGTATAATATATAATATATCAAATGTATTTGGGAAAAACAAGTTGATTCAGGGCAATTTAAGTATTTTTTTTGAGGATCGGGGAGAAGATAGAAACTAGAGACGGGAACGTGGTGGACGTGGTGGGGTTAGTTTCCAAGCCCCAACCCCTATTCTTTTATCTTTATCAGCGTGTAGTTGCGTCCGTCAACGGAGGTTGAGAGGATGCCCGCTTTTATCATAATATTTTTTTTCAGACGGGCATCGTAGGCGGTTAAAGTTTCATTTGGTGCTAAACCCAGCTTTTTCAGGTCAAGCTTAACTTTTATGGTTGTTCTATTCGGTTGACGGTTGGCAATGGCAATTACCGGACCCTCTTTACTGAAATAGACCGATGCCAGTGCTTTGGGAGTCAATGCTTTTACTGGACAATTCTTTTCCCAATAGAGAATGCGGTCGGCTTCAGTTATGCCGAGTTCGGCTTTCAGTGACCATAGAGTTTCCAGAGCCTGCGCATTTAGAAATGAACCGGAAGTGTTGATATCATTGACAATACACATGGCGAGCAGACTTTCGCTTGGCTGGACATCTTTGGTGTCAGCTTTATTTTTTGTGCCACGGACAAATTCCGGCAGGAAGAGGTGTTCCAGACCACTTGATGTGGAGCTGTATTCTGCACGCCAGGCAACATCATCCAGTTCATCCATATAAAACCAGGTTTTTTTGTACATGACATTGGTCAACTCCTCGCCGGGCCACCAGAAATCAGCCCAGGCGTGAATTGGCGGCACCAGTTTGGTATGTTCATGGGTCATCCAGTAGCGTCGTTCGCCACCGACAGTGCGCAGCAGTGCCGCGAGGCGTTTGGCAAACTGGCGTTTGCCGAGAATAGGATAGGTTGGACCTGAATTACCGAATATATCTTTGAATCCGGTACCGGCAAGTTCATTATTTGCCCCGTAAACCCCATCCATATCGCTGTATAGAGCTCGGATGCCATAGTCGTTAAGCATGGTATAGGCATTGTAGAGTTTATAATTGATAAAACTTGGGGAGGATGGATCTACGCCCGGCATATAGTATGGTGGTTCCGGTTTGCGCCAGCCAACCCAGAATTTACGGAACTTATAGGGACCGAAAGTTATTGAATATGGATTGAGCCAAAGTGCTTTGTAGAGGTTGAAGGTCGGATTGTTTTCCGGGGTTGAACTGGCGACGGAATAGTAGAACTGGGTGATGCCCCGTTTGCGTTTTGCCTGATCGAATTCAAGCAGTTTTTTGCCGTTATGTACGCCCCAGCGTCCTTCCTGTTTTGAATGGGCGGTAAACCAGGGTTGAGCCGTCTGATGTTTGGTGGGTTTATAGCTGCCAAAATTCCAGGCATGGAGTTTTTTGCTGAACGGTTTGACCGGGGTTGCCTGGAATCCGAAGGTATAGCTGAACGGTTTCGTCAGTTTTGTCTTGCGATTTATCAGCGTGAGCATCATACCGGCATTTTTGCCGCCCAGAACGGTGATTTGATGTTTCGAGTTTTTTCCGGCAAGCCAATTTGCTGCGGATTCACAGAAATAGAGAAAGCCTTCGTATTCATTAGAGAGCCAGATATATGGTTCATAACCGCTTTGCCATATTTTACCATTCCATGGAAGGCGGCCGCTTTTTAATGCTCCGAGTTGGCGAGTGCCGCGGATATATTTCACTACATCGGAACGGAGTGGAATAGAGAGTTTAAGCTGTTCTATGGTAATACCTCCGGCTGGCGGTTTGATCGTTACAGTGGCGACAGTCAACCCGTCGTATTCGAGCCAACTGCTCCAGTCAACTTTTAACTGGCTGTTTTTAAAGTTCGCCGTGCCGCTCATTTCTGCTCGGTTAGGGGATTTTTTGTCGAGATTCCGTGACGTAACAGTTAATTTATGATCAGTGCCGTTTATTACCGCGTTCATCGTGATCGGGGCACGAAGCATCGGCTGTTTTTTGGCAATGATTTTACTGAGAAAGGGACCGTTGAAACTATAGCTGCGGTTCCAGAAGCTGATGGTATTATCAGCGGCATAGACTAGAGGCGTCCAGGGCGTAAGAACCTCATCGGTGACGCCGATTTTATTATTGACCCAGCTCAGATCAGGGATTTCGAGTTTTACTTTGAGTTGTTCGTTGAGTTTACTACCGTCAGCAGTGATGATATAGTTAAGGAGATTAGAGCCTTTTTTATAGAGACATGGGATCCAGAACAGCTCTTCCGGCTGTTTTATAGTGAATTTTTTAGTCGAGGCTGTTCCGTTAGGTGTAGTAAGGGTAATCGCGATTTTGGCTTTGCCCTGTTTAATCAATTTATGCCATTGGTTATCCAGTGAACTGAAACCAAGTTTAAGTCCCAGTCGTTTTTTGACGGGGGCAGGGATATAGGCGGTAGTGACCAATTCTTTTAAAATTATTTTGGTATCGTAGATAAATGATGCTTTACTGTTGCCACCGGATGCAGGTGCCAGTTCGATGGACAAATTACCATCTTTGAAATCATCACGCGCTGATTTCCAGACCTTTTTCCCTTTGACGGTAATGGTTTGATTGATTATAGAACGGTCACGTTCGCTGAAAACTATTTTTCCGGTTTGTGGTTGTTGGGTCTGCAAGGTAAACGAAAGTTTGCCCAATTCAAGCCCTTGACCGGTGATTAGTTTGACACCGCTGTTCTTGCCGGCAAACACCAACCGTCCAAGCCGATCCGGTGTTCCGGCATAACCCGCGCCGACATAGGCCCATTCAGTAAAGTCAGGTCGCAGGTTTTTGCCGCGATACCAGTTACGGCAGAAATTTGCCAGCCAGATGTCGCCGGGTTTCGGAGTGGATTTATTGAAATCGCTGAATGGAATTGCCGCCTCCATAGTCCAGATGCCGTTGCTGACAGTTGACTTAGTTTTAATGGTGGAATTCCATTTTGTCCGCTTTTTGAAGTTATCGTAGACATTGTCTTTTGAGTTGACAATAAACTGGTAAAAGTCCGCCGCGCTGTTTTTGTCCGGTGAAAGGTAGATCTCAACTGAATCGTCTGTCCACAGGGCACCGTCACGTTTTAATTCAGCTGCTTTCAGCCGGCTGCGTGCCGGAGTCTGGATTGCAATATAGAGATATTTGCTATTGTAACAGAGTGAAGCTGAAGAGCGGTATTTAATGGGGTAAACGGTAAATACATCGGTAATAATCGGTACTTGTGACGCCTTTGTCCAACCTGTTTCATCAAGTTTACCATCCAGAGTGATTTTGCCGGTCAGGCGTGGCACCGGCACGCGGTTTATATTGGTACTGCCGCCAACGACAGAAGTATAATTGGCAAGTACCTGATCCGCATTCAGAACCCTATTCCAGATGGTAACTTCATCAATCAGCGTCCGGTCTTTCCGGCTGCGGGTCGGCATCTCCTTGAAATGGTTATGAGGCACCAGTTTTATTACAGATTTAGGCAAGGCGGCAAATGGATGTCCTTTTATCGGTTTACTGCTGGAGAAGAGCCCGTCAACATATAATTTAAGCTCTTTTTTATTCCAGGTTGCGGTAATATTATGCCATTTGCCTGAACTCCAGTCGACTGCGCCGGAAACGATACAGTTTTCACGTTTTTTGGTTGTCAGATCTTTGATGCTGATGCCGAAATTAACTCCTCCGGCAATTGGTGGACTGTTAATTGTCATATAATAGGTTTTATTGTTTGCGCCGCCGGTAAGAATAAAGAATTCCTGAAAGCGGGTTGTATTATCTTTCCAGTTATAGGGCTTGACCCATAGAGAAATGGTTCCGGTGACTCCCGGAAAGTTTCCTTTGGCGGAATATTCACATTTTTCAGCATCATCAAGCAGCAGGCCGACACCTTTGACGCCTTCTTTAGCTGAGGCGCCTAAGTCGCGAGTGAGACTGCATCTGCCACTGCCGGCGGCGGTGCCGGCATTGGTCGTTAAATCATTAAAGTCAACTTTGAAGATGATTTCCGTTGGTTGGTTAGTTGCCGGGGATTTTGCGTTGCTGATAGTTGTAATGTTTAGAACAAGTAATAAAACGAGTATAGCAGTTAATTTATGCATGACCGTAAATCCTTTTTGTTATATAATATATAGTTGTTATCTATAGAGTATAATACTATAATATGTTTAAAATTATTTTCAATACGTGATTGAAATAGATGACTAATATTATAGTGTCAGTGGTGTTATATTGGAATAGCAAAAAGTTTGAATATTTGGCAAAAAGTTAGTTTTATATTCCCCGGTTCCTACTTCTATTTTCAGATGATACTCTAGGGATAACAATATAGTTATTAACCGGTTGCCTGATTTCGGCAAAAAGTGCTGGAATTGCGGCAGCCTCATTTGTCCAGAAAAATATTCTATGGGCAAAATGAATTTTTATTTTGTATCTATCAAGCAACTCATTCCATAGAATACTAACTTGTTCACCTTGGGAAATAGAGTTTGTTGAGACAAAGGCAACTTTAATATCTGTTCCCTGGATATATTGAGCCGCTTTTATATACCAGCAGGTAACATAGTCTAGTGTCTTGAAACTTTTTATTTCAGAGCAGATATTTTCCATATCGGTATTTTGTTCAGCTTCTCTTAAATGTTTGCCGATAAATGGTGGATTGCCAAGGATATAATCAAATTTAGTCTGGTGTTGCTGCTGTTGTTGAATTTTACCCTCATCAACAATATTCAGTTCTTTTGCTGAAATATTAATTATTTAACCAGTGCTCCCAGCGACTGATATGCTGGCCTGACTCGTCATTGTGAACTATGGCGCGACAAGTCGACCAGCACTCCCTGCAGTCTAGTTTTTCAATATTACCAACATGAAACCGCGCCCCGGGATATTAACTTCCAGTTTATTGCCAACTATTTTCAGTTGCCGGTCATTCCAGGCATCATAGGCATTTTTATAACCGGGAATAGTCAGGGTTGCTGACTGTGGTTGTTGAGTCTGATTATAGACTACCGCGAATATCTGTTTGTCTGGATAGAGATAAAATGAGGCGACGATGTTTTTATTATCTGAACTGTAGAGTTTATTGATGTCAAACTTAATAAATTCAGCATTATCAAGTTTATATTTTTTCTTGATGCCCCACATCTTATCGACTGTCGGCTGATAACATTGGGTTGCTGAGCTGACAATATCATTCAAGGTCATTCTACCCAGCATCGCTTTGGTGGCCGCTTCACCGGCCTTGCCACGGTATTTTTTATGCGTCCGTCCGATTACCGGCAGGTTGATGATGCCGACTCCTTTCTTCTCGGAGCTGTAATTGACATCATAATCATCCTGTGACATTTCATCGGTGTAGTAGAATTTATTTTTTGCCAGTTTGGCGTTGAGATGTTCGCCGGGATACCAGAAGTCGGCTAAACCCATGGCGGCCGGATTGTACATTATATGTCCATGATATATGGCATTCATGCCATATTTACGACATATTTTTATCGTGCGCATCAGGCATTCACGCAGGCCGATAATGGTGATTTGCGATGGGATTTTGCGTCCGAATGCATCGGTGAATTTGCCATAGGCGACTGAACTGGAGTTATGCCATGGATGAACCAGGTCGTAATAGACACCACCGGTGTATTTATCTTTTTTGCTGAGAAAGTTTTCAACCTTATCGGCGAAGAAGTCGCGGAATGCCTGAGTTGGGATCAAGGGAACCTGATTGTAAACAATAGTTTTATCTTCCGCATGTTTAGTCGGGAATACCGAGCCGCCGGGGACAGTCCAGTCATGGAGAAAATATTTTACTACCGGTTCAGCATCACTTAAGCCGGTGGGCGATGAGTATGGATATGATTTCGCATTGGGGCATTTCCGTTTGAGATACGACATATTTTTCTCATAGGTTTTACTCGGGATCAATGAGGCATACTGGGTAAAACCTCTGCCACCCCAGCCGGTTGATGCGGTGTTGATGTTTTTAGTTTTCCAGCCGGCGAAGAAGATGGTTCGATAATTTTCCGGTAGCGGGCGCGTCGGCGTGGCGATGAAACCGAAGGCGTATTTAACCCCTGTCGGCAGCATTACCGGTTTACTGATGATATCTAATGTAACTTTGGCTCCATCACTGTTTTTAATAACTTTTATCGGTTTACTGTTTTGGGGATAGACCCAGTTGCCTTCATCTTCAGCGACCCAGCAGAGACCGTTGACCCTGCCCATCAGCCATAACTGGCTGAAGTCATGGTGACTGGAACCTTTCCAGTCAAAATAGTTGCCGCCGGCTTTGAATTTTTCCGGTATTGGATTGGCCATATATTTAGCAAACTCCGGTTTGACGGTGTAGGTCAGCTGCATTGATTTAACTTTAGCACCTTGCGGTCCGAGCGAAAATTCAATTCGGCTGAAACCGTCAAACCAGACGGTATTGCGGTAATTTATGACCAGATCACCGACGCTCCCCAGACCGGTGAAGACGATACGGTCTTTGCGGTTGCCAACGATCTTACCCGGAGTGAATACTGCTGTTTGCCGACCATTGCCGACATCAATTAACAGCTTTGTCGGCTGGCTGAGCAGTTTTTTGCCGCCGCTGGTGACCTGTTTAATAAACGGTCCATCAAACTGATAAGTACGATTCCAGAGTGTAACGCTGTCGCCATTGGCTTCAATGGCTGTCCACGGTTGCGGCACGAAATCATCCTTGCCGTATTGATTGCCGAACCAGCTGGTATCAGGGCGGGTGATAGATTGTTTAAGGGCGAGTTTTTTACCGCTCTTTTGGTTCGTGAGATCAAGGATTGCGGTGACAGTGCCTTTTTTATCTGCTCTGGCAACAAGAAAATTGAATTTAAGTTTTTTCAGCAGATAAGTTTTCTTTAATAATATTTTGCCGTCAAGTGACAGTTTTAGTTGTGCTTTTACTTTGCCGCCTTTAATTGCCTGCTGCCAACTGTCAGGTAATCCGTTAAGGTCAAACGCAGCGTTAATCTGGTCAAGGCGTCCGTTGTTACGATCCACACCGGCCATCGTAATAGAGGCCAGTTCAGCTTCGGCAATTTTTTCACCTTTATCTTTAAGGTAATCACGTTTGATTTCCGCAGCCGACAGGGCGCGGCGGTAGATTTTAACATCATCAATCAGCGTTTTTGCAGCTTCATTTTCATGTTTGCCACCCCACAGAATGGGATTTATTAAAATTTTGCCACTCAGCAGTTTGCCGTTTGCGACCTGTTTGTAACCCTCGCCATAGTTGGTGGAGGTCACTTTTTTACCGTCAATAAACACGGTCATTTTGCCGTCACCCCAAGTGCAGTCAACCTTATACCATTGATCCTGTTTCAGGATACTGGCATCGAACCCGCAGATGAAATTTTTTTTATTAAGACTCGGTGAAATGAGGAAAGAGAGATTTGCACCCTGATAATATTTGTAGAAGGTGAACACCGCCTTGCCGGTGGTGGTTTTTATCCGGGCTGAAAGCAGATGTTTGAATTTGGATAATGTAGTCGCACCGTCCCCTCCGGGCTTCCAGTTCAACGCTTTGAACCAGAATGAAATCGTGCCGGCTTTCGGATTGAAGTTGCCGACGGCATTATATTCCAGCTTTTCACCGGGTTGACGCAGATATGAACATTTATTGTTATAACCCGGATTCATTCTGAATTCCAGGGTGCCTTTGAATTTCAACGCCTCCGGCGACCCTTTGGCATAATCTGCCCGGACAATCATCTTGTCGAAAGTGGTTTCAAACAGCAGATCTTTATTTGCCGCCTGACTGCTTGAACTGAAGCCAAGGCCCGTTAAAACTACTAAAACAACTCCGGCGAAACTGACTTTTTTCAATAAACGGTATTTTTTCATAAACTGCATTCTTTATTTCCTAATTGTTTTATTGTTTAATATAATAATGCCACATTGAAAATCTAATTATACAATCCGGCATTAGGTTTGTTGTTAAAATTTATTGATCCAGCATAATTCTGCAGATTTCCAGACCATTCAATGCCCGGTTATGAATCATTACATCATCAATGGAACCACCAAATTCCCACCCGCCCCATACTCTGCCTATTTCAACTCTTTGAGTATTTGCGGATATTGAAGATGAGGTGATGGTTTTTGTATTATTGAGCATGCCGTCGATGTATATTTTTATTTCACCGGTCGCTTTGTCATAAGTAGCGGCAACATGTGTCCAGATATCAGGCTGGATTTTAGTCGAACTGTAGGTCGCGCCTACCCATGACGAACCATTGTAAATATTGAAATATAAATTATCATAATTATCAACCGCCAGAAGATAAGCCTGATTTTTTCCGACAATCATATCATAATTATTCGTCGTGGTCATTTTTATCCACGCAGATAGCGTCACTCCTGCGTTAACTCGTAAAGTCTGGTTGTCGGAAACATAGGCATAATCACCGCTATTCCCGCTTAATGACAGTCCCTGTTTATAGTATCCGGAGCCATAAGTGGCGTTACCCTGTAAAGTTCCATCGTTGATGTTGCCTGATGAGTCCCGCAGATTGCCGGTGGCATAGCCAAATTTTAACCACATGACATTAGACTCTCTTATCTGTATGTCATTGAGTTGCGACTCATTTAGGGTAATATCAAATATTTTTACATCATCTATACTGCCGTCAAACATCCAGCTACTCCATGTCCGACCTACTTCAACCGTATAATTATTTACATCAATTGAAAATGGCGAGGTAATAGTAGTCGTTTTGTCCAGTTGCCCGTCGATATATATTTTCACTTCACCGTCTGATTTTGAATAGGTCGCCGCGACATGAGTCCATACGCCGGTCTGAATGACGCTGTTGCTGTAAGCTGCAGCACGCCAGGCTGAACCGTCATAGAGATTAAAATATAACTTATTAGAGCTGTCTACCGCGAAAATATAAGCCCGACTTTTGCCGACAATCATGTCATAACCGTTATTGGTATCCCGTTTGATCCAGGCTGACAGAGTTAACTGACTGGTTATATCAAGAGTGTCAGCATCGCTTATTGTTATATATTGATCAGTGCCGTTAAGTTCTATTGCCTTACCGTTTACCCCTTCCACATAAACAGGTGTTTGCACGGTAGTACCATGATTTGAAAACCGTGATGAATCATTGCTGTTATCGTTAAATTTTAGATGCATTACCTCTTTTTTTGCTCCGAAAGCTCCGACTGACGGTGTTGAGGTATATCTTGGCATTCCGCAGTAATCCAGAGTATTTACGGTTGCAGTGCCGTCGGTTGCCACTCCTGAGGTATTCTCAAGCTGATAGGTATTGTTATCAGAATCCCGGAATCCCGGATCAGCATTTTCAAGCGTAACACTTGAACTGTTTTCATAAGGGAAAGTTATTACTCCCCAATATGATGTCCCGTCAATCCAAAACTCAGCTGACGTTCCGTTGTAAGAGTGATATAAATTATTTTCACCAAGAAAATTGTTCATAAAATTACTGTCCATTGCAACGAGATGTTTTGAAATTTCGACGTTATGATTATATAATATATTATTTTGAAAAGAAACGTTTTTTGCCGGATGGTATATTTTTACATAATCTCCGCCACTGTCGTTGCCGCTGGCATATTCCAGACCAGAGTTCAGGGCATCATCATCATAATATTTCATTGATGAATTTACTAATGAAATAGCACTTTTCCCTACATTGTGGCTGTCAAAAGTGTTATTGATTATTTGTACTCCGTTCCAACCGATTTTGACAAATTCATTCTTGACATCAAACATTACATTATTGAAAATGTTAATATTTTTTCCCCCGAATCGGTCAGAAACCGGCGTAATGAGCGGCATTTCAGCGTTTCCAGTATAGGTTCCTACTGTATCCATGCCGCCGGCAAATATTCCGCCAATGGAAGTTTTATAGATTTTATTTCTCTCGATATTAAGATTTTCAACGCCACCCTTAATCTGAATCAATCCACATCTGGTGATAATATTGTCCAGATATTTTACATCTTTGGCACCGGTATTGTCAATAGCATCTTCAGGGCAGTTTTTAATAAGACAATTACTAATCGTAATATCACGTGGTCTGACAGAACTGTCATTATAAGTTTTTCCAATAATTTTTATGCCGTCAAAAGGGTTAACAGTACTACCGTAATCATTGTCACGACCAGTGATAAAACAGTCGGCGACAGTTATATAATTAGCTCCGATACTTATAATCCCCACAGTTGCTCCCGGGTTAATTCCGGCGGAAGCAAATTTTATATGACGGATATCGGCACCGTCGCCTTTGATAACGTAGAATCCTTCCAACGTTACTGAAAAATGGTCGTCAGCTTCACCGCGAACATTGATTTTGGACGAAGCACTGCCCTGAAAATTCCAGAAACGGCCAATGTCATCTTGATTATAGATGCCGGAGTTGATGATGATGGTATCACCACCTTGCGCAACACTAAGTGCATAAGTCATTGTTGCGAATGGACCGACAGTTCCACTGTCACTCCCGGTTTTGCTAATGTAATAAGTTGTTCCAGCAGATAAAGTTCCGACAAATATAAAGGACAAAATCAGGGATAAAAAATATTTTTTCATTTTTGGCTCCATAGTTTATTGACGGTACTGTCAACCCTTACCTATGGTTACAGACCTATTTTCTTACTTAAAATCAATAAAAAACAGAGAAAAACCGTCTTCCCCCTTTTTTATTGCGCTTTTTGATATAAAATCAAGAGAGGTTCCCAG
>JAKIUY010000037.1 GCA_021647315.1 Victivallaceae bacterium
CACTCAATATTACTTATATCGCCTTCTGTAAATTCAATTTTTATCATAATACTACTTCCTTATTTTATAAGTAATATAGCATTAATTTAACTAATTAAAAGCTAAGATTTCATCCGTCGCTAGTATAAGTACACAATCAGTCCAGAGTGGAATAATTTTACTGGTGTATCAACAGTAAAAATAATTACCCCAAAACAATATCACGGGAAAATAATGAAATTCAAACTAAATCTTCAACTGCCAGTGGATTATCCGATGACAAAGCCCGGTGCTCAATGTAAATTGGTTATCAGCGATAAATATCTGAATAATCAAAATGTTATAGTGGAAAGTAACAATATCATATCAATGGGATTAATGGCAAAAAAACTCACCACAAATTTTTAACCAATGCTTCTATTCGTCGCCCGGAGGTCGGCTCCCACATTTTAAGGTGGGAGCAGCCTCCCGGCGGCGAATAAAGGTATCATGCAGGGCTGTTCAATGCTAGATAAATTTGAGGTGTGATTGTAAGAAATTTACAATCAAAATATTAGAGAACTCATAATTTTAGCATTAAACAGCACACAGGGACTTATACCGAGCGACACCAGTTGGAATAAAACTTATTACTGGTTCTCTTTTCCTGAATAGGGGAACGGCAGGAAGCTGACATCTTTTTCACCGCCAGCCATTGTCAGACATTTACCAATGATACTGACATAACGAAAACTGTCCGATTCCACTGCGACGAGAAAAAGGTTTGCCAAAGCCAATTTAATCAATTTAGCATTTGTCCATGAGGCAAAATTGGTAAATTTATTCGGTTTGGAAATCTGCCAGCCATCATGCGGAAAAAGCACACTGCCATCAGCATCAAGCAAGGCAAAACGTTCATCACGCTTAATTATTTTCAATTCAACATTCCATTTAGCGGCAATCTCCGCGGCAATGGCACACAACAGGAAATCAGCCCCGACTTTATCATCAATAACAATTCCGAGACAGAAACAGTCGGCCTGAAACTCATCTTTTTCAGCAACAATAAATCCATTGCGACGCATAAAATAGGCCAGTTTTTCAATATTTTCCGGCGCATATTTTTCGGTCTGTTTAATCAATTCACCCCAGACCTCCATAATCTCCTCTCTGGTATCACTATCATACCATAACAGGTGCGATTCAATCAAACCGTCAAATAGCCCAATACGACCATTTTTCAATTTTCTGGAGAAATCTGCCCGTTGCTGGCGAAATGAGATAATCGCCTGCAATTGATGTACCCGGCGACGCAGTTGCGGATTTGTATTCTCATGCAAATCCCGCAAAGGTTCTTCCAGCGCATCACCATATTTGAGCAGTTCAATCATCACTCGGCAGGCATTACGGTCATGCTCATCATCGAGTAATGAGAGCAAACTTGTCAGCCGTTCATCCTTCATGCAGTTTTCTCCGGGAAGCTGCCTTTCAAGGCATCTGAAGCGATCTTTTTAGCATCATCCGGGAAATCTGCCCTGATTATCCACTGAAGGAATCCAGGATTATCAACCGCAATATCTTTTAACGCAGTTCCACTATTTTTACCAAAATTAATCACTAACTTATCTCCGGACCATTTAAATTTACCTGTTGAATCCAATGCATCAGGATCCCGATTATCACAGTATTCATGCAGCTCATCGAGGTCACGCGGCAATTCAGGATATTTCTCCATCTGCTGCATAAATACATCAACTGTCGCCAATGTATCAGCTTCTGCACTGTGGGCGTCATCCAATTCTTTGCCACAGAAAAACTTATAAGCACCAACGAGCGTCCGCGGAAAGATCTTACAAAAAATACTAAAGGCATCAATACACCTGCGACCATCCATAGAAAAATCGAGCCCGGTCCGTTTAAATTCATTCACCAGTACCGGAATATCAAATTTAAGGATATTGTAACCGCCGAGATCGCACCCTTCCAGGTAGAGGTAAAGATTGCGTGAAACATCTCTGAATGTCGGTTCGTTAGCAACATCAGCATCTGATATCCCATGTATGGCAGCGGCTTCAGCTGGAATCGGCATCTCCGGGTTAAGTCGTCTCGTCCGGGTCGTCCGACTGCCATCCGGCATTAATTTTACTACCGAAATTTCCACAATCCGGTCACGGGCAACATTTACGCCAGTTGTTTCCAAGTCAAAAAATACCAGCGGTCGTTCAAGTTTTAAGTCAAACATATATTAAGTTCCTTTTATTAAATTATTTCATTTTTATAAAACTAGCTTTCCTGTAATTAAATTCAAGTCTGTCAATGATAAGAAACAAATTTTATTTTTATTTTATTGATTTAGTCGCATAGTGAGGTAGATTACAATTTTGAGAGTTAACGTGGCGACAAAAGCCGTTGCTCTCGTCGAAAATATAAGCTTAATATTAACATAAACAAGGAATCAGCATTATGTTTAAGTTAGCGGTTATCGGTCTTGACACCAGTCATTCAATTAAATTCACTGAACTTATTCAGGGACCGGACAAAAAAGTCAACCAGTTGCAGGTTATAAATTGCATGCGTTTCCCGACTCCATTCCAGACCGAACCTGACCAAGACGGACGCCAGCAAACATTGGAAGATCTCGGGGTAAAAGTTACCCGTGATTTTAACGAAGCAGTTGAAGGAGTTGACGGCATTCTGCTGGAAATCAATGATCCACAGTTCCATCTTGAATATTTCGAGAAAATTGCCCCGCTTGGCCTGCCAGTTTTTATTGATAAACCACTGGCGGATAATTTGGCAAACGGCAAAACCATCTGTGATCTGGCCCAAAAACATAATATCAAAGTATGGTCGGCATCATCACTGCGCTTCACCCCGGAAATATGCAATTGTGTCAAGGAAATCGGTACAGCCGACTTCGCTAATGTTTACGGCCCACTGGGCAAAGCGGCCAGCGGCAGTTCACTGGTATGGTACGGCGTACACACCTTTGAAATGCTAATAACCATCATGGGATCTGGGGCAAAAACGATTACAGCCCGTGAAGATGCCGGCGGCATTACTGCAATTGTCAATTACGATGAACATCGGCGCGGCGTTGTGGAATGCAACAGCAATGCCTATTATTACGGTGGCCGTGGACAGAATAAAGATGACGTAAACAGTTTTACCGTCAACTTCGCCAATGCCGGGGAGCTTTACAGCAATCTGATTCTGGCACTGGAAAGATTCTTTATCGATGGAGTTATTTCGGTTGCATTAAGTGAAACGCTGGAAATCCAGGCAATGATGGAGGCAACAGAAAAATCGCTGACCAGCGGCAAAACTGAGCCAGTTAAAGTTGACTAAAACCTGAGGCAATTTTAAAACTCTCCACGGCAGATTTTTAATTTTGAACAGCATCTTTTGATTTTGAGCTCATTCACATACCTACAGGTATGCTCAATCGCTAAAAAATCAAAATCTACTCGCCCAAAACGTTAAAAAATCGTGCTCGCGTTGGACTTTCAAAATCACCTCACCTATAATTAATTTTGCGGAATTTATGCCGCAAAATTAATTCAGTCGTACAGCAGGTGATATTTTTTCTTTGTTGCAACAATTTCTTCTTCGGTAGCGACCAATACTTTCTTTTTAGTGGTTTCACTTCTGAATGACAGATATATCCGTTGTGGTTCACCTTCCTCTTCCTCAAAAATAGCAGTAGCAGGTTTCACTACACCATCATTATCACTGTCTTCGTCAAAGTCATCTTCTAAATCATCATTGCTCTTCCGTTTGCTATTGTTCGCAGCAGTACTGTTCGCAGTTTTCTCTTTGGGCATATATATAGGCTCAAACTTTGTTTCCCCTTTCTCACGATCAATCTGTGCTTTCTTAACCGAGACAAGTTGAAGTTGCAGGTAATGAAGTTTCTGTAAAGCCTTGGGCAATTTATCAATATCAGCCTGCTTGCTATCCTTAGTTACAACCAGTACATAGTCAACGAAAAAATATTTATTGAGGAATTTTTTCCGATACTTCTTAGTGTCAAATAATTTCTGCCGTTTGGCATCCGGCGAAAAAGAGATTACTACCACACTTTTTGTATAATAATCTACTCCACCTGTTCCTTCCGCCTTGATAAATTTATTTCCACTGCATTTGGGACAAGTTTCAGGTGCACTGTCATTATCCTCACCAAACTCAACTCTTTCAAGATCTTTTTTAACCACTGTACCACGTCCACTGCAACGATCACACAACCGGTTCATTTCAGTGATAGAATACTCTATTTTAAGTTTTTCAAGCGGTTTGCTCCAACCGGTATGAGCCGAAAAAAGCATAAGTCCCACTGTTGCTAAAAGAGCAATATTAATCTGTTTCATTATAACCTCTCATTGTTATACCCGTCCGGGTAGTTTTTTTGTTATACCCGTTCGGGTAATTTTTTATAGTTAAAGTTTATTTTTAAGTAATTCAGTAACCATCTGTGGGTTGGCTTTGCCACGACTCAGTTTCATCACCTGTCCGACAAAGTATTGCAATACCTTCACATTACCCGCCTTAAACTGTTCAACCTGCGTCGGATTGTCAGCAATCGCCTGATCAACAAACGCTTCAATAGCTGATGAATCAGACACCTGAACCAAACCTTTTTTCTTAACGACACTTTTTGCGTCATTGCCGGTTTTGAACATCTCGGCAAAAACCGTTTTAGCTATTTTGCCGCTGATAGTTTTATTTTCAATCAGCTGAATCATTTCGGCCAACTGCTCCGCCTTGATTTTGCACTCATCAACCGCAATACCGGCATCTGAAAGTTCACGTAACAGTTCAGATATGATCCAGTTGGCCAATAGTTTAGGTGTTTTGACCAAGCTAGCACCGCGATCAAAATAATCGCTTACAGCTTTATCATGAGTCAAAACGTCCGCATCATAGGGAGTTAAATCATATTCAGCGACAAACCGTTGCCGTCTAGCTTCCGGCAATTCAGAAAGTCCAGCTCGCAACGCCTCAATCTCTTCAAGCGTAAAAGTTACCGGCATCAGATCAGGTTCAGGGAAATAACGGTAATCATGGGCATCTTCTTTAGTACGCATCAGGTAAGACTCACCACGATCATCATTCCAGCCCCGTGTCTCCTGTTGCAGTTTAACGCCTTCAGATACCAGTTCCGTCTGCCGTTCAATTTCATAGGCAATCGAACGATGAATAGCTCTGAGACTATTAAGGTTTTTCATCTCAATCTTTGTCCCGAATTTCTGCTGACCAACCGGCCGAACTGAAACATTAACATCGCACCGCATCTGACCTTTTTCCATATCACAATTACTGATGCCGGCATACTGCATAATCTGTTTAAGGCCGGTAAGATAAGCATAAGCCTCATCCGGGGTCCGCATATCAGGTTCACTGACAGTTTCCATCAGCGGCACGCCGGCACGGTTGTAATCAACCCCGCTGCAAGTACCGAAATGGGTCAGTTTCGCCACATCTTCTTCCAAATGAATTCGAGTTATACCGATATAACGTTCTTCCAGTTCTTCACCGGAAAAACCTTTCCCGGAAATTTTAAGTCTGCCATGCTCACAGAACGGCAGATCATACTGGGAAATCTGGTAATTTTTCGGCATATCAGGATAAAAATAGCTCTTGCGATCAAATTTGCTGTAGGCCGCAATCTCACATTCAGTGGCCAACCCGGCAATTACAGTCTGACGAATTGCTTTTTGATTAGGCACCGGCAATACCCCGGGGTAGCCCATGCACACCGGACAGACCAGCGTATTAGGCTCCTGACCATATTTATTGGCACAGGAGCAGAACATTTTGCTCGCACTGTTTACCTGGACATGAACCTCAAGTCCAATTACCGCTTCATATTCACTCATATATTATACTCTAGTTTAGTTTCAATACCGTTTTGCGATCTAAAAGCTATTAAAGAGCTGCGTAGTTGAACTTAAACAGGCACTGTAAACTAGCTAAAAGAATACACTTATGTATAAATCTTAAATTATAACTGAATAATTTACATCATATGAGCGAATAATCCAATGATTTTCTTAAAATGCCGATTAGATTTTTTCTATCTCATCAATCATTATCTCATAATTCTTCATCGCTAATGCCGGAAGTTTCCTGCCGTACGGTGAAGAGGATGGCATCAGCACAAAGCCCCGGCCTTCTCCAGCCGTGCCTTCGTCAATTGCCTGACGAACTTTCGACCGGAACTTTTCCGGTTCCATATTTTCAATCCAACATGCCTCGAGATTACCGAATAACACCATATCTTTACCATAATTCCCTCTGACATAGCTCAATTCAACATCACCCTGCGGTGGTGGTTCAATCGGATCCAAACCCACACAACCAGTGCCGGCTATATATCCCAGAATATCTTTAAGGTTACCATGAGAATGAAGTCTGGCATAGCCACCATGTTTATGAATAATATCCACCATAGTAGCACAATAATCAGCCGCATATTCCTTAAACAAGCGGGGTGGCAAATAAGGTGGACTGGCATATTCAGGTCCAAAAATTCGCCACAAGCTCCCCGGCAATGCCGTCGCCACCTGCTCCGTTTTCCAAAAAATATACCTCGCCGCTTTATCCAATGCCTGCTTGAACAGTTCCGGTTCAGTCAACGCAACAATAGTATACTCCTCCATGTCCATCATTGCCGCCACCATACAAAGTGGATCCGGCGTATCAAGCACCACCACACCCCGATTCCCGACCAAATCATCACGCCGCATAACTTCGGCAACATCAACTTCACCATGCGCAGTAAATTCCGGCAAATCTATCCATGACTGCAAATCATCGCTATTCTTTATCAGATGTTCAGGTGTCCATAAGGTGTCAATATCCCGCTCTCTAAAACAGGTCTGGGTCAAAACTCTATTCCCCGCAGCTAACGTGGTATGTTCCCGCTTCCCTTCAGCAGTCACTGTCGTCGTTGTTTTGATATATTCATCAGGAACAGCATTTACCGCTCGCCCATTATTACGAATAGACACTCCGGTCAATACCATCAAGTCAGTCTTTTCGCGCGCCAACTGCAACAGCGGCAACCAGGACGGATCACTGAAAATATTAAACTCACCCGGATCATGTCCATCCTGTCTGATACCGTCAATCTCATAAAAGCTTACCGCCGGACGATCAACTGCCCGCCCTGCAAATGTATTCATCAATCGCTCTCTTCTAGTCATCACAATCTCCTTATATGTTTAGTAAATATTATCAATTAAAAAATTAATCATAACATATTATACTATATAATATTCATTTTGTCTTTAGCATTAATTAGCAATAGTTTCGCAATTATCGTCAAAAAAACTTGACATAACCGTCAAAAGCGAATATTATACACTGGTGATAAAAATTATGCAGAAGAAAACCGACCATAACATTACTGAACAGCAAGGCATACCGTGCCCAATTGAACGTATCGGCGGGATCTGGCGTTTTGAACGAAACGCTGGCACAGCTCCGCCGGCCCGATCAACGCCCGGTCATTTAATGCATTTTATCCAGAGCGGACAGGTGAAGTTAAATGTCGGCAATCGACATTATACCGCCGATCCGGGCTCCATCATCTATTACTACGAATCTGAAATAGTCAAAAGCCATTTTATAACCGATACCCTATTCTATTCCGTAGCCTTTTTATCTCACCAATTCGCCCCGTTACCACTGGATAATCGTCTTTTAACCGCCAACAAAATTACAATACAACTGGTTGAACAGCTATATACTGCGTACCAATCAGTCGAAAATCCACACAACTCCTGGCGTTGCTTTGAACTGCTATTGAAATTAGTAGATGAAATCCAATGCCTCCCCCAGCTCACAACAAAAAAAGAGCAAAAAAAAGCTGTTATATGGCACAAAATAGAAGCATGGCTAAAACAGGCAAATATTCATCGCCCTACCCTTGAAGAGATATGTGATAAATTCAACCTCAGCCGTTCAACCGTCATCCGTGCCTGCCGCACCGCAACTGGCACTACCCCCATGCGTCATCTGCAACAGATCAGAATGAATGAAGCCAAAGCCCTCTTGACTTTTTCCGGCTTGAATGTTTCAACTACCGCTACCTATCTCAATTACCCAAGAATTCACGAATTTTCACGGGAATTCTCAAAATATTTCGGTTACCCGCCAACAGCCATGACTCAACACTGAATCCTACTTATATAACTCTTTTACTTTAACCTAAATAGAGTCGTGCGAAATGCTGTTTTGAAATTGCCTCTATATTTTAAAATAAATTTTTGACCATAACACAGTTCCATATTAAAACTTTACCCTTTATAGTTTGTTACTACTCAGGTATGATTTCGTTTATAGTTCGGCGGTGTATCTGCGAGCTTTAGCGAGCTGCTACGCACCTAAAGGTGCAAAAAAACACCCACTAAAGTGGGAACTACGAATATGCGCAATTAGGTGAGTAGTAACTATAAATTTTCAATAAAATCAATGATATCCTTAAATGCCTCTTGCTGCTGGCGTCTGGTCAGGTCGTAGAAAAAGCCATGTTCGGTATTGGCGTAAATTTTAAATTTACCTCTAACCCCGAATTGGTTTAACTTCAGGATAAAATCTTCGGCATGCTCAATCGGAAACATATGTTCATTCGAGGCAGCCATATGGAATACCGGACAACTGTTTTCATTAAGGTAACTATTCAAGGCGATTTTGCGGTACAGTTCCCGGTTCTCAGCGTAAGGCTTACCGACAATCTTCTGCATACAATCCCAGATTGCCGGGAAAATATCTTCCCACGGTTCAAACAGTATCGGCGCAGCCTGCAAGGCACAACCGACCGGTTTAACCCATTCGTGCTGGCGCGTAAAACCGTTAAATTCAGCATCTTCACCGCACTCGCTCGGCAACGCCAGCGAGAGCAGCCCCCCTAAGTGCGCCCCGGCGGAACTGCCGATAACAAATATTTTCACTGGTCGATTATGCTGCTTAAGCAGATCAGTAAAGATATCATAACCGTGTCTAATATCAGTAATTTGATCGTTAATTTTAGTGGTTTCACTCCCCAGTCGGTAATCAACTGAACCGCAGATAAAACCAGCTTGATTGAATCCCTCCATTATTTTATGATAACAGGTCTTGCTACCGTTAAACCACCCACCACCATGAACACAAAAAATAGCGACATCCCGGGTAACCTCATCCGGCATAAAAATATCAATACTGCGATTAGTAACAATTGGCTTGTCAAAATAGATAGTTTTAAATTCGTAACTCATAATTCATTGCCTAATTTATTGAAGTTTCTACGGCATTACACCAGTTCTGCCGACCTTTTGTGTTTTCTACTTTATTCCACAGGAAAGAACTTTTACCATGCAATTTCCCAAGACCTTGTAAAATAGATTTTATCTGTTCCGTTTTAACCATTAAGTAACACTGCCCACGCAAAGATTTCACTCGAATATATGGCTAAAGCTCTTAATAACTCCTGTTCAAATTCTAACATCCGCTTATAATTGTAACCGATATGATGTTTGTGCTCAAAACATGCAGCTGTAATATGATAAGTCCTATTGCCGGAATCAATATGCAATGGCGAATGCCAAGGTCTTTTTTCACCTTTCGACATGCTAAAACCCATTCTTTCTGATCAGCTGTAAATGTTCGCCAATTGTACATTTTATACCTTAAATTTAAAAGCAGGCTAAAGTCTGTACTCCAACAAATGCCAGGCTAAAGCCTGTACTCCAACAAAACTTACCAGAATTTCAGTCTATTCCATAATGATTTTTCTGGAATCAAGCCGATTGGCCAGGTAATGTGGTCATAGGAGGTCAAGTCATGATATGAACCACCAAGCAGTCGCAGTCCGGATGCTTGCTGATCGGCTTTTTTAGCACGAGTTAAACGTCGCGAACGGAAAATATTGAACTTCCAGGTTTTGCCAAAATCGGTCGCCTTGAATTGCGACAAAGGTATTTCCAGAACTACAGTCCATTTACCTTTACCAACTTTGGCCGAACTTTTAACCTTAAAATCATTGTCCGGCAGGCTTTTCTTACCAGTTTGACATCTGAGGACGCGATAAACTCCGAAACTATTGACGATAATCTGATAATAAACTAATTTGTTTTTATCCGGCACTAACATCACCTCAAAACAGTCATCACCCCAAATTGCCCCCTGTTTATCGACTTTACAACGCTGCTTTAATAGGTCAGAATGAGATTCTGTTGCGACTAAACCGACATAAAGGTTCTGTTCGGTAGTGCCCAGATAGACTTTACTTGGTTGAAATTTATCGTAAGATTTAGCAGGAAAAAGTTTTTCACTTTTTGCCCCAGTCCAGGTTGCCGGGGCTAAAAGTTTAAAGTCTTGCGTGACATCAATGCGTGGTATCGCAATTGTTTTTAGCGGTGAAGAATCGCGGATGAGATCAATATTCTTTTTAGCCTGCTGAGCTTTTTGATAAAATTTTCTAAACTCAGCCAACAACGGCTTGAAATATTTTGATTTGCGATCAACCTTTCTGCTAGCCTGTTCAAGTAATTGCATGGCAAGTTTAAGTTTACCCGGATAATAGGTGTACATGAACATATCATCGTTAACCGACCGACCATCAGCAAACAGGCGTTCCATTTCAGTATAAAAAGCGATCATTTCCGTTTCAGCACCGAGATAAGCAAATGCGCAAAAATCGGCAATTTCACGGTCGAGGTCAATGTTAATATCAAACAACATTTTCAATTGCAGATACTGACCTAAAGCAGTGAATGAATAAGGAACGTAGCGCCGTGCGTCACTATCATCCGCACCACGCACAATTCCGGCAAATGCTTTAAAATGACGCTGATCCAGATGCGGTTTGATAATTGGATAGTTTTTAAATTCAGGATAACGCGGGTAACTCTTCAGTAAAACTTTCACTCCGGTCTTCTGCCAATCCCGTGCCAAGTCTACATCATTTGACGGATCATAAACCGGCAATTCACGCCGAGTAAGGATTTTTACAGTAAAATAATCCCCAAGCTTAACCAGTTTAGGTGGTTTCGAGTATGATGCCCCTTTAGTCTGGGTAAGAAAATGAATATTAGGATGAGCTTCATGGACCAGTTTCATAATTTTCTGCTGATAAGCGTAAACCGCCTCACCGTTCGCTGTATCACCACCACAATAGGGCCGTTCCGCTGCTGCTAAACATAATTTACAGGTGCAGAGGCTGATCGGCGCATCACAAAATACTCTGACGGTCTCAATCTCAGGATTACTATTTATTTCACCAATAATATCCGCCGCCGCCTGTTTAAGGGCTTCGGGGTTAGAAAAACATGGCACATGACGTGGATAAATTTCACTGATCCGTTTACCATTATGGAGCGAAAAATATTCTGGATGAGTTTTAGCAAACCGTTTTTTCCAGTTTTTCCAATATATATAGTACAAGTCATATTTACTCCAATATGGAATATTCCCAAGCGAGCGTCGGAAGAAAATATTTGATTCTTCTGCATTGAAGCTCTTGCTTCGGAGACTTATTCCGCGTACCTCAAAGGTTGGTTTAGGAATATCGAATGAGCCTTTAAAATCAAGTGATAAATTTTTTGTCAAAGCGTAACCAGCTTTACCAGGGAAATAAAATTTAACATTCAGGTAACGGTTTATAAAATAATGGACCGCAGCTAGAGTTCCAGCATGGTATTTATAGGTTTTAACCGGATCAAGACCAGGACGGTCATCGCCATAAAAAAGCAAAGTTGCGCCACGGCGAAAAATACCGAAACGATCTTTAAGCGATGGAATATCGGTAAATCCAGCCAGCATCGCTTCCGCAGGAAAGCCGATCATGAAGGTTAAAGCTGCCGGTTCCCCATTCAGCTCAACCTGTTTTGAATAGGTTTCATTGAGAAAATTTTTCAGTTCCGCAGCTGCGAATTTCTGAACCTCAGTCGGGTTATCCTGAAGCATAATCCGATAATTAAGTCTTGCAGTAAAAATTTTACCGGCAAAAAGATTACCAGCCATTGTCAACATCAAACCAACTACCGCCAAACAACTAAACCTACGCATAATAGACCTCATTTCAGCAGAAACCCGGCTCCGCCAGCACAAAAAAGTTAACCACTAATCTAACAAATCAAACGAATAAAAACAGTTAGCCGCGAATGCGCGAATTTAAAAATGGCGCATTCGTGGCTGAATTATATTTAAACTAGCACTTAATTTTATTTTTTCACTACCAAACCACTATTTATCAGTCAATTAATGTTTAGTGTCAAAGCCTATTCTGACCTGTCTTTTCTGTTGGCCTGTTTCTACACCATACAGTTCTGCAAGTTCGGAATCTAACAGAACTTTTACCCCACGGATAAGCAGGATTTTACTTTCAATTCTTTCTATCGGTATCAAATCAGCCATGATTATTTCCTCTTAATGCTATTAATACAAATATTATAATCAATTCAGTCTACAGTTTCAATCTATTCAAGGTCTATACTTTAAACGCTTAAATTTTTAATTCCGGTTAAAGAGGTTTTGACAAAGCTATTTTGACCATTATACTAAATGATAACAGCTGTTTTCAACTAATACCATTTTGCAATCTAAAAGCTATTAAAAAGTTACACAGCTAATCTTGCTAATCAAAAACAGGCTGATTTTTTGTGATGAATGCTCTAATGTCACAGAAAGTAGTCAATGACTTGTAAAGCCCCCCAAAAGGCATTAAATTAATATTTTAGCCTCAATAGAAAATCTTATACTTTGAGCGGGAATAAACTTAGCTTTTTGCGTGATGATGGTAATGCTGAACTGCTTTTTGTAAGTTGTTGGCTACTAGAAGTAACCAATGACTTATAAAGGACAGTAACAGCGTTATCAGGGTGCACAAAAAGTTAAGATTTCAAGCGTTTAAAGTATATTCTTCATTTGTGGTTTATATTTACATATTTTTAAATAAATGGTGCCAGTCCATGAGAATATTACTGATAGAAGATGACCGTAAAACTGCGGCATTTATCACCAAAGGGCTCAAAGAGTCAGGGTTTGCGGTAGATCATTCGGCTAATGGCCGCGATGGATTAGTAAAAGGTTCAGCCTATGATTACGACCTGTTAATCGTTGATCTGATGCTCCCTGAAATGGATGGATTGACCGTTATCAAATCAATTCGTGAAGTAAAACCCAAAACTCCTATTATAATTTTGAGTGCTAAACATTCTATTGAATCGAAAATAATTGGACTCAATCTCGGAGCCGATGATTATCTGACAAAACCATTTGCTTTCACTGAGTTACTGGCGAGAATTCATGCATTACTGCGACGCAGTACCGGCGTTAAAGAAGCAACCGTACTGGCATTCCGCGACCTTGAACTTGATCTACTGACCCGTGAAGTTCGCCGTGGAGGGAAAAATATTGAATTACAGCAGAAAGAGTTTACTTTACTGGAATATATGTTGAGGAATCGGCAACGAGTTATTACCAGGACGATGATTCTGGAACATGTCTGGGATATGAATTTTGACCCGTCAACCAATATTGTCGATGTCTTAGTCTGCCGTCTACGGGAGAAAATTGATAAAGGATGTTCGACCAAACTGATTCATACAGTCCGAGGAGCCGGTTATGTCCTTAAAGTCCTGGAATAAATTTTTCTATACCATCAGTTTTCGACTGTTTTTCTGGTATGCCGTAATATTTTCTACTTCATGCCTGCTACTATTTGCAGTTATTTATCAACAGATGAAACAGCAGAGTATTCATAATGTCGATGAAGCGATGCTGGAAACCGTACGCGAGCTCAAAGGGATGTTCAAATCCGCAGGAATCAAGGGGGTCATCAATCATGTGCAGCTTGAATCGGAAATATCCCAGCAACGTAAAAAGTTTTTCAGACTGTTCTTCAACAATGGCAAAGAGTCTCAAACATTCGCACCATCTTTATGGCAAGCCTTAACGGCCAATGAAACACTCTTAAATAATACCTGGGAAAACGGTCAGAGTGAATTTGAAACGATTCAGATTCCCCAGCATCGCAGCATGGGACGGATTACCTATGCCAAGATTAATAAAGATCTAGTAGTCCAAATGGGCTTTTCAATGAGCCAGGAATGGCGAATGTTGCGCCGGGCCCGGCAGATGTTTATTGAAATATTACTCATTATCGTACTACCGTTGGCAACATTTATTGGCTGGCTGATGGCGCGCCATGCGATGCGGGAAGTTAAACAGCTTGATGCGGTAGCGGTAGCCATTGCCGAGGGGAATTTAAAACAACGCATGTCGATATCAGCTCACCCGACAGAAATATCCCAACTTTCAATAACGTTCAATACCATGATGGATCGCCTGCAACTGTTGATGACCGAAGAAAAAGAGGTTACCGACAATATCGCCCATGATCTGCGTTCACCACTAACCCGCCTTAAGGGTGAGGTTGAGGTAACCCTCAGCAGTCCGCGGTCAGATGATGAATATCGCCATAATCTTGAATCAGTGCTGGAAGAGGTGAATATGCTGCAATCAATGATAGATAATATTCTGGATATTTCATCAGTGGAATCCGCAGTTTTGACCAATCAGAAAACCATCAATCTCAATGAATTTCTTGCCACGTGCATTGATATTTTCAGTTTTGCCGCAGAAGACAGGCAGCTTACAATCAAACTGAAATGCCCAACCAATATTTCAGTGATTTTAGCACCAATGTATATGCGGCGTGCCATCGCCAATTTACTTGACAATGCAATAAAATATTCAAGTTCCGGCAATGATATTATCGTTTCCGTCAGCCAAACTGCACAGGCATTGATGATAACAGTCAAAGATCATGGCATCGGCATCGCTCCGCATGACATTGATAAAATATTTCAACGTTTTTATCGAGCCGAAAGTTGTCGTTCAACTCCGGGCACCGGTCTCGGCCTGGCCTTAGCCACCGCCATAATAAAAAGCCATGCCGGCACCCTGTCAGTAACTTCAACACCCGGTAAAAGCACCACTTTTACTATCACCCTGCCAAAAAAGGGGAACGAATAGGGTCTAATTAACTAGTGTTGCTTGTCATAAATCCCTATACCCCCCTATGGGCGTTCAATACTATTCTATTTCGTGGTTACCTACGGTCTTTTCAAGGTCCAGCACCTATTTTATGAATGTTGATAGTTCCCCAGGTTTTACCTGGGGCTATTGAATTTAAGGGTTTAGCTGCGCTCTTTTCAAATCACCCTTTACTCATGACAACTAGCATGCTGAAAGCACAAAATTCATCAGCCTGGGGTAGAACCCCAGGTAATATTCATAAAAAAAATTATAGCTCTGTAGGAGCGTGATAAGGTTAGTATTGAACAGCCAGAGGGATAGGGACTTATGACGGACGACACTAGACGGTACTCGAAAATATTTTTGAACCTAAGTAGGAATTTATATTTGTTAGTATTTTTCGACATTCTGGCGCAAGAATCATCATCTCCCAAAAGGGAAATCTTTGCCCGTTGCGCCTGGACTTTTCAGTTCCGGCAAAGCCGGTTATATTCACTTTATGTATGACACAACACTAGGTTTGGAGCATAAAAATGGCTTAAATGATACTTTTTTAGTAACATTACATTTATTTAATAATTCTGCAATCTTTCTGTAATTATCCGCATGTATACTAATGGTATATTTTAGAAGGATAATATTTAAAAATGAAAATTTTACTGATTTCAACTAACAGAGAAATGTTGCCAATGCCGGTTGCTCCTATCGGGGTTGCCTATCTGGGCGGGACGCTGCGTGCTAACGGTTATACCGTAGCTATCCTTGATCTCTGTTTTGAAAAGAATAGTGAGGCTGCTGTTTGTTCCCACATTCAAAGTTTCAACCCGGATATTATCGGGCTCTCATTGCGTAACCTTGACAATTCTACCGCATTCGGTTCTAAAAGCTATATTGTTGAGCTGAAGAAATTAACTGCGGTAATTAAAGATGCCAGTCTGGCAATTACGATCATCGGTGGTTCAGGATTTTCCAGTTCTCCACAACCATTATTGGAATATCTTGATCTGCCATACGGTATTGTTGGTGAAGGTGAACAGGCATTGTTAGAATTTGTTCAGCAAATTGAAGCCGGGGGAAGTGTCAAAGCGATTCCGGGGTTAATATATAACCTTGATGGGCGTATAAAGCGTAATCCCGGGGCTTCATATATTGACCTAGATGAATTGCCTACCCCGGCGTGGGATTTAATCAACTATAAACGTTATATGCGGCGTGGCGGTTACGGTGCAATCCAAACCAAACGCGGTTGTGGCTTTAACTGTATCTATTGCAGCTATCCGGTGATTGAAGGCAGCCGTTACCGATTGCGTTCACCGCAATTGGTGGTTGATGAAATTGAGCAGCTTCACCGTCAACATGGGATAAACTATTTTTTCTTTGTTGACAGTGTTTTTTCATTTCCCGAAGCTCATGCTAGAATGATTTGTGAAGAGCTTATCAAGCGCAATTTGAATATTTCATGGGAAGCGATGACCAATCCATGCGGTATCAACGAAGATTTGGTCAGAGTGATGAAACAATCCGGCTGTATCGGCGTAGAGGTCGGTATTGATACCGCAGCCCAAACCATGTTGGATAATTTAGGCAAAAGTTTTACTCAGTCAGATATCAGAACGGCAACAGAGCTTTATCAACGGTTTAAAATCCCATTTTCAATCTACCTGTTGATCGGCGGTCCGGGCGAAACTGAAGCAACAATCAACGAGACAGTTGAATTTTTAGATACAATAAGTCAACCGAATCAGCTGTTAATGAATTTCGGCATCAGAATTTATGCTGACACCCCACTGGCAAAACTGGCGCAACAGGCAGGTATTATCGCGAATGAAACAGAATTGCTCAAACCCAAAGTCTATTTATCTGATAAATTGTCCAATGAGACATTTCCGCTATTAGATGAATATTGCCGTACGCGTCTCCACTGGAGCAATGCCACCGATTGGAATTCACCGCTCAGTGGCATGATGATGCACTTGGCACAACGCCTTCAGTTACGCCCATTTTGGAAACGGTCGAAGTTGCTGGGGGTTGCCAGAAAGTTGAAAATAACCGGTATCACTAGTAAACTTTATAAATTGGGTCAACAAGAAACTTAAAAAAGGTAGAATAACTTATGTCAGAATCATCAAAAAAAATTGTTGTTATTTCAGGTCATCCTTTGGCTGAAAGTTTTTGCGGCGCACTTAAAACCGCCTATTGTCGCGGCGCACGTCGAGTCGGGGCTGAAGTCAAAGAGATTGATATTTCAGCGTTAAACTTCAATCCAGAACTAAAATATGGTTATACAAAAATTCAACCGTTAGAAGCTGATTTGCTACAAGCTCAGGCGACGATAGAATGGGCCGAACACCTGGTATTTATCTATCCAGTCTGGTGGGGTGGGATGCCGGCAAAAATGAAAGGTTTTATTGACCGGACATTTCATCCTACTTGGGCATTTTCATTTGACCCGGGGGCTAAGTTGCCAACGAAGCTGCTGACTGGACGTTCCGGCGGCATGATATTGACCATGGATAATTACCCCCTGATCTTCAGATTATTATACGGCATGCCGGCAGTGCGGCAGATGAAAAAGATGATTTTGAATTTCTGTGGCATCAAACCGGTATGGTTTAAACTGTTCGGCTCAGTAAAAATAGCAACAGCAAGCAAACGGAAAAAATGGTTAAAAACAGCAGAAAAACAGGGTGCGAAGGATGGTTTTAATGGTTAATAAATATTATCTGAACAAAATATAAAACGGGAGAGATTGAGATGAATAAAATTATCCAAAAATTAATTATTGGGCTATTGATGACAATGCCACTATTGGTCGGAGCGGCAACAAATACAACGGAACTGCTTGCCAAAGGCGATCAGGCATATAATAAATTTGATAATATAACCGCGCGGAAATATTATCGTCAAGCCTATAATATGGATCCGAACAATTATGCGGCATTGTTGAAACTGACTGCCGCTTGTAATAATATCGGAGAAGATAGTACAGACAAAGAACTGGCGAAAATATATTTTCTTAAAGCGATAAAATTTGCCCGTAAGTTGGTAAAAAAATATCCTAAAAAAGCTGAGGCATATTTTTATCTTGCCATGACCTACGGTAATCTCTCCCTCTATCGCAGTGGCCGTGGCAAAGCTGAAGCGGGACGTAATATCGAAAAATACGCCAAGCAGGCCATTGCGCTTGATCCAAATTATTCACCCGCCTACGTTACGCTCGGCATCTATTATCGCGAGGTGGCAAATCTCGGTTGGTTCACCAGAACAATTGCCAAAACGCTGGGTGGCGGGTTGCCGACCGGCACCATGGCGATGTCGGGAAGAATGCTCGAAATTGCCGTCGCCAAAGCCCCGAAAACGATCTATCCCCGTTATCAACTGGCGGTAACTCTGGAGATGATGAAGAAAAACAGTGAAGCATTAGCCGCCTACCGAAAGGTACTAAAACTGGCGATTACCGATCATCAGGACGCTGAAAAACAGCGAATTGCAGCCCAGAAAATAGAGGAATTGAAATGATTGATATAGCAAAACGTTTAGAGATTTTAAAACTGCACAGCGACCCCGTCTGGGGCAGCCCTTACTGGATTGAGTTTTTCAGTAAATCGACGCTTACGATTGAAGCAGTGGCAGAACATCCATTGATCATGCCAGCAATGGATCCGGAAGTATTGCGCAATTCACCATTGGAACGGTTTATTCCGAAAAAAGTTATTCAGGAGCAGCCTTACCTGATTACCGGTGAAACTTCTGGATTTTCAGGTAAACCGATTATGACGGTCTTCTCCGAGCCGGAATTTGAAACAGGTTTTGTCACGCCATTTCTGCAACGAGCCATGGAGGTTGATTTCCCGGTGCGTGGTAAATGGTTGTGGGCCGGACCTTCCGGACCGCATATCGTCGGCAAAGCGATCAGAGCTATTCTGAAAACAGCCGGTGGTTTTGATCCTTTTACGTTGGATTTTGATCCTCGTTGGTATAAACGATTGCCGGAAAATTCAATGTCTCGGGAACGTTACTTCAAACATATTGAAGAACAGCTTTTCGCCATTATCAATACGCAAAAAGTTGATGTATTGTTTTCAACTCCGCCGGTAATTCGGATGTTGACCGAGAAGATGGCTGAACCCGAACGTCATGCGATCCGCGGAGTTCACTATGGCGGTATTTCCACTGACTACAGTGAATATCAGCATTTCAAAGCGGCATTCCCTAATGCGGTTCATCTAAATGGTTATGGCAATAGTCTTTTCGGAGTTTTTCTGGAGGCAAGTTTTGAACCAGATGGCATTGAATACAGCACGGCGTCTGAGCGAGTAGAACTGGAGCTGGTTAAGAATAATTCGGCGGCTATCACCAAAGTTGCCGTTGGCGAAACCGGTCAGGTAATGCTCTCACGTTATGATGAAAGCTTTATGATTATCAATATGCTGGAAAGAGATATTGCGGTAAAAACGGTCAACGGCATAAGAAACCCTCACCCTGAAGAAAAATATAAACAAGTAAAGGTCTTATACTAATGAATAATATAAAAACACCGAACATTGAACGTTTAACATCGACTGCTGACAGATTGGCGACGATTAAACGGCCGGAACTGCTGGCACCGGCAGGACGTGAAGATGTCTTTTATGCCGTTTTGAATGCCGGAGCGGATGCGGTTTATCTGTCGGGTAAACAGTTTAATATGCGGCGGCACCGGAAAGATTTTAATTTCAGCAATGAGGCTCTGAAACGGGTCGTTGACTATGCACACAACCTGGGACGCAAAGTTTATATAACGGTCAATATTTTAATTGGCGAACATGAACTTGCCGAATTGGTGGAATACCTTAAATTTCTGGAAACGATTGCCGTTGATTCAATTATTATTCAGGATTATGGAGTAATTGAAATCTGCCGCAAGCAGAACATTAATATTCCACTGCACTCAAGCACGATGATGAATGTCAACAGTGCAGTTAGTGCTCTGTTGCTCAAAGAATATGGCTTTACCCGGGTTGTCACCTCCAGAGATATCACAATTGATGAGGTCAGACGGCTGGCTGAAACCGCTGGTATTGAGTCGGAATATTTTATTCATGGCGATATGTGCTCAGTTCAATCCGGGCAGTGCCACGGTAGTGGCATTATTTTCGGAAAAAGCAGCAATCGTGGACAATGTATGAAACCATGCCGGTGGTCTTATGATATGGTATCGGAAACCAGCGGGACGCTGGTGAAAAGCAACGCTTATCTGTTGGCATCTAAGGATCTATGCCTAATCGAACAACTGCCTGAACTGATCAATGCCGGCATTGATTCACTAAAAATCGAAGGCAGAATGAAACCGGCGGAAACGTTGAGCCGGATTGTCGCCGTCTATCGCCGGGCAATTGACAGCTATTGTGATAATCCATTGGGATATCATCGCGACTTCAATGATATTACCGATATTTATAATAATCGGGCGAGAGATTTGAGCACCGGTTTTGCCTTCAAAACACCTGACGATGAGTTTTTTGATATGGGTGGTGAGCGTGAACCATTATTTCTCTCCTATAGTGGCAAGCTGCATAATATCACTGACTGGAACAAAGATATTTTCAGCGATAATGCGGCAATTGTCACCAATGCAGTGACTAGCGGCAATGAAATAAGCTGCGTTGCCGGCAACATGGCGACCGCTCAGGCCGCATTCGCCAGCGGAGTGGATAATCTGATTATCTCTTACGAAGGTGACTTGGAAATAGACTCAAAATGGGATTTTGACGAACTAAAAAACTTGGCAGAACAATGCCGCGACAGCGAACGGCGCTTTATCTTCAGTACTCCGAAAATTATTACTGAACGCGAACTGCGGGAATTTCAATATGCGGTAGAAATGCTGGGTGAAGCGGTTGATACCTACCTGGTCAGTGGTATTGCGGCAATTGACTGTCTGCGCAGGAAAAACAAAAAAATCTGGATTGATTCAAGTTGCAATGTTATCAATTCAAAGGCTTATGATTTTTTTGCCGAACTCGGTTGTGAACGCGTCTTACCCGCAATTGAATCTTCATTTGATAATCTGGCGTCAATGCTTATTGACCGCCCGCAAACATCGTTGGATGTTATGATTCATGGGCCACTGCTGTCAATGTTGGTCGAACATTGCCTGGTGGGCATGAATACCCAACATATCAGCAAACGTGATTTCTGCAAAATGCCGTGTCAATTTGAGCAATTTGCATTAGTTGACCGCAAGGGCAATCGGCGCATTATTCATACCGATAAATTCTGCCGCAACCATGTGATGTTAGAACACGATCTCTGTGTACTGCCATCCCTGAACTCATTTATGAAACTCGGACACCACAGTTTCAGAATTGACGCTCGGCTCTATTCGCCGGAAGATACCGCATTTCTCGTTAAATTTTACAAAGAGACCCTGAACCGACCAGCGGAACTTGCGACACAAATCGCTGAATTTCAGCACTATTTTACCGACCGTAAATTTTCTTACGGCGGTTACCTGCGCGGCATCACCGGCGATGCGAAAATTTCACTGTTAGACCTAAAAAAGGAGGAGAAAAATGAAGCCTGCTGCACAACATGTGGTTGATCTTAAAAACCAATATTTTATTCCATGCCTCTATCATTTTTATCAGGAGCCGCCAGTTATTGTCAAAGGCGCAATGCAATACCTTTACGACAACGACGGCAAGCAATATACCGATTTTTATGCCGGCGTAACGGTGATGAATTGTGGGCACTGCAATCCTGAAATCATCGAACCGGCAATTGAGCAGATCAGAACGCTTCAGCATACAACCACGATCTATCTGACCAATCCGACCGTTGAACTTGGACGGAAACTGGTGGAATATCTGGACTGTGAACTGAAAAAACTGTTTTTTGTCAACAGCGGCAGTGAAGCCAATGAAGGAGCCATTCTTTTAAGTCGGCTCTATACCGGCAAACGAGGCATTATCGCCGTTAATGGCGGACTGCATGGCAGAACTGATCTGACCATGAATGCAACCGGCATCGAAATGTGGCGTACCGACCCGGACGAAACGTTGCCTATTCACTTTGTCCCCAAACCGCATTGTGCACAGTGTGAACTTAATTTGAGCCCGGACAGCTGCAATATGGCCTGCCTGAATGCCGTTGAAAACCTCTTGCAGTGCGAAACTGATATTGCGGCAATGATTATTGAACCAATTCAGGGTAACGGGGGCATTATTGTACCGCCTGATGATTATTTCATTCGCCTGAAAACCATTCTTGCACAGCATAATGTGCTGTTAATTTTGGATGAAGTTCAGACCGGGCTCGGGCGTACTGGTACAACCTACCGTTTTAAGTCACTTGGAATTGAACCGGATATCCTAACCACCGCTAAGGCGCTGGGTAACGGCTTCCCTATTGCCGCCTTCTGCACGACGAATAAAATTGCCGAAATTTATCGAAAGCCGGGGGCGTCAACCACCGGTGGTAATGCCGTTTCTGCCACCGCCGCGTTAGCCGTCATTGATTATCACGAAAAACATCAACTGGCAGCGCAAGCCGCCGCACGCGGCAAATATCTGCGGGCAAAATTGGTAGAACTACAGCATGAATTTTCATTTGTTGCTGAAGTCAGAGGTGCGGGATTGATGCTCGGGATGGAATTAATGGCTGATGGCCAACCATTAACGACCGCAACGGATCAAATTCTGGAAATAATGAAAGATCGAGGTTTCCTAATTGGTAAAACCGGCGTCAACCGTAATATTTTGACCTTTTTACCACCGCTGATTATCACGCAGGCTGACATCGACGCGATGCTCGAAGCATTGAGCTTCGCCCTTAACACATTAAAAAAGCAGAGCAATAACTAAAACTTTACAGAATTATTTCTAACAGAACCATTTTTTGCAGAATAATTAACATAAGGAGTCAAAATGAAAATAGGTATTATTAAATATATAAATTCTATTCCGTTAAGTCACGGCATAGAAAAGTATGGCGAAGTCATTCGCGATACTCCACGCAATTTAGCCAACCAATTTTTCGACGGTAAACTGGATTTTTCTTTTATTCCGGCAGTCGAATATATCAGAATGGAGAATTACTGTTCATTAGTGCCCGGCGTCACCATCTCATCGTTCGGCACTACAGATTCAGTTACCCTGTTCTATAATGGATCAGTGCGACAAATAAAAAAAGTCAAACTCAGCAATGAATCACGAACCTCGAATTTTCTGGTCCGAGAGCTCCTCGAACATCATTACCAGCTCAATGTCCGCTATATTGAACATGGCAGTTGTGACGCAGAGGTGATTATCGGTGACAAAGCGCTGATTTCACATCATCGTCGCTATGCAGACAAGATTGATATTGGTCAGGCCTGGCTGGAGATGACCGGTCTGCCAGTGGTCTATGCGGTATGTGTTGGACATAATCAACATGACGCACAACACTTTGCCCAGATAATCAACAAACTTACAGCCGATAATTTAGCGCATCTTGAACATATTTTAGCCGAACTGGGAGCTGATCGCTACTGCCAATATATCAAAAACCTCAACTATTCATTTGAAACCCCACATCAAAAATCATTGGCCTATATGTCCCGACTCTATCAAGACAGATATGTCACAAAAAGGAGCCGTCAACTTGTCCATTGTCAATAAATATTTTGCAGAGCTGCTTGATCCGGCAAATACAGTCGTCAGAGAATTGGACTTTTCCGGCAACGCGGATTTTTCCACCACGTTCACCATTCATTGCCCAGATCTGGATGAAACTTGGTTAATAAAGATAATCGATGATCATCTCGCCGTCGCTGAGATAGTTGATGTTCAATCCAGCAAACTGGGTTTTGTCCTCGATTCGGAGATATTTTCAGCCATAATTTCAGGCAGTATCTCGGTTCAAAAAGCCTTTCTAAGCAGAAAAGTCAATATCAAAGGCAACCTGTTTAAGGGGATGATGATCTCACGAATGCTCGGTATTTTCTTTGAAAAATTGGCTGAACAGAGCGAGCCGGCCGCAGCTATTTCCACCCCCCAGACAGTAAATGAATTTTCAGAGGAGCTGTTGAAAATTAAACTCGAGGACGGCACCAGCGTAAACGCCTCAATGGGCTACGATGACGATTGCGTGCCGGAATCTGTACTGTTTATATTTCCTCCCCATCCGATACTCGGCGGTGATTTTGACAATAATGTTGTCAACCTGATCTACAGTGCCGCAGTCGCTAACGGTCAACTGGCGGTGAAATTCAATTACCGGTTGGTTGATGCGGAGACCGCTGATTCACAGGCTATGCTTGATTATTGGCGTGAATGTGAAGCCCAAGCCGACTATGAACAGATTATTGCGGATACAGTTAAGCTGATACAGACGGTAATGAATAATATCAACCGTGAACTGGTGATTGAATTTGCCGCCTATTCTTTCGGCTGTTATATCGCCCTGCAGACCATGGGGCAAGTAACCGCCAATAACTTTATCGGTATCTCACCACCATTGCTTGAATATGATTTTAATCAGCTGTTCGCCAAACATCCAAGCCTTGATTTTATTATCGCCGACAATGACGAGTTCTGTCCCGAAGAACAGTTTACCCCGCTTACGGATAAATACGGCATAAAACTGCATACAGTAGCGGCCGCCGATCATTTTTTCCGTGGCTGCGAAGCACGTTTAAAACAAACCTACATAACCATAATGGAGAATAACCATGCTCAGTAAAATATCAGAAAAAGTTAACAACAATGAACGTATTACGCCGGAAGAGGCACTGTTTCTGCTCAATAGCAATGAACTGCATCTTTTAGGACAGCTAGCCAATACCCGGCGTGAATATCATGTCGGCAATAAAGCATTTTATCAGTTTAACTACAATATCAACTACACCAACATCTGTGAAAACGAATGTAAACTATGTGCTTTTTATAAAGATGAAGCTAACGGTTATACGTTGAGTGTTGAAGAGATAACGGCGGCTGTTAAACAGATCTATACCGCCGGGGTCAATGAGGTGCATATTGTCGGTGGACTCAATAAAAAACTGCCATATTCATATTATATCGAAATGTTACAGGCGATAAAATCAATCGACCCTGCGATTCATATTCAGGCCTTCACCGCAGTGGAAATAGATTATTATGCCAAGCTAGTCGAAAAACCAACTACCGAAGTTCTGCAAGAGTTTAAGGCAGCAGGACTTGATTCACTGCCGGGTGGGGGCGCCGAAATATTTTCACCCCGGGTCCGAAAACTTATCTGTGATAAGAAAACGCCAGGCGAAGAGTGGTTGCGGATTACCGAAGAGGCTCACAACATGGGAATCGGGAGCAATGCCACCATGCTGTATGGGCATTTGGAAACTAACGAGGAGATAATTGATCATCTGGTCCAGCTCCGTGATCTCCAGGATCGCACCGGCGGCTTCAAGGCCTTTGTGCCGCTTTCGTTTTTCAATAAAAATACAGAAATAGACCATATTGCCCGTGGCAGCAGCGGTATCTTTGATATGAAACTAATGGCAACAGCCAGAATATTTCTGGATAACTTTCCGCACCTGAAAGCACTGTGGATGATCTACGGTTATAAAGCCTGTCAAGTCGGCCTGGATTACGGCGCTGATGACATCGGCGGCACCTATTACGATGAAGAAATTGTCCATTCAGCCGGAGCTGAAACCCCGAAAAGTCTCTCTAAAGATGAAATTTGTGAGCTGATTCGTAAAATGAACCGAGTGCCAGTTGAAGTAAACAGTAATTATGAATTAATTGAAAAGGAGAACACTCCATGTTAAAAACAATAAAAGAGAAAATAGCGGCTGGTCAACGGTTCACTGATACTGAAGCTAACTACCTGTTCGAGCTCTCACTGCCGGTACTTGGCGAACTTGCGTCACAGGTTAAACAACGATTCCATCCTAAACCTATTGCCACCTTTGTGACTGATATAAATATAAACCTGACTAATGTCTGTGAATGTGAATGCGATTTCTGCGCTTTTTATGTTAATCCCGGGGACGAACGGGCATTCACATTAACCACCCATGACGTGTTTGAAAAACTCGACGCTCTGGTTGAACTGGGCAGCACCCAGGTATTATTGCAAGGTGGACTCAATCCAGAATTGGGGCTGAACTATTATCTTGAATTGCTGGCGGCAATAAAACAACACTACCCGCAACTCTATATTCACTCTTTCTCACCCCCTGAAATTGCCTATATTGCAGCTAGAGAACAGTTGCCAACTCTAACTATATTGGGAAAAATGCGAGCAGCAGGGCTAAACTCGCTCCCCGGTGGCGGCGCGGAAATTTTAGTGAATCGAGTTCGTCAGACCATCAGTCCGAAAAAAATATCTCGCGACACCTGGCTTGGCATAATGCGTGAGGCTCATCAAATCGGCATGCAAACTACCGCAACCATGATGTTTGCTGGCATTGAAACCACCGAAGAACGCATTGAACACCTGAGCGTATTACGCCAACTTCAAGATGAAACCGGTGGGTTTCGAGCCTTTATACCATGGACTTTCTCGCCGAACAATACTCGGCTATCCGATAATATCATGGCGGGCGGGGGTGAATATCTGAAAACCCTGGCCATCTCCCGCATCTATCTGGATAACATCACTCATATCGGTTCAGGTTGGGTGACAGAAGGCATGAAAGTTGCCCAGCTCGGGCTACTGCATGGTGCCGACGATATGGGCGGCATTCTGATGGAAGAAAAAGTTCTGGAATCTACCGGCATGAAAAACAGCACTAATATCGCAGAACTGATCAAAACGATCAGCGATGCCGGTTTAACCCCAGCTAGACGCAATACGGAATATGAAATAATAGAAGAGTACCCTACGGTTAAAACGGAGCAGGTAAAATGAAAATAACTATCGGTCACACCCACGACACGGATGACGCATTTATGTTCTATGCCATGCTTAACGGTAAAATATCAATGGAAAACCTGCAAATCCATGATGTCGTAGAAACTATCGCTGAACTTAACCAGAAAGTGGCAGTGGCGCATTATGATATGACCGCAGTCTCGGTGGCAATGCTACCGACGATTGCCGAGCATTATGACCTGTTAACCGTTGGTGCCTGTATGGCGGAAACCCGCGGTCCGGTGCTAATCGCCAAACCCGGTTCATCACTGGATAGCATTGCAGTACCAGCAATTAATGCCACCGCATGCTATGTTGCCAGGCTTTTTGCCCAGGAAGCGCTTTTTGTCGAACATCCTTATACCGATATTCTCAATGCGGTAGATAATGATCTATTTGATGCCGGGGTTATTATCACTGAAGAACAGCTATTACTTGACAACCGGAAATTTGAGATTGTTGATCTGGGGGCATGGTGGCAGCAGCAATACAACCTGCCGTTGCCATTAGGCGTTGATGTCGTCAGAGCAAGCCTGCCGCCGGCAGTAAAACAGACCATCTGCCGGCTATTCCAATCATCAATTCAATATGCTCTGAACAATGAAAGTGAAGCTCTCCCCTATGCGTTAAGTTTCGGGCGTGGTATCAGCGACGACAAGGGACGTGATTTTGTCAAAACTTTTGTCAACCAATATGCCGTTAATCTGGGCGACAAAGGTATTGAATCGATAAATTTCTTTCTGCATAAATGCCATGAACACGGCTTTATCAGCCATTTTCCCCAAATAAATTACATCCATCCATAATAATTCATACCGTTTTGCAATCTAAAAGCTATTAAAGAGCTGCGCAGTTAAACTTAAATAGGCGCAGTAAACTAGCTAAAAGAATGCACTTGTGTATCAGCATCCGGTTATAATTAAGTTTATCTCCAGTCTCGATCCGATTAAAAATGTTTCCGGCAACAGGAACAGGTCAGGTCAATCAACCATAACATCAGTTATCAGAGTTGCTACTTCCGCCTAAATAGCCTCTTTACTCCAATCATTACCACGTAACAGAGAGTTCATTGAAATTGTACAAATTTTATTTTTCTCATAAGTTTTCCTCGAATACAACCATAAATAAGGACAAAAACGGTCAGCCACGAATGCACCAAATTTATAAATTAGTGCATTCGTGGCTGAATATAATTTAACCTAATAGGAAATTGTATTTTTGACAGGATATAACAGGATAAAATAAAAAATCCTGTCAATCTTGTTCAGCCTGTCTGAAAAAGTTCCTGCAAAGCCGGTTATATTTACTGTAGCATCAGTATGAATTGCGAAAAGGCTTTGTTTGTAAATTAAAGACAGTCCCCAAATTAAAAACATATCTATGTGCATTTTCATTTAAACACTACGTTCCCACTGGTCGCGAAAGGTTACCTCTTCTAGCGAAAAGCGTTTTGATGGTTCAGTGCGTTCTGCCGGATAACCAAGGGTGAAAAGTGAGACTATTTTTGTTGAACGCGGAATGGCAAGAATTTTTTTGACCTGTTTTTCACGAAACCAGCCAATCCAACAGGTTCCAAGACCAAGACTTGCTGCTGCCAACACCAGATGTTCACCTGCAATCCCTGCATCAACCAATGGATAATTTACTCCAGACAACAATGGTGCGATGGTATGAACAACCATAGATTTAACCGTGCATAATGCGATAATCACCGGAGCCTGTTTAGTCCATGGCATCGGCAGACCGGGTAGCAAACCACGTTCACATATTGCCTGGCGCAGTTCTGCATCCTTAACCACAACAAAGCGCCAGGGCTGTTTATTACATGCCGATGGTGCAAGCCGTGCCGCTTCCAGACATTTATTGATCAAGTCGTCTGGTACCTCACGTTCATCATAGCAGCGGCAACTGGTTCTTGAATTCATCAGTTTGAGCAATGTTTCATATTTCATAGCTAACTTCCCATATTTTTATAGTACCAAATTATCTGTTAATTTACTGAGGGAATTATAAAAGTCCAACGCAAGCACTATTTTTATTGTTTTCACCCTGAAAAATCAAAGCTCCAGATTGAACATATAAATATAACCGGCTTTGCCGGAACTAATAAAAACAAAAAACGTTAGCCGCGAATGCGCAAATAAAAAACAGAACTTTCAGCCGCGAATGCACTAATTTATAAATTTGTGCATTCGCGGCTGAAATACCTACCCGAACGTAGTGACAGACGAAGTAATTTCCTATTAGGTTAAAAAAATGCAGGCGGGCGCCTGCGGTCCCGGGGAAATAAGCCAGTCTGACGACCAGCACTCCCGGCAAAGTCCATCTAGAAATTTTCTGTTTTTTCAGAGCCCGGATTGCAGATTACGGTTTTGACCTGTAGGTTAAATGTTAAATTTAGTCAATAAACAAGGAAAAGTAACCCATCATGAATAAAATTATTCTTAAACCAGTATCGCGCAATGAGCTTGATATGCTGTATAATTTCTTTATGGGTTATAGCAAGAAATCGCTATTACGCAACTTGGGCTTTATTCCTGATAAACAGGAGCTTGAATATCATTTTTTTGATGACCCAGACTGTGAAGCTGAACTTCTACTGGGGGCTTATATCAATAATCAGTTGAACGGCTTTATCCACGCCATCCGGCGCCCATGGAAAAGTGGTTCATCCACTACCGGTTATCTTAAATGGCTTCAGGTCAATGAAGCTGACCGACATAGAACAACAATTGGACGTTCGCTGCTTACTGCAATTGAACAACAGCTCTCTGCGCTTGGGTGCGAACAGTTACAATTCGGCAGCGCCTCACCCTATTATCTAATTCCGGGCGTTCCAACTGAAGATGAATTTACCCGTTCATTGTTGAATTTATCTGGTTGGCTGGAGTCAAGTGAACGCATTAGCCTTCAGATTAATCCAGATGAATGTGATCTGGATGGGTTACTATTTGCCAAGCTTCAGAATGACAACAATTCCTGCTCCCTATCAAATATAACTGCTCCCGAGCCAAAATTACAAAATTTTATCACTGAGCATTTTTCAGCATCCTGGGCGATGGAAATTGAATTCGGACTCAAGAATATTCCTCAAGCACATTGTTCGGTATTGAAAAATGCTACCAGTGATATTATCGGTTTTGCAGCGGTACACGCGGTCAACCGTAACTGGTTCGGCCCGATGGGAATTTTACCTGAATTGCGTGGACAGGGATTGGGAAAGCTGATTCTGCTCCATGCCATGCGTGAAGCATCGACAACCGGAATAAATTCGCTGATCTTATCATGGGTCAACGACAAAGCCGATTTCTACCGGAAAATATTTCCCAGTGCAATAAATCTTTTTTTCAAAAAAACAGTAAAATATTTATAGACCTAATCAGGTGGCACCTGAAGGCAGATGCCGCTTCAAACTCCGCTCCTACGTCGCTACGGAAGCGGGTTTACAAATAATATTCTGCCAAAAAATGACAGAATATTATGACTAAAGGGCTAAACCAGCGTAGCGACAGATGAAGCGCAGCGTAATAATTTCCTATTAAGTTAAAATAGTAGCCTGCGACTTCGAGCTTTTAGCTCGCCAAACGGTATTATATTACAGCTAGAAGACAGCTACGGGGTTGCAGTTCTATTGTGATTTTACCGTTTTTGATCGGAATCAAAGTATCATTCCAAAAATTAACTGCACTACTGGCACTGATACCATGTTTAGCCAAATCAAAAACTCGTTGCTGCGGTTCTTCAGTCCAGTTAACTAACAGAGCACGACGACAGCTTTTGCCTGATTGCAACCAGTAGGATGGTAATTCACTGGCAAACAGATCCAGTGGAATGGCCGCCTCACACGACTCGGCACTGACTACGCGTTGCGCCAGGTCAATCCCGCATTCATTCAGGCGCGGCATATTGTCTGACAGATTAACTGAACCGCCACTGGCAAGCACAATACTAAGTAGCACCTCCAGCTGCTGACGATTCATATCCAAATAGCAACTGGTAAATTTTTCAGCATCAACTTCGTCAGGAGTTATTCCAACCAACCCTGGCAGGAGACGGGTAAAATCAGGATCATTCACCGTATCAAAGCCACGGCAGAGAGCAAAGTCAGGATCATTGATCCACAACTTTTTATTACCCCAGAAACGAGCCGCAACTGCGGTAGTATTATTTTTCAAGTGATCCCAGGCAGCATGGATGTCAGATCCGATTCTGACCGCATCAACATATTGATTACCAGCCTCAAAAAGATAGTTGCAACCAAGAATTTCGGCTCTTTCATGAACAGCTTCATAGATGGGTTTAACAATCAGCTCCTGAATTTTACTTCGCGGTACGGCTGCATCGGCAAACTTACGGGCATTGAGCGTTGTCCCCATAAAATCTAATTTAAAATATTCATAACCCATATCAGCATAACGTCTGAACAGGTTATAAAGATATTTCTGAACCTTTTCCTGCGTCGGATCTAATAAGAACCCCTGGCGCTGCATACAGTTGAAACCCAAACAGGGCTGTCCTGATTCGCCCATTGCCAGCATATCGTAATCAAGCTGGGCAATCCGGCAGTGTGGTTCCACAATAGTCGGTGCAAACCAGAGCCCGGGTTTAAAACCCATCTTTTTAAGCTCTTTAGCCAGATATTCCATGCCGTTCGGAAAATAGTGATTAGCTTCCCATTCACCGTAACAATACTGCCAACCATCATCCACAATAATCCGTTTAACATGCTTTGAAAGCACTGGATCACGGGCAATCAGTTCAGCGTTTTTCAAGACCTCTTCTTCAGTAATAGTCCAACGGTAATAGTCCCAGCTGTTCCAGCCCGGTTCAACACCTGCAGAGAAATCTTTCTTAAGCTCATTGTAACGATCACAATAATCATTCATTAACTGAATTCCGTCACGAGCCGAACAGATCGTCAGTGCTTCAGTTTCAAGCTGTAAACCGCCATAATGCAGAATGTCAGAATATGCCGCAAGTCCAACAACAGCACCGTTATCCACTGCACCGGTAAACTTTGCCGGCTGGCACTGTTTAAGTGGATATGAAAGTTGCAGTGATTCGCCATCCGCTGAAATCATCAACTGATGAAAACCTTCAAATGGTTCATTTTGGTAATTTGCGGTAAGTAGAGAGCGACAGTTGCCCATTTTAGCACCCTGCGACAACAGGTGTTCAGCAATAATCTTCGGCTGATACAGGGTATATAATTTTGCCAGACGTGCCGCTTTTTTCAACGTTCCGCTTAATTTGACAGCTAATCCAGTGGCATCAATCCTGAATTCAGCCAGCCAGCTGCCATATTCATTCTCTGCCACCAGTTGAATAGCTGTTTCACTTTTTTCTTCAGCATGCCACTCAACCGGGGTACAGTTAATATCATCCAATTCTATCTTCACCCGGCAACCGGATAATTCGAAAGAACCTACATTTACAGTGTAACTGCCATCATTATTCACTGTTACCGTTACTTTATCACCTACCAAAAGCATAATCATTTATCCTGTTTTACACCTGTTTATAACCCCTTTTCAGCATTTACGGGATCCATTCATTATCAGTCACTTAAAATAGTGCATAGTAATGTTTTAAACAAGCCATAAATCAGAATATTACTCCTATTATTTTTACTGAAAATAGGATGAATAATTTTACGGGAGCTTTAGGTAGAGGCTGTTGTCGAGCATAAAGCCGATCACCAGCACAGCTAGTGCCAATGCTATGATGGTCGGAGCAAACTCTTTGTATTCAATATATTTAGGTTGCTCAACAGAAGTTTTTTCCAGTTTGTTAATGTCGTTCATCGCCTTTTCAAGTCCATCCTGATCGTAGGCACGATAATATTTACCATCTGAAAAAGTGGCAATGTCATGCAATAAACTTTCATCAAACTGACCACTGATTTGCATAAACTGCGGTCCGGCAAAAGTATTCTGCAAACTGAATGCATTGTCACTGCCAATACCGACCGTATAGATTGCAACATCACAGGTTTTAGCAAATTTAGCGGCCTGCCGCGGACTTATCCGGGCATTTACATTATTACTGCCATCGGTGAACAGTACCAGTACCCGACGTTTTGAATCACTCTTTGCCAAACGGTGTACCGCACTGGCTATCGGAGAAGCAATACCAGTACCATCACCAATAATTCCCGGTTGCAGACGTTCAAGGTTAGCCAGCAACCAACCGTGATCAAGCGTCGGTGGGCTGGCGTTATAAGCCATATTAGCAAAACCGACTAAACCAATCCGGTCATTAGGGCGCTGGATGATAAATTTTCTAATCTCTTCTTTTGCAATCTCAAGTCGGTTTTTAAGTTCTCTGTTTTCAACCGCATTACGCAGTTGTTTGTGAGTCGTTATATTTTTTGGCACATCATAGCACTTCATACTGCCGGAAAGATCTAATGCCAGCATAATATCAATGCCGTCTGCCCGCAGTACGATTTTTTCACTGCCCAATCTCGGTCGTGCCAGGGCAAATATCAGTAATCCAGCCGCCAAAGTGAAAAGAATAAATGGCAAGCCTAAAGATTTTTTACGGCTGGTAGCTGCTGCAAAAGGCTGAGCTGAAGCAACAACCACTGCCGGCGCCGGACGGCGCCGGAGATAAAACAATAATGCCAGATAGGGCAGATAAAGCAGCAAAAGCCATGGATATGCAAATGTCATTTTTTCACCTCCTGAGGTTCGGTTTCTTTTATCAGGGTTTCAGCTTTATCCATTGCATTATTCAACTGCTCTGCATCCGGTGGCAGTTTAGCGAATTTGACCAGATCAGCGGCCTGCATAAACTGCTGCAAAAAATCCCGTTGTGAACTTTCCAATGGACTGGATGGCTGTTTAAGTTCAGCTAAAAACTCATAAGTTGTCTGTTTGGAACTTTTCAAAGTAAAGCGCTGCTCAAGATAGATCCTGACAATATCAGTCAATCGGGAAAAACATATTCCCAAATCAACATGACCATCAGCAACATCCGACCGCAATCCGCCGAGTTGATTCAAAGCCCGTTCCCATGAAGTAATAACAATCGCCACCATTTTTTTACCACGTCGCAGTAGCACTACTAATATAATTATTACAGTAACCAGACCGGCGATAATCCATACCCAATAGCTTTTCCATCCTTTATTCTGCTCAATTTCAACCATTTTACCAGCGATAGTAGGCACCGAATTGGCGGTCAATACCAGTGGTTCAACCTTGAATGCCGGAATTGTCAGTTGCATTAAATTATCATCTGCAGGATTTTCAGTGCGTTTGTCACGGTTGAAAGTTAGCTGCAACTGCCCTGTTGGAATATCACCGGTACGAAATGGTTTCATTGGCACCGCCACTTTCCACAATGCATAGCCCAGTTTCATTGCCTGTCGGGTTATAACCGGTTCGGATAGTTTCCGACATCCTTTACCGACTGTTGCCTGCGCTGCAACCGGGCGTCGCCGCCATGGACATTTTATTATCACATTTGCCGTTACCAAAGTCCCTAATTTTACATCCTGCCCGGGAGTCAGAGTTACTTCTCCCATTTTTTCAATCGCCAAATCCCGACTGACTCCATACCAATAAATGCCACCTGCCGCCAAAGCCAGCAAAACCACTGGCGTTAAAAATCCAGTGATAATTTTTGTTTTTCTTAACATAATTTTACCTATATCAGTTACAAGTTAGCCGTCAAGCTCCCGCATTTAAACCCAGACGTTCGCCACTCGGAGATTGGCTCCCACATTGAATTACGCTCTTCGACCGCGACGCCTGAAGAATGATACCAGTGGTTTGACATAATCCTCGCCACAGCATATTTCAATTATATCGACCTTGGCACGTTCACATATTTTCTGTGCAGCATCGTGAATCTCTGTTGCCGCCTGACTAAACAGACCAAGCCAACGCCGGCTTCTGCCTGACAGAGCAACATTTTGTCCGGTCTCCGCATCTTCAACGACCATATTACAGCCTTTCGGCCAGGCTTTTTCCAGCGGATCAAGGGTTCGTACTGCAATAACATCATGCCGCCGATTGGCTATTTTCAGGGCACGTTCATAATCCTTACTACCAATAAAGTCGCTGATTAAAAATACTACACTCTTTTTATTCAACACCCGGGTACAATTTTCTAATGCCGCATTAATGTCAGTTCCCTTGCGACTGGGTTCAAAAGCCAAAATTTCTCTGATTAACCGTAACCCATGAGTTCGCCCTGAACGCGGAGCGATAAACAGTTCAGTCTGATCAGTGAACAGTAAAAGTCCAACCCGGTCATTATTGCGAATCGCACTGAAAGCCAGCAGCGCGGCAATTTCCACTGCATGTTCACGCTTTGATTTGTCCCCGCTGCCAAATGCGCCAGAGGCTGAAACATCCACCAACAGCATAACGGTAAGTTCACGTTCTTCAACATATTTCTTGATATACGGGGTGCCCATTCTGGCAGTAACATTCCAATCGATAGCACGGACATCATCCTCAGGAGTATATTCACGAACCTCATCAAACTCAATACCGCGCCCTTTAAAAACACTATGGTAAGCACCACCGGTAATTTCATCAACTACCCGACGGGTTTTTATCTCAATTTTTCTTACCTGTTTCAGTAATTCTGAAGTTAACATGATACTTCCCTCGGTATTTATTAGAGCCTTATTTGTAATATCCTGTCATTTTTGGGCAGAATATTTGATTTCTTACTCCGCTTCCGTAGCAACGCAGTTGCGGAGTTTGATGCGGTAATCTGCCTTCAGGTGCCACCTGATTAGGACTTAAAGAACTTTTACACTCCATTAATCACGGAGTTCTTAGTTCATCAAGAATACGTTTGATCAGGTCATCAGTTGAAAATCCTTCCGCTTCAGCTTCATAAGAGAGCATAATCCGATGACGCAAAATATCAGGAACGACATCTTTGACATCCTGCGGAACGACATAGGCCCGCCCTTCCATAAAAGCACAGGCTTTAGCTCCTAGAGCCATAGCAATAGCAGCCCGCGGGGAACCGCCACAGTCAATCAGTGACTTCATATCCTGCAAATTAACTTCTGACTGCCGACTGGAAAATTCATCGTAACATTTCGGCCGGGTGGCAATAACAATATCAAGAATATATTCAATTATTTTTTCATCAATATAGATCTTGTCAACCCACTCTCTAGCTGTAATAATATCATCGAGTGATGTTACTGCGATAGCAGAAGGATGACTTTCCGGATGTGCCATACGTTCAACAATGATTTTTTCTTCACTGCGGCTGGGATAATCAATCTTTATTTTGAACATAAAACGGTCGACCTGAGCTTCCGGCAACGGATAAGTACCCTCTTGATCCAATGGGTTCTGGGTCGCCATCACTAGAAATGGATGTGGCATTATATGCGTTTCACCAGCAATCGTAACCTGTTTTTCCTGCATGCATTCGAGCAATGCACTCTGTACTTTTGCCGGAGCACGGTTGATTTCATCCGCCAACACAATATTGGCGAAAACCGGCCCGAGACGGGTCGAAAATGAGTGTTCATCGGCATTATAAATTCTAGTACCGATAACATCGGCCGGCAACAGGTCTGGTGTAAACTGAATTCTGGAAAATGATCCGGATATAGATTCGGCCAAAATTTTAATTGCGAGGGTTTTCGCCAGTCCGGGTACGCCTTCGAGTAACACATGACCGTCAGCAATCAGAGCCATAATCAGATGTTTGACCAGATGTTCCTGCCCGACAATCGTCCGGCCAATTTCAGTTTTCAACGGTTGAATAAATGCTGATACTTCACGAATTTTTGTCTGTAGTTCTTGAATTTCATGCTGTTCCATAATATTTACTCCCATATTGGTTGATTTGGATTGAAGAACTATTTGTCGTCTACCGATACTCCTTTCATTATTTATTCTCAGTAACGCCATGCCTTATGAAACCATAGACCACGGCTTCAATAAAAAGTTCAATTAATAAAAAAATATGCTTAACTTATGACCTTCAATCGATCGTTGGCTATCGTCTGTTTCCGGTGTTGCCATTTTTATCTTCTTTTTTTATTAGATTTTTTTTATGCGATACGAGAATAAAATATAGCATAACTTGCAGAAACATCAACACTTAAATAATTGACAATAAATTAGTTATGAAATTCAAAGTCCATATCCCCCTTCACTCTTTAACACTCAAAAGGAAAGACTTAAGACATACGGACAGGCAGATTAGACACTCTGATAGATGGAAATTAAGTCCAAAGCAAAGCCTTGCCAGTCACACATTTAAGATGCCTTGGCGAGTGCAATATGTATATTATTTTTTATGCTGAAAACTAAACACCGTTGGCTTCATCACTAAGGGACAGGTTGAAATTGATGATGTTTTTTTGATTAGGGTTGTTATTTCTGTTTCTGCCCTATTTTATTATTGTATCAGCTAATTTTAACTGTTGGGGGTTATCAAATGCGCACTGCACGGAAAAAGGTTGTTGGGAAAGGTTGTTACTAT
>JAKIUY010000038.1 GCA_021647315.1 Victivallaceae bacterium
TTTCAAGGGTGGTATGTTATTGACATTGAAAGAGTTATAATATATCACGCCTTGGAGGATTTTTCAAATAAAAAAGGAATATAAATCGTTAATAATTAAAGGGTTAAGCTATTTTGCAAGACCCACTTAATAACAAAATAACGGAGGTTATTATTATGGGTAAATACGACGCAAGTAAATATGCACTGAATTTGCAGGAAGTTCCAATGTTGGTAACCGATGAACTACCGGGACCAAAATCAAAGGCAATGCACAAACGTTGCACCAAATATTTCAAAGGGCTAAGCGGACAGGTTAAACTGTTTCCGGTGGCATTTGAAGAGGGTCAGGGTTGTGAAATGGTTGACGTTGACGGCAACCGTTTTATTGACTTCTCATCCGGTATCTATGTTACGACACTGGGTCATTGTCATCCGAAAATCAGTGAAGCCGTGGCGAAATATGCCAATAAACTGATGAACTGTCATGACTTCACCACCGAGATCAAAACTAAGTTGGTTGAAAAACTTGCTGATATATTGCCGGGCGACTTGACCGGATTTCAATTTTATGATTCAGGCACCACGGCGGTTGAAGCCGGACAACGGGTATTGAGAGCGGCAACGGGCAAACATGAGATGATCTCCTGTTTTTATGACTATCATGGCAAAACCTATGGTGGGGTATCACTTGGTCATATCCGTTCAGCTGCTTACGGACCAACCCGTGCGCCGGGTTTCCACATGGTGCCGCGTCCAGATACCTATCGCCCGCTGTGGACAAAAGCTGACGGGACAATTGACACCGACCAATATATTGAATTTTATAAAGAGTATCTCTTCAAAGGTACTTGCGGTCAAGTTGCCGGATTTGTTCTGGAACCAATTCAGGGCTGGGGCGGTTCTGTGATGCCACCGGATGATTTTTTCCCGAAACTGCGTAAACTGTGTGATGATGAAGGTATTTTACTAATGGCTGACGAGGTCTTAACCAGTATGGGTAGAACGGGTAAATACCTCTGCATGGAACATTGGGATGTTGTCCCAGATGTAGTGACCCTTGGTAAAGGATTCGGTAATGGCTTCCCTGTAACCTGTGTTGCGGTACGTGAACAGTATAAAGAGAGTTTTGAAAGTATTTCTGCATCGAGCAGTTATGGCGGCAACCCAATGGCCTGCGCAGCGGCACTGGCAAGTATTGAGGTTATTGAAGAAGAAAACCTGTTGGAACACGCCAAAGAGCTGGAAGATTATTTTGCGGCCCGCATGGCTAACTGGCCTGAAAAATATGCCATCGTCGGTGATTGCCGCGTTAAAGGCTGTTTGATGGGAGTTGAGCTGGTTAAAGATAAGACCACTAAAGAGCCATTCGATGCCGCTGGGGTGAGTGTCTATCAGAAAGCCTTTAAGCGTGGTTTGGCTTGGATTCCTGCCGGACATATCCTGCGCATGAGCCCACCAATCATCATGCCGCTGGATGTTGCAGCCAAAGGTATGGATATTATTGAAGAGGCGATTGCCGAAACCCAGCAGGAGATGGGATAGGGCTTGGGGCTTGGAGAAAGCTGTTACACAGAGAACCACTAAGTAGGCACAGAGTTGCACTAAGAACTACTTGGTATTTATACTAAGTAGTTTGCGCTTTCCAAGCGACACTCGTAGAGGACGCAGTAAACTAACAAGCATAGTTTGCAATAAACGCGTCAGAAGATAAGTTAATATTTTAGGTTATCCCGATATTACTCTTGACGCGTTTCATGGCTAAAATTCTTTTTGGTTGCGTCTTTGCTGCTCTGTGTAACTCTGTGGCACAGTATAGAACAACTGGTTCGTTGAGTTTTATTTTAATTGAAAAGTAACAGCAAACAATTTACATTAAATCAGCAATCATAAATTTAACGAGGTTAACATGAATTTAAGAGCTGGAACTGCTCAAGTAGATATAAGTCCGGAGCAACCGATGTACCTCTGGGGTTATCCCCATGCCGAACGGATCTCAACTGGAGTTAATGATCCACTCTATGCCAGTGTGTTGTTTCTTGACAATGGCGATGATGCAGTCATTACTATCGCCCTTGACCTGTTATATATCACTGCTGAAGATACAGTAGAAATCCGTAACCGGATTGTCGACCAAATGGATATTGATGCGGCAAATATTATGATCACCTGCAGCCATACTCATTCAGGACCAGTAACAGTTGATTTGCTTATTTCGGGTAGCGATCCAATCGTTCCGGCAGTAGATAAAGCATACATGACACAGGTAAAAAATCGCGTTGTCGATGCGGCAATTGCTGCCGGCAATAGTGCAGTCGAGGCAGAAGTTGCGATAACTTCAGCTGAAATTGACGACGTGGGCTGCAACCGTCACGATCCGAACGACGCACGTGATCCAGAAGCCGGAATTATTGTTGTTCGCGACGCCCAAACTAATAATATTTTTGCCGTTTCTCTAATCTACTGTATGCATCCAACCGTAATGCATGAAGATTCAACTTTGATCTCATCTGACTTCCCAGGTTATACACGCAAGTATCTGCAACAGCATCTTGGTGACGACGTAACCGTGATCTATCATACTGGACCGCAGGGCAATCAAAGTCCACGTTATCATGTAACTGGGCAGACTTTTGCTGAAGCCGAACGACTTGGCAATATCTTAGGCACCAGTGTTGCGATCGCAATTGATAATCTTGAATGTGCTGATTATAACAGTTCACCACAAATTGCAGCGGCAATTGAAACAGTTGTTCCAGAACGCCGGACGTTGCCATCACTAGCTGATGCCGAAGCAAATCTGACATTCAGGCGCAGTGAATTTGAACGGCTCAAAGCCGAAAATGCCGGACATGGTCCAATTAGAACAGCTGAATGTTCTGTTTTCGGTGCCGAAGAGAGTGTATTCATGGCAAGCTGTGCCGAGAATGGCTCTCTTGATGCAGCTTTAGAAAAATATCATGATTTTGAGGTTCAGGTATTCAGAATTGCCGACACCTTCATTGTCGCCTTGCAGGGTGAAACATTTGTCGAATATTCACTTAATCTAAAGGAAAAATCTTCAGCCCAGGCATTTGTTATCTGTTGTGCCAATGGTGAAACTCAGGGCTATATCGTCACCGAAGACGCAACTGGCTATGAAGCGGACAATGCTCTGTTTGCCCCAGCCACCGGCACCGCAATGGTGAATAAGGCAGTAGAGATGATTAAGAAGTTGGAAACTGGAAACTAGAAACTGGCAAATAAAGCTGTCCGCTCTGTCCGTTTCGTCCATTTTAAAGATTGAAGGTGTAAGGGCATCCCTCGCGGTTGCCCGATAAATAAAAATATAAAAAGGAAAAGATATAATTATGGAAAAGATAAAATTTGGTATTATTGGTTGTGGTTTAATGGGTAGAGAATTTGCCAGTGCCGTATTGCGCTGGAGCCACCTCACCGAGATGGTGGCAAAACCTGAAATTGTCGCAATCTGTGATAAAAACCAGGCAATGCTTGACTGGTTTAATGAAGCAATACCATCCATCACGCAAGTGACTGATGACTATAACGAACTGCTCAGCAATCCGGATATCGATGCCATTTACTGTGCAGTACCCCATAATTTGCACGCAAAATTTTACACTGACATCATCAAGGCCGGCAAACATCTGTTGGGCGAAAAACCATTCGGCATTGACAAATCAGCAAATGATGAGATCATGGCATGCATTAAAGCTCACCCAGAAGTCTTTGTCCGTTGTAGTTCAGAATTCCCGTTCCATCCGCCAATGCAACGTCTGGGAAAAATGATTGAAGATAAATTTTTCGGTCAGATACTCGAAGTAAACTCCGGCTTCCTGCACTCTTCAGATTTGAATCAGGATAAAGTTATCAACTGGAAACGAATGATTGATTTCAATGGTGAATATGGCTGTTTAGGTGATTTGGGTATGCATCCATGTCACATGCCGTTCAAGGCCGGCTGGTACCCCAAAAATGTCAGAGCCATCCTGTCAAATGTGGTAAAAGAACGCCCGGACGGTAAAGGCAATATGGTGCCATGCGAAACCTGGGATAACGGCACTATGCTCTGTGAAACTGAAGATCCCAATACCGGTGAAATGTTTCCAATGACCATCAAAACCCAACGGATTGCACCCGGTGAAACTGATACCTGGTATTTTGAAGTCAAAGGCATGAAAGGCTGTGGACGGTGGAACAGTAAAAAGCCGCGAACCCTGGAAATACTGGAATACACTGGTGGCGATCAGGCCTGGCAGCAGATTGATATGGGAGCCCAGGTGGCTTTTGCCGGCATTACCGGCGGTATATTTGAAATCGGCTTTTCTGATACAATCCAGCAGATGTGGGCGGCATTTATCTATGAACTTACTGAAGGTAAACCGAAAAGTCATTTTGCAGCCTGTGTAACTCCGGCAGAAGTAGCCTACAGTCATCGTCTATTGACTGCCGCGCTGAAAAGTCAGAAAAACAGCACAACGGAAAAAGTTTAAACAGACAGAATCATTTGGGACAGAATCATTTTTAAAAGAAAGTTATTGTTACTACTCAGATACAAATTTGAAGACAGATAGACTTAGAGTTCGAAAGTCCCTTGAATTGATAAAAGCAACAATAGCTAGTTGACAAATTTTGTAAATTAAACGAACTTAAGCAAACGAATATTACCTTTTTTATTGTAATAACCCAATGGTTATATTTTAGCCTGTATTGCGATGCGTTAGCTGAGTTTACAGGATGAAAGATAACCATTAATTCGTTTAATTTGTTAAATTCGTTGGCAAAAAAATGATTGACACTCGCTTCGCTCATTGCTGATACAAGATCAGCCTCATTGCAAGCAAAGTCTGTCAATAAAAAACATTAAAAAATAAAAAATGATTCTGTCAAAGTCAAAATATGAGGTGGTTATGAAAAACAGCATATCTGAATACAAGGTTGGCATAATTGGTTTCGGCTTTATCGGCAAAGTCCATGCCTATGGTTATTTGAATTTTCCGCTCTTTTATGACCCACTCAATTTCAATGCCAAAATTACTCATATCTGTACCTCTCGAATGGGAACCGCCGAGAAAGGGTGCCAGCAAATTGGAGCGCAGGTTGCCACAACTGATTATCGCGACATAACTGAAAATCCCGATATTGATATTGTTCATATCTGTTCACCGAACAACCTGCATCTCGATGCCCTGCTTTCAGCAATGAAACATAATAAACATATCTACTGTGATAAACCTTTAGTGGCAAATGCTGATGAAGCAGAGCAGATTGAAGCCGCCCTCGCCGATTATAAAAGCACGGCACAAATGACTTTTCAGTTACGTTTTTATCCAGCAGTCATAAGAGCTAAACAGCTCATCGATGAAGGTTTCCTGGGACAAATATTGGAATTCAGGAGTTGTTTTCTCCATGCGGGCAGTGTTGATCCACAAGCTCCGTTGAAATGGAAATTATCCGCTGAAGCCGGTGGCGGCATTATTGCGGATCTGGGCTCACATCTGTTTGATCTGATCCACTATTTAATCGGCAATTATGCTGAAATTATGGCAGAAACCCAGATTGCCTATCCTGAACGCCCAGCCACCGACAATCCGGAAAAAATGATTCCAGTTGAAGTTGCTGATAATGTGATTATGTTAGCAAAAATGCAGAATGGCGCATTAGGTACAATACAGGCGACAAAACTGGCAACCGGCACCGAGGATGAGATTAGATTTGAAATCCATGGAACAAAAGGGGCCATCAGATTTAATGGTACCGAACCGCATTATCTGGAAATATTTGATCAGACAACGCAAGCTGCGCCTATTGGTGGCGTTGCGGGTTGGACAAAAGTTGCCACCGGACAGAAGTATCCGGAACCTGCGGGATTCCCGGGCGGGAAGTTACAGATTGGCTGGATAAGACATCACATGGCATGCCTTTACAACTTTATGGAAAGTGTGGTTGCCTGCACTCCCGGTAATCCAGGCTTGGAACAGGGTATTTATATTCAGAAAATGATGGATAAAGTAGAACAATCAGCCCAAACAAAAACCTGGGTAATCATTAATGATTAATGACATGGCGATAGAATGCATTGTCGGAGTTCGCAGCTTTAGCGTGCAAAAAAATGAACATAAAATGGGTAAAACTTGGGACGAGTTTTAAACACGCTAAAGCTGTGAACTCCGACAAAAAAAACAAAAATGAAATAACATTAAAAACGATAAAATAAAAAAATGATTCTGTCAATGAAAAATATTAGATTAACTATCGACTTGGGGTCAACCTCATTTAAAGCTGCAATATTTGCGGATAACATGCTCCTGCTTGGCGAAGCAGAATACAAATTTGCCTATCTCAAGAATAACGACAGAGTTGAAATTGCATCCGACGAAGTCGATAATGCGATTAAATTAGTGGTTAATAAAGCAGTTGACTCAGCTGGAATAGCGATTTCTGATATCAGCGCTATTGGTATCGCCAGCCAGGCTCAGACTTCTACCTTTATTAATACTGACGGGACTCCAGTCAGACCATTCATCTCATGGCTCGATAATCGAGCTGTGAAAACCTGCGAGCAAATGCGTAACGACCCTATTTTTAACGACTTTGCCTCTCATTGTTCACTGGAAAGACTCTATCCGGCCATGCAGATATGTCTGGTTCATCACTTGATGAATGAATCGGACACTGATTATGCAAATTGTCAACTGGTCTCCCTCCCCTCGTATCTGATTTATAAACTGACCGGCAACAATGTTACCGACAGTAATTTAGCAGCAATGGGTGGACTTTATTCGCTACAAACAAAAAGCTGGCATCAACCCTACCTGAATTATTGTAATCTGAAGATGAAACAAATGCCTGAATTAATTCATATTGGCATGTGTGCCGGTCAGATTTCAGGAGAAAACTTCTTGGATCTGATGCCGAAATGCAAACTTTTCCTCTGTGGTAATGACCAGACCGCAGGCTCCTATGGTGCTCAATTAAATGTTGACGATATTCTGGTTAACTTAGGGACGGCACATGTTGTTTATGCCTGTCGCAAAGAGCTGCCGGAGCCTGAACAAAATCTTTTCAGAGGTGAATATCCCGGTGATTTGTATTACGCCATGTGTGCAGAGAATGGCGGAGCAATCCTCACTGCCCTGCTTTATGCATATCCGGAGCTTGAGTCATTTGACAATTTGGCAAGGTTAGCTGAACAGTCCGATAGTGGTAGTGTTAGCTTCAGTACTGATATTAAAGCGTTAAATAATTTCAGCTGGTCTGACGAAAACAGTTCACTTGCAGCTAAAGCTTACGCAGTATTTGACTATCTTGCCAATAGAATAAAGATAATGATTGATATGGTTTCAGGTGGCAAAGAACATTCAGGTCAGATTTACCTGACTGGTGGTGGCAGGAAAAACCGGATTTTAGTTAAAATGATAAAAGAAAAGTCAGGAGCAAAAATAGTTGAACTGGAGACATCGCCGCACCATGGAGCGGTATTAATGATGAATTATGATTGATGAATTATAATTGACTGATTCAAATGAAAACAATATAACGTCACGTTGGAGTATTGCAGACTAAAGTCTGTACTCCAACAAAAGCAGCATCTGCACGATAATTTCGTTAAGATGCTAATTAAAGATAAGAGCATATCCCTGTCGCAAAAAAGGATTGAATAAAAATATGAAAAGAACAGATATTTTAGAACGTTTAAAACGTCAGCAGATGATTATTGATGCCCATACCCATGTCGGTATTTCTATCAATAATTATATTGCCTCGGGCTCATATCCTTACGCTTTGAGCTTTGAAGATCTGGTGGTCAGAATGGATGCACTCGGAATTGACAGTTCAATCATCTTCCCTTTTGAGTCAAGTTACTATCCGCTATTCGGTGACGATGAAGCAATCAGTTCTCCGGCACGTTCATCATTTCCCTACGAAAAAGAGAATGAAAACCTACTGCGAGAGATTTTTGATGTTTTCCCTGAGTATGCTGAACGTGCCATTCCGTTCGCCATGTTTGATCCGACCCATGAGACCACTAAACAGGCTGTGGCGTTGGAGAAACTATACTCCAACTATCCCCTGTGCGGTCTGAAGACATTGACCACCTATACAAAATCATTTGTCAAAGATTTTAATAATCCAGATAATGAAATCAGAAAGTTCGCCCTGAAATACAAATTGCCGATTACCTTTCACTGTTCATGGTTTAAAGAAGATATCTGGGCGAATGTTTTCGATGTCATTGATATCGCTGAAGCCAATCCTGAAATTAATTTTGCCCTAGCTCACAGTGCTAGGTTTTCACAGGTTGCCCTAGATCGAGCAGCAGCACTACCTAACTGTTTTGTCGATATCTCCGCCTTCAAAATACATTGCGACCTCGCAGTCGAACAGAGCGAATTTGTCGCCTGCGGTGATGATGGCTTTACCGCAGACTATTCAGCCCCAGAAGCAACTCTACTGCAATTAGCTGAAGCCTACCCCGATACTATTCTTTGGGGTAGTGATACCCCATATCATTATTTTGCCCAGAAGTATATTGATCAAGACGGGAAAGTTATCGACTGCCGCCTCTTTTCTCGTTATGATCGTGAAATGAAAATACTCCAATCACTACCCGCAGAATTGCGGCAGAAAATCGCCTATGACAATATTATAAATTTTTTACAGACATCCGTCTGAATATAACCGGCTCCGCCGAAATAGAAAAACAAGGAAACATTATTATGAAAACATTTGAAAGTGCTGAGTTCAAGTATAATCCATCAATCCATGTTCCATTCAGAGATAAAAAGGTTTTAGAACAGATGCGCGAAATTGGGCGTGAGGATTTCATTAACCATCCCAATAAAAAACTTAATATCAAAGTGATGAATGATCATGAAATTGAGTTTGCCTATCTCTATGATATGTTTTTCAGAATCAAAGAGGCAATGGAAGCCGGGGGGAAACTGGTGATGATTCTCCCCCAGCCTTGGCCATTCTATGCAATGATTGCCAAAATGCTCAACCGCGCCAATGTTGACTGTCGCAAACTCTATACCTTTAATATGGATGAGTACGCTGATGAAGCTGGCAATATTGCACCTGAATCCTGGAAGTACGGTTTCACCCATTCATTGAAAAAATATTTCTATAATGAACTGGATCCTAAACTACGTCCTAAAGAGAGCCAGATGGTCGGTTTAAGTAATGAAAATATCAATGACTATGGCCAGATGATTACCGATCTCGGCGGAGCCGATATCTGTTACGCCGGCCCCGGCTGGACCGGACATATCGCCTTCACTGAACCGGCAAATGAGGTTTCACCTGAACTGCCAACCGACTTGGAAGAATTCAAGAACTGGGGACCGGGTATTGTTACGCTCAGCCCCTATACTTTAGCGCAGAATTCACTGCATGCCAGTTTCGGCATGAGCGGTGACCTAGCAGCGGTACCACCCAAAGCGGCCACCATCGGGCCTAAACAGTACCTAGAGTCTAAAGAGCTAATCTCATCTTATGCTATAAGTATTCAGGGCACCCAGTCATCTTGGCAGCGTCTAACCACTCGACTAGCACTCTTCGGTCCAGTAACGCCATTAGTTCCAGATTCATTGATTCAGCTACGGGATGCCGAAATTTGGGTCTCAGAGACGATTGCGAAAAAAATTGAAGTAGATTTTGGGGGTGGCTATTAAAAAATATCGAAAAAACTTTACAAAAGGGTTGCTTTTTGCAAAATAAAGTAGTATTATATTATTATAAACATAAACAATAATGGACAGTAACATGAGAAACAACCCTTTATTAAAAACTGTAATGGTGGCAATTGCGGAGCAGACCAGTGGGAGTAAGGCCTATGTTTCTGAAACCAACCTGGCTGAGAAAATCTCAATTAGTCGCACTCGATTGCGTGAAACATTGCAGACGCTGAATGTTTATGGTCTGATTGAAAAACGCCAAAAACTTGGAATTGCCATCAGACCGGTAACGCGTGAGTCAGTGAAAGAGACCTATGAATTGCGTGAACTACTCGAAGGGCAAGCAATGAAGAGTGCTCTTGAGCATGTTACCGCTGAAAATATAACTCAACTTTACAATTTTGAAGCGACGATTAAACTTGCAACTCAAACAGAAAACTTGGCAATGGCGACTCAGTATGATTTAGAGTTTCATCGCAAAATCATTGATATTTCAGGTTTGACATTATTGCAACAGATCTTGGATAATTTGCATCTGATTGAAAATTCATTTGCCAATGTCGTTGCGCATGAAGCAGAAGCAGCATGGCACCCAGAAAAACCTAATCCCTATGGCCATCACGCAATTGTCGTAGCTTTGGAACAGCGAGATCCTAAGTGTGTTAATCTGCTAAAAAAACATATTCAATGGATTAAAAAACAAGAACTTAAAAAGTTTGATAAACAAAATAAAGGTCAAGCTCAATCAACGACCACTCACCCCATAACCCAAGGAGGCACACTATCATCAGTCGCAGTAAATTATTAATATGTTCTACTTGAACGTTGATGTAAAATGGTTTTATATCAACATTAACCCACTAACCTGATTTCAAGAAGGAGGCACGTTATCAGTCGCAGTAAATTATTAAAGTATTTTTTATTACCTGTTGATTATAAAATGGTTTTATATCAACATTGACCCACTGACTTGTGATATTCAAGTTATAAAAAAAAGGAATAGAAAGATGAAAGCATTAACTAAGTTAGTACGTGGCAACAGAGGATTCACCCTCATAGAGCTATTGGTCGTGATCGCTATAATAGCTATTTTAGCATCAATGTTACTTCCGGCGTTAAATCAGGCGCGGGAAAAGGCGAAATCTATAAAATGTTCAGGAAATTTGAAACAACTTGGTACTGCCGTTCAGATGTATACTAGCGATAATGCTGGATATCTACCTACAGGAGCTACTCAAAGTATGATGACCCCAATGTATCCACTGGTTCTCGCTAGCTATCTTTATCCTGGTAAATATGGCAGTGCTCCTATTGACGACTCATTTATTCGTCCAGGTCATAAATCTAGAGCTAGTGTTTTATGGTGTCCATCTTGTAAATTAGATGAAGCAATAACTCATACTACAAATGATCCTTACTACCTCTCTTATGGGATTAATGGATATATTACCTTAACTGGTCATCCGGCATTAGACTATGCCAGCACTAAACCGCAAAAGATTAATAATATATCGAAACCTACTCGATGTGCTCTATTCCAAGATTTGTTCCGTATTCCCTCACGTGGACATAGACCTGTATCATTTCGCACGGAATCAGCTGACCGAGCTAAATATCCGCATTCTAATTCTAGAAATGTCAGTTTTATAGATGGTCACGTTAAAAATATGAAAAAAGGTACTATCCCATCTCTTGGTAATTTATGGTCAGATCCATGGGCTTCAAGTACTGCGACTGATATCCAAGTCTTTTATACTGGGAAAACTCATTAAATAAAATCATCGCTTATAAAAATAAATATTAAGCGGGAATATTACTCCCCGCTTTGATGTAAAATGGTTTTATGTTAACGTTTATAACCCACTGGCTCGATTTTTTGAATAATGTGGCACTCCTCATATCGAAAGAGAGGAGAAAACAGAGAAAACAAACTAAATCTAAAAGAAAGGAAATATATTATGCCTACTCGACAAAAATATTTAATCGCATTAGTCGTAACAATGATGGTCGTAGCTAGTAGTATGGTAGCAACAGCAGCAGATGTAGTTGCAGGAGACACAATTACAATAAAAAGTTCCCAATTAAAAATCCAAGGTGGAGCGAGAAAAGTTACCGATAACGGAGCATCAGTCCTAGCGGTTTCGCCTACTGATAAAGGTTGGCATATTCAATTACCGCTTAAAGGTAAGGTCGCTTCCGGTAATTACAAAGTACGGGCTTTAGTCAAAGTTACCGGTGGTAAAGCTGGTTATGGCGTTCGTTTTGCAATCTATAGTCCGGCAGCGAAAGGTTGCCCATTTAAAAAGGTTATTAAGGCAACTGAAATTCCGGCAAGTGATAAGTACGAATGGGTTGAACTTGGCGAAACGACAGTAACTGCCGATCCCAAGGCCTATTTTTTCATTTCAAGCGCCGGGGACAGCTCATTTGAACAATTTCTTGTTAAAACTATTGAATTTATTCCGATTTCAAAATAATTATTCTGCAAACTTCATATTATCTAGAGCTGAAAATCACAAGTTACTTAACAAATAACTTTTAAAATCAAAACACTATATTTTCATTTAACTGATAAGTTTTAGGATAAATAGTTATACCGGGCATATCAAAATATTTGATATGCTCGATTCTACCACAACATCGCTACAGAGTATAAAAATTACTTTACACGGAGCTTCGCTCATTTAGGCACGACTCTCGCCGAGCTATAAAATTGCAAGATGATGCAGTAAATAGATGTCATCATTGGGCTATACAATAAATAATATAAAATTAATAAAAAGAGATGATCTATGAACATTAGTAAATTTAAGCTATCTTCGTTAATAATGGGACTAGCACTGTCATTAGGAGTCTGCATGGTTCAAGCAACATTGCATGCAGGTCAAAAAAAATATGATAGTTTAACTCCCAAAGGGGAGAGTTTTAGCTGTAAATTATTAAATAACGGGCAACCGGCATTAAAAATATTGCTTCCGACATCAGCGACAACAATTGACCAAAAAGCAGCGGAAATGTTGCAACAGGCTCTACTCAAGGGGACTAATAAAAAGTTTAGTATTATCAGCGAAAATAACTATAATGGTGGTACGGTAATTAGTCTAGGGAATACTAAACTCTACCAATCGTCGGGGCTCAAACCGACGATCGATCTGAATTTAGAAGGCTATATGATAAGAGCCAAAGGTGGCAACCTGTTTTTGATCGGCGGCAGAAAACGCGGTGCTATAAGTCCGGTAATTGCTCTGATTGAAGAAGATTTTGTTGGACGTTTTTATGCCATCATTGATGGTTTGCAAGTGCCTCAACTGAAAAAACAACAAACTATAGCACTGCGCGAATATTGCCCTATTTTCACAGTCCGTACTATGTTCCAATCGGAGTCATTTGATGCAGGCTTTCAACTATTTAATCGTGTTGGTGCCAGTGACTCAAACTATGAACGCGTACCTGCTGAATGGGGCGGCTACACCGCCTTGCCCAAAAAATATTTTGTTCACACCTGCTGGCAACTACTACCCAATGATAAATATTTCGCTAGTCATCCCGAATACTTTTCGCTAGTCAACGGTAAACGCATCCATCAAGGTCATGGTGGTGGTGGGCATCTATGTTGGACTAATCCCGATGTGCGGCGCATTGTAAAGGCTAAAGTTTTAAATGAGTTAAAGCAATATCACTCTTATGGCTTGTTTGATATCTCACCTAATGATAGCAGTGGTGGATTTTGCCAATGTAAGAATTGTCAGGCGATAGCGAAACGTGAAGGCTCTGAAGCTGGACCGTTATTGGATTTTGTTAATGACATTGCTAAAGAGGTTAAGAAAAAATATCCAGATGTCAAAATCACCACCTTGGCCTATGCCGAATCTAGAACTCCACCTAAAAATCTACGTCCGGCAGATAATGTGATCATCCGTCTAGCTAACGAATATTCAGCTCGTTATCCAATGTTCAATATTGATGACATTGGGAAATTTTGGCCGATGCTCAAGGGATGGAACAAAGTTGGTGCAGATATCTTTATTTGGGATTATGTTGTCAATTATGGTGGCTGGCCAATGCCATGGCCTAATTTGGAAGTCATTGATCATAACATTGATATCTATGCGAAGAACGGGGTTAAGGCGCTTTTTTTACAAAGTTCTCATTATGGTCCAGGTGAAAATCAGGGACGCCTGCGGGCTTGGGTTTATGCACAAAAAATGTGGGATCCGCGGCGTAAAATGCAGGATTTGATCAAAGATTTTAATTATGGCTATTTTGGTAAAGCCGGAGCTTTAATGCAGGAATATAGTAATTTGCTGCTTAATGAATGGCAACTTTACTGTGAGAGTCATAAAGTGAGTAATTCAACGCGGCGCACCATAAAACTAAGCGATGAATTTTATCCTCAAGCGCGTGCCATATTTAAGGCTGCATTTAAACTTGCTGCTGGCGATAAAAAGCTATTAGATAAGTTGCAATATGAATATATTAGTGTGCTATTTTATCGCCTTGAAGTTCTATCACCAATTAATAAAGCGGATAAACAACAATATATCAAAGATCTCGAACTATTTAGTAAGTTGACAAAAAAATTCAAGGTTGAATGGATTACAGAAAAAACAACTACTACTAAAGCTCGGATTATTGAATGGAAACGCAAAAATAGTATTATTTCCGCTACTGACCGTCCGGCAATTGTTACTCTTAGAGCTAAAAATGCTACTAAAGTTGGCAATGGTGCTAAACGATATGATGACATCAGTGTGCCTGGTGGTAAGGTTATAAAACTGCCGATGGATGGTAAAGAGTGGGCGGTTCAATGGTTCTTTGGTTCTGCTCTATTCAATAATACTAAATACAAGGCAAGAATTCAGGTAAGAATTGATAAAAAAAGTAATAGCGGACTTGCCATTGTCGGTGGTATCTACTCCATAAGTTTAAAGAAAATTGCTTTAAGTATTAGACTTGATGCGGATAAACTACCGGAAAGCGGTTTAAAATGGATTGATTGTGGAACTTTTAACGGTTCAGATGCTGCCAGTGCCTATTTTTACCTCTCACAATATACTAATAGCTCGGCATCTAATGTCTATATTACCGGGATTAAATTTATCCCTGAAGGTGTTAAGCCTGGAGCTGTTCAACAGTCTGCCCAACCTAAAAATATCGCAACCCCGCTAACCGGTTCAGCCAACCCTGGAGCAATTTTATTGCAAGGTGCAACGGCTAAAGTTGAAGGTAGAGCTAAAAAACTATCAGATGATGGCAGTAAGGTTATATCTATCTCGCCAAGCAGTAAAGGTTGGGATACAAAATGGCTGACAAAACAATACCTCAAGCCTGGTAATTATCAAATACGGGCACTGGTAAAAATAGCTGGAGCTAAACCGGGGTATGGACTAAGATTTGGTCTCTATAGCCCTAAAGCTAAAAGAAACCTCTTCAGTGAATTTATTCAGGCGACAGTGATTCCTCGTTATGCTGGTTATCAATGGGTTAAGGTCGGGAGTGTAGAGGTTAATGATGACCCTGGGGCATATATGTTTATCTGTACTGCCGGTGATAACTCATTTAAAAGCTGTTTACTTAAAGAGTTGGAATTTTCGCCAGTTAAATAGTGCTCACATTAACTAGAATAGTTCATTCATCTAATAGGAATTGAAAATGTTAAATATAGAGAGACTTAATTTTTACCAAGGTAGCGACGAACCACATTTCTTCCATCCCGCCGTCTGCTCAACCGGGAACCAACTGTTAATGACTATGCAGTCCTTTAATGGTGCCGGTGATACCTATGGACCGATAGAGTATGCAATATCGAATGATAACGGAAAGTCTTGGTCAGAGACGGCAATGATTGCACCTTTGGCCTCACGTGAGATTGGTGACGGCATAACTGAGGGAATTGCCGATGTGCGACCATTTTACCATCAAACAACTGATACGGTAATTGCTATTGGTTGTAATACCTACTATGGAGCAGTCAAACAGATTATTGAAGACAGAGACTTTAACCCTGCAGAACATCGACAGGCACCGATTTATGCGATCCGTTATGCTGATGGCTCATGGTCTGAACGTAAAATACTGAATCATCCATTTTTTACAGAATGTTACAACTGGCGGGTGGCGTCGGCACAATTGGCAATATTGCCAAATGGCGAGATGATTATTCCAATCTACTGCGCTCCTACGCAGGCAAAAGGGGCGGATTCGGTTATAACCCTACATTGTAGCTTTGACGGTGAAAATATTACGGTTGAAAAGTTGGGTAAGCGAGTTGATAGTGGTGATTGTACCAGTTACTTTGTTGAGCCGTCAGTCGTTTATTTCGCTAATAAATTTATCCTAACTTTACGTACAGGTGAAGAACGTGCCTATATGGCAATATCAGATGATGGCTTGAATTGGAATAAGGTCTCAAGCTGGCATTGGGATGACGGAGAACCGTTATTGACAACCAATACCCAACAACATTGGTTGCAATTAAAAGATAAACTATACCTAGTTTATACGCGCAGTGCTGATGATAATCAAGATGTTATGCGTTGGCGTGCGCCACTATTTATGGCTGAAGTGGATGTTGATCGACTTGTTCTTAAACGTGATACAGAACAGATTGCCTTGCCATTAGTGCGTAAAAATAATATTGCCTATGTTATGGGCAATTTTCATGTTAGTACCATTAATAGCAACTTGGCAATCATTAGTGATGCACCATTGTGGTTTAGAGTTGAAAAGGGAGCAGTGCCTGAAGAGGACTATATTGCTGAATATGACTCATTTGTCAGCTTAGCTAAGATCAATACAATTAACTGATAAAATATGGGTTTTGATGTTTAAACAAAATAAAATATATATTCATACTCTAATCATTGCATTCTTAACATTGAATAATGTAATGGCAACGGATAACTCTATCAACCTAGTTGGCGGTACAAATAGTGCCGATTGGCAAGGTATGGTGAAGTTTAATAGTGAATTCAAACATTCAGGGGAAAATAGTTTTGAACTGTTTGGTAAATATCCAACAGAACTGATTTGTGCAAAATATATTCCAATCGATAAAAATAAGACCTATACTATATCCGTTTGGCTACGCAGTTTAAACAGCCAGTTGCCTGCTAGTGCTCATCTAGGCTTTAGACTCTACAATCAAGCTAAGCAAGAGATTAAGATGATTCATGTTGGAGCATTTGCAGGGACTGAAACTTTATTAACTGCTCCGGCTAAAAAGGGTACAACTGAACTATTAGTCAAGAAGAATCCAAAATGCTTGGAAATTGTTACCGCAGTGTTAGTGTTCAATATCAAAGATAATTACCAAGATTTGCCAAACTTTGATTATTCAGCTAGAATAAAGAAAATCATTGAAGAAAAAGATAATTACCGAGTTATATTGAATGCTCCTCTGAGTAAGAGCTATCCTCAAGGTACACGAGTTAGGCAGCATACTCCCTGGGGAGCACCGCTCTATTCGTTAGTTGAAGGTTGGATCCCGGCTAAATGGACAAAATTTAGCCGTACTATCAGTAGCGAATCACTATATGGAGTAACTAAGGATAAATTTTGGCATGGGACAAAATATGTTAGACCATTTATTTGGTTTGGTAACTGGAATCGTAAACCGAAAAAAGGGGCAATACTTTTGATTAATGATCTAAAACTTATTGCCCAATAAATAAAGTATTTAAAATGGAGATTATAAATATGGAAAATAAAAAATATAGTGCTGGTGTCTGGTCAGCAGCCCCAACGCCATTGACAAATGATGGACAAGTTGATAAAGAGGCTATTAAACGTTTGACTGAACATCATCTTCGGCTTGGCGTTAAAGGCGTTTTTCTCTGCGGCACCAGTGGCGAAGGTCCCTGGATGACTAATACAATGCGCTTAGATACCGCCGAAGCAACGGTAAAAGCAGTAGCAGGGAGGTTAAAAGTTACAGTTCAGGTAACCGATAATTCAGCTGTTAGAATTCTAGATAATATCTATGGCCTTGTTGATTTAGGCGTGGATGCGGTGATCATGGCACCACCATTTTTTCAACAGAACATCGATCAAGCATACCTGAAAGCGATGTTTATCGAGGTTCTTGATAATAGCCCGTTGCCGGTAGGATTTTACCATCGCGGAGCTCATTCAAGCGTTGAAGTAACCGCTGAAACTGTAATGGCTCTGATGGAACATCCTAATTTGATTATGGTTAAGGACAGTTCTGATGATAGAGCAACAATGAAACAATTTGTTCAACATGCTACTACCCTAAACAATCCCCCAATCCTGCTTAATGGAGGCGAATTTGACTGCGTACCATATCTCAAGGCCGGCTATGATGGTTTACTCTTCGGCGGAGCCTGTTTTAACGGTTATCTGAGCAATAAAATAATTGACGCAGCCAAAAAAGAAGATTTCGCCGGTGCTCAACAGTTACAGGACAAAATGTCCGCAATGATGCTGGAAATTTTTGGCGGTGATGAATTTCCATACTGGCTAGCGGCACAAAAACAGCTCTTAGTCGAACTTGGTATCTTTTCAACCAGCAACACCATTATAAACTATCAGGTACCAGCTGCACATATACCGGTATTGAGAAAAATTATTGCCAACTATAAAGCCTACCTTTTACCCTAATCAGGTGGCACCTGAAGGCAGATACCGCTTCGCGGGAGTGCGAATGTAAAATATTTTTACTTCGTCCTTTCGCTTCACTCAAGTGTCCAATTTTTGGGCAATGAAGTGCAACGGAAAACGAAGTAAAACTTTGTGAATTAGGGTCTAATCGTGTGGCATCCGCTTGGGATTATTTGTTAGTCTGTTTTTTGAGCGGTTTGATTTTTATACATTTTATCAGTTCCCAACCATGGAAGATCAAGATAACTTGCTAAAGTTTTTTGCCCTCATCAATAAATGTAGTAACTAATTCGCCATGCTCATATTTTTGCAGTTGGGCTGTCGCCGCTTTAATAGCAGCATTAAGTTGTTTGGTGGTTGGCTTTAAAACCTTTTCCCCACGCTTTATTCTTGCGCGGGAAGTATTTTACTTCAATTAAACCAACATATTCGACATAAGGGTTTTGAAATTGCCTCCCTAAATTATCTAGAGAATTCAATTGTTTTGATCAAGCATTTTTTAAAAGATTTGTCACCCGCAGTGCAAATAAACAGATAGGCATTAGCATCATCATTAACTGCTACAGTTCCTATATCAATCCATTGATAACCATCATATTGCGGGATCGTCGTCGCCTGAACAAATTTACTTAATAGATTTTTTCTTGCTTGAGGACTGTAAAGTCCGAATCTTATTCCATATCCGGGTTTGACTCCACCTATTTTAAGTAGTGCCCTAACTTTATAATCATTGGGTTTGAGAAATTTACTAATTGTCCACTTGGTATCCCAACCTTTGCTTGTCGGAGAAATTGATACAACCTTACTGCCTGCGTCAGTAATTTTTTTAGCCGCGCCCTCGACTTTAGCCGTTGCCCCTTTTAATAGAATTGCCCCAGGTTTAGCTGCACTCGTAACTGGTTTTACTAGTTTTTTTGGCCTGTTACGCCGCTGAATTGTCCCTGGCTTAACACCTTGAGGAATAAACTCAATGCCGGTTATGTAGACGTTAGATGCTGCACTATTCGCATATTGAGCGAGGAAAAAGTATGCACTAGCAGCATCAGAACCATTAAAGGTCCCACAATCAATCCATTTAAAACCACTTTCAGGTAGTTTATCCGCATTAATTCTGACATCTAAGGCATTTTTCTTTAAACTAACGGAATATATTCCACCTACAATAGCAAGCCCGCTATTACTTTTTTTATCAATTCTGACCTGAATTCTGGCTTTATACTTAGTGTTATTGAAGAGACAAGAGCCAAAGAACCATTGAACCGCCCATTCTTTACCATCCATAGGTAATTTAATAACTTTTCCGCTTGGTACGCTAATATCATCATATCTTTTAGCGCCATTGCCAACTCTAGAGGCATCTTTAGCACCAAGGGTAACAATTACTGGCAGATCGCCCTCAGCAACAATATTGTTTTTACGTTTCCATTCAATAATGCGTGTCGGGGTTGTGGTTGAATTTTCGGTAATTCGTTTGACCTGGAATTTATTGGCCAATTTACTAAATAGCTCAAGATCCTTAATGTACTGTTTTTTCTCCGCTTTATTTTTAGGTGATAAAACCTCTAGCCGATAAAATAGGACGCTAATATATTCATATTCGACCTTAGCTAACAACTTTTTATCTCCAGTAGCTAATTTAAGTGCCTGTTTAAATATTTGACTTGCTTTAGGATAATAATTGCTGCTGAGTTTTAGTATCCTTCTAGTCGAATCAGTCACTTTGTGATTTTTACGATAAAGTTTCCATTCATTAAGGAGTAGATCACTATATTCCTGCATTAATGGTGCAGCTTTACCAAAATAACCATAATTAAATTCGCGAACTAAATCAACTATTTTTCGCCGTGGATCCCACATCTTTTGAGCATAAACCCAGGCCCGCAGCCGCCCCTGATTTTCACCTGGACCGTAATGAGAACTTTGCAAAAATAGTGCTTTAACGCCATTTTTTGCATAAACGTCAATATTATGGTCAATAACTTCTAAATTTGGCCATGGCATCGGCCAGCCGCCATAATTAACCACATAATCCCAAATGAAAATATCTGCACCAGCCCTATTCCAGCCCTTTAATAATGGCAAGAATTTATTATGATCGTCAATATTAAACATCGGATAATGAGCCGAAAACTCATTGGCCAAACGAATTATCACATTATCTGTTGGACGTAAATGTTTTGGGGGCTGTTTAGATTCGGCATAAGCCAATGTCGTAATTTTTACATGAGGATATTTTTGCTTAACCTTTTGGGCTATATTATTGACAAAGTCAAGCAACGGACCAGCTTCAGAACCTTCTCGTTTAGCTATTGCCTGACAATTCTTGCATTGACAAAAACCACCACTACTGTCATTAGGTGAAATATCAAACAGCCCGTAAGTATGATAAGTTCCCAATTCCTTCAATACTTTTGCGGTTACAATTCGTCGCACCGCAGGATTAGTCCAACATAGGTGACCACCACCACCATGACCTTGATGAATACGTTTGCCATTAACCAAAGCAAAATATTCAGGATGATTCGCAAAATATTTATCATTCGGTAATAATTGCCAACAGGTATGGACAAAGTACTTTGTCGGTAGAGCGGTATAGCCACCCCATGCAGCCGGAACCCGCTCAAATCTTGAGTCACTGGCTCCAACTCGGTTGAAGAGTTGAAATTCAGCGTTAAAAGATTCGGATTGAAACATTGTGCGTACCGTAAAAATCGGCCGGTAGGTGCGCAGCATTATGGTCTGTTCTGGTGCTAATTTTGGCATCTGTAAGCCATCAACAACGGCATAAAGGCGTTCACCAAAATCTTCTTCGACAAGTGCAATAACCGGACTGATTGCACCACGTTTTCTGCCACCGATAAGAAAAAAATTACCGTTTTTGCGTTGAATCATATAACCTGCTGCACCAAGCTCAATTGATGGGTTTAAGCCAGACTGACGATACAATTTAGTCTTCCCAATACTAAAAACAGCGCCAGGTGAGGCTGCAGGTTCTTTTATGATGATAAAATTACTTCCGGTGCCGATATCAAGCGCATTTTTCAGTATCGAGGCGGCCTTTTGATCAATGGTTGATGGTGCCGCTGGCAACAAAATTTTAAATGCTGGTTGACCGTTACGCATCAAAGTTATCTTAACCGGTTCGCCATCACGCGGCGCTAAAACACTATGATTTTTTTTCCCAAAAAATAATTTAGTTAAATGGTTATTCAATTTTGGACGGGCAGAAAGTGAGGGAGCTATTATTGCACTAATCATGGCATAATAGAGAATTTTTTTACTTATAATCATCAATTTTGTCTCTCTTATTTATTAATTGGATATAGTTCGATGCTTTTTATAAAAAAACTTTCGAAAGAGTTATCACCAGCACTTGCGATAAATAAATAGGCTTTATCATCATCAGGAACGGTTATTTCCCCCAAATCAACCCACTGATATGTTGTTTTTAGTGGAATCTCCGTTATTTTTATCACTTTTTCAAATGGACAACCATGGGCTGCCGGACTATAAATTGCGAAACGTACCCCATACCCAGCTTTGGGCGCGGTGACTTTGATAAAAGCTCGTGCCGTGTAAGTGCCTGCACCAACTTTACCAGCAAGGGGGAGTTGAACATCCCAACCTTTACTCGTTGGAGAAACTGAAATAACGGCTATCCCATCCTTGATTACTCGCTTCGCTTTCTTTTGAATTTTAAACATTTTTCCCGTTATTACTACTGGTGAATTCGCAAATGAGCTTCCAATAATAGTCATTAAAACTAATAACATGACAAAAGATTTATTCATAATATTCATTCCTTATTAAATTTAATTATTTATTACGTTATAGATAATAAAGCCTATATAGATTGCTAATAGACTTGTGCCTTCCCAGCGTACCAGTTTCCAGCTTGTACGCATAAATACTGCCAGCAGTAAACCAGTACCAAGCATGCTAGGCATAATAATATGATTCATCTCAATACCTACTTTTATTGGTGAAATAGTGGCGCAAATGCCAATAATTAAAATGATATTAAAGATTGAACTCCCGATGATATTACCCAATGCCATATCGTGACGTTTTTTGATGACACTGGTAATGGTTACTGCTAACTCTGGCACGGAGGTTCCAAATGCTACTACGGTGGCGGCAATTAATGTTTTACTCATATTAAATTTTTCAGCCGTCCAGATAGCATTATCAACCATGGTTTTAGCCCCTACAACTATTAATATTATGCCAATTGCTATAAATAGCCACGCTAGTAGACTGCTGCTGAACTTATTGTCGCAATCTCCTGCGTCTGGTAACTCAGAGTTTAGTGCATCGCGGTTTTTAAATAGATAGATAAAATAGGCGATGAGTAATACCAACATAATTCCACCTTCAAACCGACTTATACCGTTATAGCCGTCAAGGTTAATATGTCCACAGAGTAGTAATAGAACAAAAATTCCCAACATGAAAAATATATCACGTTTGATTAAGTTTTTTGGGGTTGAGAGCTGTTTCATCAAAATAATGCCAACTCCCAACACTAGTGTCATATTGGTAATATTACTACCGACAACTACTCCTATAACAATATCACCTTCGTTATGCAGTGAGGCATAGATGTCAGTTGCCAGTTCTGGCAGTGAGGTTCCAATACTCACTAAAGTCAGACCGATAATAATTTCGGGGATCTTATATGAACGGGCAATCTGTGAAGCAGCTTCGACAAACCAGTCACTGCCTTTAATTAGAATGACTAAACCAACAATAAATAGTAGGATATTTACTGCCATCATTTCAGTAGAAAATGATACTTCCATAAATTAATATCCTATACCATTGCTCATAATACTCTGTAGTTTTTTGGTGAAATATTTCTATTTTAACTCCGATGTGAAAACTCTTTTCGAATGGGCTCTAGTTAAGGCTTTACATTGCACTTTGCCATGTAAAGCCTGGTCGACAGAAGGCCTCTCTAATCAACAAGACCTTCCATTTGAATTTATTGTTCAATAAATGGCTCTCTCTATCGCATGTGAATCAAAATAATAGAAACTCAGTGATGCGGCTGGCACTCCTGAATCTGATTGCCCGTCATTTTTTACGCCAAATGACTTGATCTTAGCTGGGGCGGTAAGCGTCGCATGACCATCAGCAAAACAGATACTAATTTTTTCGGAGTGGCGGGCAAAATAGTGCGGTTTTCCCGAGCGCATAGAACGGAACTGTGCACATTGGTCAAACTTGTGTCCGCCAGTGAATACCGCTAAATTTAACGAATCTGCGAGCACCGGCATCATACTGGCGTGGCGAATTCTTTTCCTGACAAGATAACGGGTCAACGGGAAGCCTTTTCTAACCCCGATACTCGGATAATATTCATCGACAGTTGCAACGCTTCCGTACATTTTATAAGCACCATTATCATCATCCCAAGATTCTAACCTAGTCTTAGCGGCAGGACAAGTCACAATATTCGGTGTCTTAATATAACCATTAGTATGCAATATGAAACCCCAAGTCCAACGTGGGCCCGGATGGCTCCAATCACTGACATCAGTCGGCAGATAACCATCAAAATCGTCAGCATAGAGCGAATAGGCCGTTCCATTACTTTTCAGATTTGAGATACAGTTAATAGCCTTAGCCTTTTCTCGCGCCATATTTAAGGCTGGGAGTAACATCGAGGCTAAAATTGCGATAATAGCGATCACTACCAATAGTTCTATGAGGGTGAATTTACACTCTCTGCTTAATGCACTTTTAATTTCTTGATATGTTTTCATATATTTTCTCCAATATCTTGTGGTTATTTGCTACAGTAATGTTTCTGTCATTGTTTAGCTGTAAAAGTTCTTTATTCTGGGAAACGATTTTTCAGAACCTTAGCTTAAATCATGCTTTTTCTTGTCGTAACCTCCTTGTTGTTAATATTTGGAATAGTCCAAATTATAATAAACATATTCTTTATAACTAGACTCTTATTTTTACACTGAGCAGATGATAAACATAATTTAATAATCCATCTGCCTTTCGCGTTGACTTGATTGTATACATATTAGATTTTAATTGTATCTATTTTTAATTATACTTCATATTTAGTCAATTGTCAAGTCGTTATCATCTAAATTTAATAAATAAATTAAAATAATATAGTCAAAGCTGACTTCACCTGTCTTGTAGCGCAATTTGCTATACTGAATTATAAGTTTAAACGACACTCATATTATAATTTCAATCGGCAACAGTTTAACTTCTGGCCTGTCTTTTTGCCTCAAAATCATGTCAACTGCTGTTTTACCCATTTGAATACCCTGCTTCTCGATAGTTACTGCATGCTTAAGTGGTAAACGTTCAGTTTGCTCTACTATGCCACCAATTCGAATTGTCGTTATAGCGTCCCCTAGAGCACTTTTTAGTTCATATAATAAATTCACACTACTACCAGCATCACACAGTATAATAGCATCAGCTCGGCTTGCAGCAAGTTCCATGGCTATTTGCGGCAATGAGCTATCACTAACATCAATTTGATGTAGTTTAATATTTTTACCTTCAATCGCATCGCGAATGCCTTTAAGGCGTGAAGAGTAAACTTTACTGTCAAATTTACCAGCCACAGTTAAAATTTTTACGCTATTATCTATTATTTTTCGAGTTAATTGAGTAAAAGCAGCACTATTTTCAAAGCCAATATAATCAGCTTTAAGTCCGGGGATTGGAATGTCAATGACGACAAGATCAATCCCATCGTCAGACAGTTTATGAATGAAATTAATGAAATCAATATTGAATAGGTCTGCTGAGGAAGGATTGACTATCAATTTAGTTAGTTTTTCTTTTTTGATCAATTCATAAATGACATCCCATTTTGCGCAATGACAGGGCAGTAACAATAAATTAAGCATATTTTTAGCTAATTCATTTTGTATTCCAGCTAAAATTTGACTATATATTTTAGGCACTAGATATGGCATGAGCACTCCGACACAACTGCTGTTGCATTCTAAATCAGCCACAAATATCCCCGCCCCTTTTACTCGCTTAAGAATACCTTCAAGCTCTAAGTCATCAAAAGCTCGCTTTAGTGTAACTTGACTGTAGCCGAGCTCTTTAATCAAGCTACGCACTGGTGGTAAAGACTGCCCGGGGCTAAGACTGTAAACCTTTTCCAATATCTGTTGTTTTGCTTGTTGATATTTTAACATAAACTTACCTTTTTTTTATCAATGTCACCAGACATATACTGGCCTCGCATCAAAACTCTTAAAAACATCCACAGTTGCATCTAATCAAACGTTGTTCGAAAAGTTTTCTAAAACAAGCCGCAAGATTTTATTTTTGAGGTGAAGGCGATAGTTGAAAGGGTTTCAGCATTACGAAAACCTTTCAAATAGCGACTAATTAGTATCTTACTAACTAACACACAACTGACAATATAATTGTGGCGTTGTTATTTGATTAGATTAATATAAGGCAAACTTTACTGTTTGTCATGTTGCAAGCTGAATTTATCCTGTAATTCAGTGGATGAATAGTCATTCTTTGCATGATGCAAGTTTATCACAGATTATGCCTCCAAGGCACTACTTTAGTTATACCGGTATGAAATTTAATTCGAAAGTTGTATGCTTGAAGTGCGCTTTACAAATTTCCTCAACTGTAATGCTGTATGTTTAACTGCTAACTGTTGTGCTTCGTATGAAACCCCACCGATATGTGGCGTTATTAGCAAATTTTTATGCTTTCTTGCATATTCTACCATAGGATGAATGTTTATATCACCCCATTCGCCATCAATTACATCCACTGCAGCGCCAGCCAAGCGGCCTGATGCAAGTCTTTGCAATAACGCTGACTCATCGATTATTGCACCTCGACTACTGTTGATGATCACGGTATGCTTATGCATTTTATCCATTTCAGCAGCTCCTATAAATCCTCTATTCTGCTCGTTCAGGTGGATATGCAACGTTATGACGTCAGCTTGACTGAGTAATTCATTTAAGCCTACTTGAATAATGCCATGAGGAAGAGTAGTAGCCTGTTCTAAATCGTAAACTATAACACGCATGCCAAATGCCAGTGCATAATTAGCGACAATTTTACCCAATCGACCATACCCAATAATACCGCATGTCTTGCCGGACAGTTGATGTCCCGTAAACTTATTACGCTGCCATTGCCCAGCTTTCACTGATCTAAACCCCCAGGGAATGTGACGGATGAGTGCCAACAAAAGCCCCCAAGTTAATTCAGCGGTTGAAGTGATTTGTTTTAATAGGTCTGGATATTGACGTAATGAAATTACCTTTACCCTTCTGGAATTTAAATAATTCATTGGTAGATGATCCGTCCCTGTTGAAGGGGTAGCTATCACTTTTAAACTATTACATCTGGCCAAAAGTTTTTCATTCAATTTAATTTTTAGCGTAGAGAAGTATGCATCATAAGCTGGCAACATTTGATATAATTTTTCTGGTTCAGGAGTAATTGTATCAAGTCGGGCAACATCTTGTAAACAATTCATTGACTCACATAAATGTGCTTCATTTAAAGTATTTAATATTTTCCATTTTTCATGCATTTAGACCTCCCGGTTGAAGATAATGAGGAACTAATTCTAACCAATTATCATTGTCATCATATAATGCTTTCATTAATTCTGGATAAAGTTTTGCTCTTGCATTGACTACTGTTGTTTGATATGTTTTTAAAATATCACTGACAGATTCAACGGTGATACAAGTCTGATTCCGTAACATCAGATCAAAACCAGAGGCTATGACCGCTGCTCCCGCCTCGATCGCAAGGGGAATTCTCTCTAAATCCATACCGCCAGTCACGAATAACGGGCAAAACTTGAATAAAGGAGCAGAGCTAATATGCTTAACGAGGGTCAAATCAGGCCCCAAAACCTTTATAAAATGAGCACCGTCAACGATAAGATCATAGGCCTCATTTATCGTTCCCGCACAGGGTAATAGTAAATGAGTTGCCTGATAACGTGCTAGTGTTGCTGATGAGTATTTCAGCATCGAGATAAAACCATCAACCTCCAATTTTGCTAATTCATCTAAGGTTAATAGTTGAGGAAAGTGGAGACACTGTGAGTTTACTATAAGATCATTATCCATAGTGCTTCCAATTAACAGATACAGCTCTGGGTAGTTTGCCTGAATCCAAGGTAATATCACTTGTAGATCTTCACGTCTTTGCGTGTATTCAATGACCCTGAAACCAGCTTGCACGCAAGCTCTAATCTGCAACTTTGCATCTAAACCATCATTTACCAATATAGGAATAAAACCCTGTTTATAAAACTCTTTGTAGACTTTTTGTACTTTTCTATTCATTTTGTATCCATTGTGAATTTTATTGTTTCTATTTAGAATATATATTGTATTTTACAATTATCAAGCCTCTTTGATTGAATTAGTAATAATAAATAACAATTTGTCTTGCATGTATAAAAAACGTCACTCAAAGAAATTTCAGCCTGAGAAATACCTTTTGTACGCTTCCCAGAACTGGCACTACGAAATCAAAGGTTTCAATATTAGCAAAATTTAAAATATTAATAATATTTGTTGACTTTAACATTTTTTATGTTATAATTAACATTAAATTAAGATAAACAGATATATGGATAATAAAAGCTGATGAAAAAAAGTGCATCAATAAAAACAATTGCAGAGGTGTGCAAAGTCAGTCCGATGACGGTAAGTCGAGCGTTGCGCAATAATAGTTCAGTGCGTGAAAGTACTAGGTTGCGTATTGTTGAAACCGCAGAGCAACTTGGCTATATTGGCAGTCCGCGTATGGGACGACCAGCGTTGATTAATAATAAAAGATCAAGTCAGGTTGAGGTTATCATCGGGGTTGCTGGTGAAGATATTACAACATTTCACGGTAAGTTACTGGCGGTTATCGAACAGCGCTTAGCGCTTGAGGGCTGTGACTGTATTGTGCGGATTTGTAGCAGAAGTTATGAACAGTTTTTAGTTTTACAGGAGAATGTACGTAATTCGACCGCTTCTGCAACATTGTTGATCGGCGATATTCCTGTTGAATATCTCCGAGCGTTATTGGATGTATTACCTGATGCGATACTAATTGACTCACCGGAATGCGTTGGCTTGGAAATGCCTTATGAAAGTTTTTCATTTGATAATGTTCAGGCTGCAAAAATTGGTGTCAGTCATCTTTTAGATAGCGGTCGAGAAGATATTTTACTGTTAACCGGATTTGATGAACATTTTTTTTCCCAGGATGTTATTCAGGGCTATCGGGAAATATTAGCGATCAGAGGAATTACAGTCAATGATAAACTAATTCGCTATGCTGATTTTACTCCAACTGGCGCCTATCAGGTAATGCAGCAGCTATTGGCTGAAAAAATAAAATTTGATGCAGTATTCACGAGTGATGAGATGGCGTCAGGAATCTACCGTGCTTTGAGTGAACATGGACTGAATATCCCTGATGATATTGCAATTTGCGGTTGTGACGGCCTGCCTTTAGGAACCCACCTATTACCACAATTAACCACGGTAATGCTGGATTACGAAGCACTGGGAAATAGAGCTATAGCTTATCTGTTACATGAACGCAGTAAAGACCACGCCCGTTCACGTGTCCGGTTGCTACCACATCTAGAACTTAGAGAAAGTAGTTAATCTGTCCTGAAGCAAAATTGATATTTATTAAACAAAACTTTTAATTTATTAAACACTTGGAGCTTAATATGGAGCAAATTGATATTGCAGTCTTAGGGATTGGCAAAATGGGGGAAACTCATGTCGAAGCCGCCAAAGCCTCACCCTATGTACGAAAAATTTACGGTTACGAACCGGATAAATCTCGAGCAACGGAACGTGGCAGGGAATTAGAGATTGAGACCACCAGTGATCTGGATGTCATATTGGATAATCCAGCGATAAAATTTATTGATATTGCCGCCCCTAATGCAGTGCATTGTGAGTTGGCAATCAAAGCCTTACGAGCTGGTAAAGCGGTACTCTGTGAAAAACCGATGGGGGAAACTATTGAGGATGCTGAACGTCTAGTGGCGGTCGCTGAAGAGACTGGCGGCTTTCTGCAACTCGGTTTTGAATTACGTTATTCAAAAGCCTATGTCAAGCTCAAAGAATGGGTCGATAACGGTAAAATCGGTTCGCCGGTTAACCTCCACTGCCGCTATTTTTGTAGTGAATTCCACCACAAAGACAGCTGGCGCAGTAATAGTCCGGGCAGTCTGATTGGCGAAAAACTTTCTCATTACCTCGATGCTCAACGTTGGTATATGGGCTCTGAAGTCAAAGAGGTCTATTCGCTTACTGCACCCAATGTAGTAAAATATTTCAATCACCCCGATAATCATCAGATTAATACCAGGTTTGTCAATGGATCTATTGCCACTCTGAATTTTGTCATGTATATCGCTGAATCTGATCCGAGTGATCCACTGCTGGATGTGATGGAAAAACAGGCCGATGATGGTCATTTCCTCCAACTGTATATAATGGGAACTGAAGGTGCTATGGAATTTGATATTTTCAAACGCCGCCTGCGCCGCTGGCAGTTCAGCGATGGTGAACTTGGCATTGAAAGCAAAATTGTTGAAACTATCACCTACGATAAGGCGGAAGACACCGAACAGATGCATAATGTTCACGGCCAGAATCTGCGGGTTATCGAACTGGTCGCCAAGGGGCTACCACCAGAAAATCCGGCCAAAGACTCTTTAATGAGTATGAAACTCTGTTTTGCCGCTGAACGTTCAGAAAAGGAACAACGTGCCGTAAGCATGACAGAATATTGTTAATCAGTGGCTGCGTATTGTATACGCCCCATGGCGTATTGCATACGCCGAAAATAATAAACAAAAAATAGGTAGCGTATTGAATACGCTCCAATAAAAAGGAACAACAACTATGAATATTCCAACTATTTCAGATGCTGAATTTGCATCGCGTAAACAACGGGCGGCCGAGCTCACTGCTGCGGCCGATTATGATGTCCTGTTAGTCAATTCAACTGAGGCTGATTACGCCAATGTTCGCTATTTTTGCGACTATTGGCCCATCTTTGAGATTGCCGGCGTGGCAATTGCTCCAAGTGGCGATGCCTGTGCCTTAATTGGGCTCGAAAGTGAAAATTATGCTAAGGATCGTAGTAAAATACCTAATATTCACATGTTAGTCGAATATCGTGAATCAGCTGATCCGCAATATCCGGACATGGAGGCGTCATCATTTAAAAAAGCTTTTGAATCTATCGGGGTGACTAATCCTAAACGTATCGGTATTGGCGGTTATCTGATTACCACCGCACCAGTACTGGATGGCCTACGGGAAGAATTTCCGGATGCAGAAATTGTCCGGGCTGATGATATTATGGTCCAGATGCGCAGTATCAAATCTGAAGCCGAAGTTGCCTGTCAACGTAAAGCCTTCGAGATCAGCGAAATAGCGGTTCAGTCGGTACTTGAACAGATTAAACCGGGCATGACTGAACTGCAAGTCTGTGGTATTGTTCAGCACGCTATATATATGAATGGTGCGGAATACGAGGGGATGCCACAATATATTCTCTCCGGGCCTAACTCACGCCATGCCATATCACGTCCAACTCATCGGGTTATTGAAAAAAATGATATTGTTCAGCTTAATCTTTCTGCCTTAGTCAGTGGCTACTCGTCCGGCGTTGGCGTGCCAATTTGTATGGGAAAAATGTCAACAGAAATGCGTGATTTGGTTGAATTCGGACTAGAGGTACATAATGCAACAATTGAACAGCTCAAAGCTGGCGTTATTGCCGGAGACATTGCCCGGTGGCATTATCAATATTTTGTTGAACATGGTCGTGAAGCGAACTTCCTCTACGGTCCATGTCATGGTTTGGGCATGATTGAAGTTGAACCACCTTGGATGGAGACCAGCAGCGATTACGCCCTGCAGGAAAATATGACCTTCCAGGTCGATTCATTCTTCTTCTGCGATGCATTCGGCTTGCGCTGGGAAAATGGCGGTCGGGTTACTGCTGACGGTTTTGATCTCTACAGCGGTAAATTCCGCGAAATCATTGAACTTGACGGATAATATTTTTATAATCAGGAGCTTAAAATGAACTCTACAAACACTAATATTCCTTGTGCCTGTCAACCTGTTGAACGAACACGGATGATTGAGCTCGTAGATGCGGTTATGCGTGAAGGAATAGATCAGACTTTCCTAACCGATTACCCACTGGTCTATCAAGATAGCAATTTACAGAATATTTTTACCATTCAGGACAGTGGTGAAATGGCCTCCGTTGTGCCATATCTGCCCCGGAAAATTGCTATTGATGATTGCAATTTTACCATCGGAATTATTTCGCCGACTGCCACCTCTATAAATCACCGTAAAAAAGGTTACGCCAGTAAGTGCCTAGGGGCCTGTATTGATAAAATGATAGCTGACGACATCACTATTTCGATTCTGTGGACTGAAAATGTTAATTTTCACTTCTACGGACGCTCTCAATTTCAAGTCATTTGCAGCCAAGACTGGTTGTATAAATGTACAAGAAAAGATGCTGAGTTGTTTGCCGATAACGGTCATCAGGTTGAAATCTACAATCCAGAATCACAACAATATCTGACCGAGATTCAGGCAATGCATGAAAAAGAGATTTGCGGTGTTCAACGGGCATCTGAAGAGTATCCACTACTGTTCAATCTGCCTAAATCAACCACTCTCATTGCCCTGCAGGATAATAGACCGGTCGGTTATCTAATGTTTTCAAAATCGGTCAACAAGCCGGGCATAGTTGAAGCCGGTGGAGATAAAGCCGCGGTTGAAACTCTGGTCAATAGAGCACTGTTTGAACTTAATGCTGAAACTGAACATAATGTCTATGCCAATCTGACGCCAACCGTGCTAGGTGAGCTGTTTGAGGATAAATTGTCTGACCGTAGATTTGCAATTGATAATACAGGAATGATGATTCGTCTAAATGACACCTACGGTTTCATGCAAAAGATTGCGCCATTCTTAGAGCAAAAAAATGGCGATATTAGCAAAAAATTCTCAGTAAAACTTACCGACCGAGCTGAATTAATCAGTTTTGATTTCACTGAACAGGGGCTCAACTTAGGTAGAGAACAATATGAGTCACATATTGAACTGTCAAGTCTTGACTTCGTCTCAATTATATTCGGTGCTCATCCGACATATCCGATTGAGGTACCGGAGTTTATGCAACATCTTTTCCCATTCTATTTCCCTATCTGGCAATTGGATCATAGTTAATGGTTAATGATTAATGGTTAATGGCTGTTTAATATCGCTGTTGATTATTTGAAATTGGTTATTTAATATTTACTAAACACATATAACAAAGAGGTAAAAAAATGAAAGCTATTCTCGTTGAAAATATTGGTGAAGTTGTGGTCAAGGATATTCCAGAAATTACTGAAGTACCGGAATATGGCTGTCTCTGTAAAAATATCTTTGCCTCAACCTGTACCGGCACCGATCGCAAATTGATACATAATTCTACTCCATGGGAAAATAGTTATCCCGGCGTTCTTGGACATGAAAATGTCGCTGAAGTTATCGAAGTCGGCGCCAAAGTCAAAAACTTTGCCGTCGGTGATATTGTCATGCGTCCGGTCTATGTCTATGCCGGTGAAGAACGTAACGGCTATAGTGCCCTATTCGGTGGCTTTTCCGAATATGGTATTGTTACCGATGTTAAGGCAATGGAGGCAGATGGTCGTAGTGATTTTAATCCATACGCCCGTTATCAGGCTAAAATCCCTAAATCATGGCGCAATAATCCATCGGCAGTGATGTTAATCACGCTCAAAGAGACTTTTAGCTGGTTAAATAAACTACCCTCGCTCTACGGTAAAGATGTCGCAATTATCGGTTCCGGTACCGTTGGTCTCTTCTATACCAAACTGGCCGCTATCTTCTGTGCCAAAAGTGTAACTGTACTGGATATCAACAGTGATCGTTTCGACCAGGCAAAAAAGGTTGGCGCTGATAACTGTATCAATCTTAATGAAACAGCCAAACCCGAAGCTGCCTTTGATCTGTTGATTGATGCCGCCGGAATTCTCACTAAAATTGCCGATTTCATTCCGATGGTCAGACAGGATGGTATTTTTGGGATTTATGGTATTGACGGCTCTCTTTCCGCTCATTTTGAAGGATTTGGCAGTGGTTTGACCTTCGCTTTTCATAACAGTAATGAAGCAGACCCATTGGTCCATGAAACCTGTGTTGGGCTGGTAGAGCGCGGTCTAGTTGATCTAAGTGATTTTCATTCAGCAATCATGCCATTCTCTCAAGCCCCGGAAGCCTATGATCTATTAAAAGCCCGCAAAGAGTTCAAAATCGTTTTTGAACTGGGAAAATAGTATGGTTAATGGTTAAATCATTAAGGGACAGGTTGATTACTTGATGCATAATCATCATTAAGGGACAGGTTGATTTTACTTGATGCATAATCATCATTAAGGGACAGGTTGATTTTACTTGGCGAAAGGAGAGAATAGGGAACCGAAATTATGAATATAAAACATCTATGGGCAGGCCTAGCTCTGATAGGTATAATAACCATCTCAAACGAAGTAGTTATTAATGCTGCAAACCAGTTAAGTTTACTCGGAAAACAACAGCGACAGAATGTTCTTGCCCCTAAGCAGGGACGAAAGAGTGTAATTACTCTGCTGAACAACGGTGAACCGGCATTTGAAATTCTTATTCCAAACAATCCGTCAACTATTGATTTAAAGGCGGCTGAAATGCTTAAAGTGGCTCTTGATGCTGGTACGGGTAAACAGTTTAAAATCGTTAAAGAGAGCAGTTACAATGACGGTGCAGTATTCAGTCTTGGCGCGACTGCACTCCTAAAAAAATCAGGGATTAAACCGACCAAACCGTTGGCGCTGGAAGGTTATTTGATTAAAGAACATGGTGGCAATATCTTCCTGCTCGGTGGAACATTACACGGTACTATCAGTCCGGTCATTGCCTTGATCGAAGAAGATTTCGGCGGTCGGCTTTATGATCGCCAGGCTGGATTAAAAATGCCACAACTAGCTGCAAAACAGACTGTAACCTCACGCGAATATATTCCAGTTTTCCCGGTTCGAACCATGTTTCAGTTCGAATCTTTTGATAAAAACTATCAGCTCTTCAATCGTGTAGGATCGTTTACCTCCAGTTATGATTTTATTCCACCAGAATGGGGTGGCAGTATTAAACTGCCCAAACAGTATTTTGTTCATACCTTTTTGAAACTGCTCCCTAATAAAGCATATTTTAAAACTCACCCTGAATATTTTGCCTTGGTTGATGGTAAACGCAAACAGCAGGGCCACAGTGGTGGCGGTGAAATGTGTCTAACCAATCCCGATGTTCGCCGAATTGTCTTGGCAAAAGTCCTCGCAGAATTGAAAAATTATCACCAATATGGCATGTTCGATATCTCAGCCAATGATAACACTAGTAAAAGTTTTTGTGAGTGTGCAAAGTGTCAGGCTCTAGTCAAACGTGAAGGCTCACAGGCCGGACCACTGATTGACTTTGTTAACTATATCGCCAATGAGGTGGTCAAAGTCTATCCGAATGTCAAAATTACCACTTTAGCTTATAAGGAAACTAAACAGCCACCTGAAAAGCTGCAACCTAATAAAAATGTTATTGTTCGGCTTGCTAACGATACCGCTTTGCGCCCCTATCCCATCTGCTATGTCGATGATGATACTAAATTCAAACAGAATATTGTGCAATGGCGTCAAGCCGGCACGCAGCTGTTTATCTGGGATTATATGGTCAGTTTCCTTGCCTGGCCGATGCCACGACCTAATTTAGAGGTTATCGGTAAAAATATTGATTACTATGCAAAAAATGGTATCTATGGGTTATTTCTTCAGAGTAGTCATTATGGCGTCGGTGAAAATCAAGGAAAATTGCGCGCCTGGGTTTATGCTCATAAAATGTGGGATCCGAGGTGTAAGATGGCCGACTTGATTCATGATTTCAATTACGGCTATTTCGGTAAAGCTGCACCATTAATGCAGGAATATTCAGATCTACTCTCCGCTGAATGGCGTAAGTTTTATCAAACCCATAAATTTAAAGAGGTTTTTGTCTTTAGTAACAATTATTATCCAGAGGCATTGACAATTTTCAATCAAGCCCTTAATTTAACCGTTGACGATCCGGTATTACACGCTAAAATTGAGTTGGAATTTATCAGTCTGCTCTTTTATCGTTTAGAGCTGATGCCACCGAAAACCCATTCTGAACGTGACAGTTACCGGCATGATCTTGAACTGTTTGCCAAATTGACAAAAAAATATCAGGTCAAATGGATCAGTGAAGGTAAAACCAAAACTCCAAAACGTCTAAAAGAGTGGCGCAGTAAATATCTATCAGAGAATAGTCAGAACCATGTTGAATCAATAAAAAAATAGGCATAAAATGTTAAAAATAGAAACTTACGATTTTTGGACCGGTAACGAGAGTGAAAACTATTTTCAACCCGCAATAGCTGTTACCGCTGATAATAATCAATTAATCATGACTCTACAGACATTCAGTGGCATTGGCGATACCTATGGACCGGTTGAATGTTCCATCTCCAACGATAACAGTAAATCATGGTCAAAGCCCATGCCAATTCCGGCGCTGGCACATCGTAATATTAATCCGCAGATTACTGAAGGGGTTGCCGATGTTAGACCATTCTTCCATGCTCAAACTCAAACCATACTTGCTCTAGGCTGTAACTCATTTTATGGCACGAAAGGTAATCTCTGTAACGGTCAAGGCGAAGCGGTTGATCACTATCGACAAATTCCAGTCTATGCTATTAGAGATGCCGATGGCAACTGGTCTGAACGCGGTGAGTTGAGCCATCCATTTTTTGCTAAATGTACAAATTGGCGAGTTGCCTGCACGCAGATTGTGATGTTGCCGAACGGTAAACTACTTATTCCGCTATACTACCTGCCAGACAGTAGCGACGGATGCTATTCCGCCTGCACTCTGTTAGCCAATTACGATGGTAAAAAAATCACAGTTGAAACCGTAGGTGCTCCTATCACATCTACCGCTGGGCGTGGAATACTGGAACCGTCACTAATTAACTTTGCTGATAAATTTTATCTGACTCTTAGGGCTGAAGACGGTTGTGGCTATGTTACCACTTCAAATAATGGTTTAGACTGGGAACCTCACACCCCTTGGTGTTGGGATAGTGGTGAACAGCTGGCGATGCCTACCACCCAGCAACACTGGTTGACGCTTGGCAATAAACTCTATCTCTTTTATACCCGCAAAGCTACTAAAAACCAAGATGTGGTGCGGTGGCGAGCACCTATTTTTATGGCTGAGGTCGATCCGGTTAAAAATTGCTTAATTGAGGCTACTGAACAGGTGGTATTGCCATTGCGTCGCAAAGCTAATATTCCCTATCTTCTAGGTAATTTTCATGTAACCAACCTTACCCCCGACCGGGCATTAATTTCAGATGCCCCAATTTGGTATAAGGTAACTAAAGGAGCCACGCCTGCCGATGATTATATCAGTGAATATGAATCAATGGTCACAGTTGCCGAAGTAAAGTTACCAACAAGAAACCTGAAAAACTCATTAGAAAAATAAAAACATGGTTATTTAGGGTAAAGTAGATAGTATGAGAAGGTTGACCTCCTCAGCCGAAGTGTGATATATTATAATCACCTTCAAATAACTAACGCACTAAAAAGTGCAAGGAGATCAACCATGAGTAACAATAGCATAGAATTAGT
>JAKIUY010000039.1 GCA_021647315.1 Victivallaceae bacterium
TCTGTGAGGGGCGTTGATGTTCGTTACTCACGATTTAAATAATTAGGTACTTCACAACCGAAAGGGTGAAGCCAACAACAAAAGAAATTAAATCTAAAAGAAAGGAAATATATTATGCCTACTCGACAATTTATCTTGAGTATATTAATTATAATTGTGGCAAACAGTCTCCAAGCCGATATTTATGTAAATAATCAGACAGGAAAGGATTCAAATTCAGGTAAAGATGAAAATCAGGCTGTGAAAACAATCGCGGCAGGAATAAAAAAACTATACGCGACAAAAGATACAAAACTGATTCTCGCGAAAACATCAGAACCTTATTATGAGTCCCTCTTTATTGTTAGCGGAGGCACTATCGACAAACCGTTGATTATAGAAGGCAACGGGGCAATTATCAATGGTTTACGGGAAATACCTGCTGAAAAATGGGAAATAAAAGAAAATCTATACTTTTATCCGCATCCACGACGCGGAGCTTTACGTCCATATCTGGTAATAAATAACAAAACGGTACCGCGCGGTAGTGATGACCTGAAAAAACTTAAGCCGTTTTCGCATTACTGGACAAAAGAAGGCGCTTATTTTAAGCCTGAAAAGGGGAAAAGTGTAAAGGATTATAAAATTTTTGGAACATTGTTAATTAGCGGGGTAACTATAACCAACTCTCACTATATTATCTGTCGCAATCTGATCAGCGAATATTTTGCCAATGACGGTTTTAATATACACGGCAATTGCCAAGGGCTGTTGTTTACAAATATTACAGGAAGATATAACGGCGATGATGGCTTTTCTGCTCATGACAATGTCAGTGCTGTAGTTCGCAAGGGATATTTTCATAATAACGATTTTGGCATCCAGGATGTCCATGCTTCACAAACTGATTTTTTCGGAGTCGTTGCTGAAAATAATCGTAGAATTGGAATTAATTTTAGTGGAGGTATTCACTCGGTTACAAATTCGATTGTCCGAAATAACAAGGAAGGTCAGATAAAAGTGAAGGGGGGCAACGCCCCGCACATTGGCTTTAAAAAACAAGATATTATAATGACCGGAATTACTTTATTAAAAGATGTTGCTGTTGCCGGGGAAAATTACGGCATATTTACTGACGCAGGTTCTAAAACTACTGTAATAAACTGTATAATAAAAGACACGCAAGTTGGTATCCGTTGCAACAGGAATTCATCTATTGCCTTATTCGGAGTGATTATTGGCAAGTGTTCAAAAGCTGTAATCGACAATGAGAATTCTAATATAAAAATCGACTTCAGTATACTTGCTCCAGGAAACTACATATTTAATGAAAAAAACTATTTTGTGGCAAACATTAAAGACTGGAGCAAAAACTGCAGCATGGGTAAAAATATTATTATAAAAAATCCTGCTCTGTTAAGAGGCAAGCATATATTCAAACAGGGACGTGCAAAAATTACTGCTGGATTAACTATACCACAAGTAAAATTTTAGCAAATAGGAAGGTATTAATGAATAGCCGTGAACGAGTTCGTGCCGTGATTGCGCGACAGAAAGTAGACCATGTACCGCTTGGTTTTTATACTGTAGATTATGATACAGTAGAGAAAGTGCTGGGGCGTAAGACCTTTGTCCGCGATAAAATACGTTCACAACTTGCCCTTTGGGAAGGGCGACGCGATGAAGTGGCGGAAAGCCTTAAAAAAGATACAGTGGAATTTTACAGGAAAATTGATTGTGTCGATCTGATTCTCCCCAAGGAAGCATCTATCCTGCCGCCCAAAGATTATGAGCCAATAGGCTATAAAAAACTTGCCGATGATAAATTTGAAACCGGTGACGGGCGTATTTATCATGCAGTCTGGGACTGTAATGAAATAGTGTGTATTCATAATCCTCAGCCGACTAGAACCGAATACCAGATAGATGATTTTGCTGAAGCACTGCCAGTTAAACCGCTTGACCAATCACGTTTTGAGGCTGTTGACTACCTGATAAAAATGTTAGGTAAGGAACGTTATATCCCGAGCCTTGTTCCGACAACAGCACTCGTGCTCCTTGGCGGTACCGAAAACGGTTTGTTGATGTACGCGTTGGAACCTGAAGTAATTTGTGCTGCGGCAAAACAACAAGTACAGTACCAGAATGCAATGGATCAATACTGGGTGCGCCCTGGCTCATCTGGAATCATATTCGATCAAGATATGGCCGGAACCAATGGTCCATTGATTTCGCCGAATATGTTCCGCGAGATGGTTTCCCCCTATTTTAGCTCCAGAGTTAAGCACGTCAAGCAGTTTCGCGACCAACTTATTCTGCATAATTGCGGTAACAATATTCCTCTCATGGAAATGTTTATTGAAGCAGGTGTAGACTGTTATCAGTCACTGCAGACTACTGCGGGAATGGAAATCGGGAAACTGAAATCCAGATTTGGTAATAAAATGGTTTTTTGGGGTGGTGTAGCGGTTGAAACGCTAATCGCTGGAACTTCATCCGAAGTACGTGCGGAAGTACGTACTGCAATGGAACGCGGTGCGGTGAACAACGGTTTTATTCTCGGACCAAGTCATTCCATTGCAAAAAATACAAAATACGACAACTTCATGGCAATGCTCGACGAATTCATCAAACTGCGGTAACTGAAACCTTAAAGGGAATGACGCATAAATGAAATTAGAACCGGCAATCTACGAACATAAAGCCGCATTGATAAATAAAAGTCCGGCGGAAGTAGCGAACTCAGCAGAACTGCTAACAAAAGCTATCTTGAAAGAATATGAAATTTATCAGGCTGATTATATCACCGTCGGCCTGGATGTGTACAATATTGAAGCTGAAGCCTTAGGTGCTGAACTTATAATACCAAGCGAAAACGAATGTCCTGATCTGGCAGGACTGCTTTATGATTTAAATGATCTTCCAAAGCAACTTAAATTACCTGCAATACCTGATGCAGGACGCTTTCAATTGTTAATAGATGTGGGAAATAAGGTGAAAAATACAATCGGGGACAAGACTGTGGTACGTGTAGCGGCATCTGGTCCGGTTACTATGGCGGCAAAACTCGCTGGTATTGAGGATATAATCATGTCGCTTTGTATGGAAGACGGTAATACGCAAAAGCTCTTCGAATTCACCACTCAGATAGCAGAAAAATGGTGCGATTGCTTGCGGGATAACGGACTCGATGTGATTATCTTTGACAGTATGGTGGCGCCTCCGATGTTTAGTCCTAGCATGTATGAAATATTTATACTTCCATTACATAAACGCATAATGTCAAAACTTGAACAATCCAGTCAAACTGAACGCGAACTAGTTATAGGCGGCAATACAGGTGAAATAGCGCAGCTCATGCAACAGAGTGGAGCAAATATCCTTCTTTGTGATTACACAGAAGACGCAACAACATTCAAAACAAATCTAGGTGATGACTTAAATATCCAGGTGCGACGTAATATCAATCCGGCATTGCTGACAGAAAAAAATGATAAAGAGCTAATCGCAAAGTTTCGCAAAGAACTGGCCTTGTTCACTAATCCAATAGCCGGAACCGGTATCCTGCCATATAATTTTGTCCCTGATTTTCTTTTTCACCTTCAAGCAAGCTTGAAGTAAAAAGCCACGCCTTTTTGGCATGGCTTTTCCTAGATCAACATATGCTAATATTACTATTCCCAAGCAGTAAGCTTTTGCCGGACACAAAGTGTCTATCAAATTTTTTTGGTTATATATTACGCCTATGAAAGAGTTAATCTGAACCCTGTTATCTGCATTTAAACAAGCCGTCTTCAAGGTAGTTGCACTGAAGAGCCTGGAACCAGCCGTCCCACGTTCTGCTACCCGACCATAGGGGGCGTTAAAAACACCTTAAACAACTTAGATTAATAATATCCCAAACAAAACTTATCAAGCCCCCATTCCAGTCCAGGCTTCCCATTCATGGTAATTTTTGCATTCCAGAAGAATGATTCTGATTCACATTGTTGACAAGGTGTGACTCATATGCTCAGTATTTTTTACTATAAAATTTGTTAATGTCTGAAGTTGATAGGAACCCTTATTTTATAAAAGTGAATTAGGTCGGATAAAAATGGCAAAGATATTACTGCCGCATTTTTATAAAAAAAAGAAATATCATTGTTTTACTATGCATCATTAATCAGCGAAATGCCATAATGTTTCATAAAATGACTGTACGTTAAACTAATGTTGCACCAAAAAGCTTGCATGTATATCTTATATTGAACTTAAAAATAGCATATTGCAGGGGTGCCGTTTTGCGACTCTAAAGTGCCCAAAAGTGCAACTTCAGCTCACTTTTATCTTTAGCTTAGAGATAGCAAAACTAGATACTTTTGAACTTAAATAAGAGGATTAAGTGTAATTCTAAGCATAGTGCTAGATGTAAAGTGGTACCGGAGGTGGGACTCGAACCCACACATACGTAAGTATACTAGATTTTGAATCTAGCGCGTCTGCCATTTCGCCACTCCGGCTCTTAAGAATGGATTGATAATCTACTATCCGATAAAAAAAAATCAACTGCGATTTGCATCTAACATCAATATGTTTTACATTAAATAGTAGTTATAGTCTGTTTTTTTCGTAATTAACCATGAATTATGAAGGTCTTCAATTTGCAATAATTGCCTCGAAGCATTATAGATTATTTAACTGGAAAACTTAAGCTTAGGATTCACAAAAAAATAACTTGAATATTTTTGAGCGAGCCCTTACCCATTTGCAGTACAAAAAAGCAGGTGTCAATGTTTTTAAATATTAAAATAATAGACTTTAGAGCCGTAGCTAAACGCTTTGCTGTCGCGTTCGGGGTCGCTGGCTGTATAATGTTATTCAATGGTTGCGAATCCTTACCTCCCGGCGATCCGCCAGACGGACCGATTGTCGATACCTCGGAGCCGCCAAGCAGAATGTTTTCTATTGACCAAGCGGTAAATTATATGACAACTTCGCTTAGTACAGTGTGTATCCAGCATGGGTTTCGGGGTGTTGCCGTGTTAAAAACATTTTCAGATACCTATTCAAATAAAGTATTCCGACAGGTTGCAGATATTTCCGGCATTGTTGCGGCAACCGGCACCGCCAGGTCTGAACTGCTCATGACCAGTAAATTCATTAAGCACCCGGGAAATATGACCTGGGAGATGCGGCTGATCAGGCTGAACGGCAACAAAGTAATCTGGAGTAATAAAACAACAATAAAAACATCTAACTAGACGGTACTCGAAAAGGGTGCCAAACCAGTAGCTTGCGATCTCCGAGCGCAAAAAGCAAACGCTAATCAACCTCGAACGGTCAAGTTGTTTGCCAGTGTTAAGCGAACCAGAAAACCTTTTCGAGCAGCGTCTAGCTAGTTTTCTAAATGAGATTGTAGGTGTTTATTTTCCGGTGAAGGGTGCGGCGGCTGATGCCTAGTTTGGCGGCAGCTTTGGTGCGATTGCCTTTGCACTCTTTCAAGGCATGGACAATTAATAATTTTTCATTTTTATCCAGTGACAACAGCTGATTTGAAACCAATGCCGGCGAAAGCGTAATGCCGGATTTATCTCTGATCACTGGAGGGATATCATCAACATCAAAACAGGTTTTGCTTGACAATACCGTCATGCGTTCGATACAATTACGCAGTTCCCGAATATTACCGGGCCATTCATAGGCGCAGAGCATTGCCAGAGCATCTTCACTCATGCCTGTGATATTTCGGTTATTTTCCAAAGCAAATTGTTCGAGAAAATATTTTATCAACATTGGGATGTCAGCTTGGCGTTCACGCAATGGTGGTAGATGGATTGTTACGACATCAAGCCGATAGAAGAGATCTTCACGGAAAGAACCTTCAGCAACCAGCTGTTTCAGATCGCTATTGGTGGCAGACAGCAGCCTGCAGTCGCTATGAATTGTGTCAACACCGCCGATACGTTCAAATGAACGGGTTTCAAGTGTCCGGAGCAGTTTAATCTGCACCTGCGGCTCAATTTCACCAATTTCATCGAGGAACAATGTACCATTATCGGCCAATTCAAATCTGCCTTGTTTACGCTCAACTGCACCGGTAAAAGCGCCTTTTTCGTGGCCGAAAAGTTCACTTTCCAGCAAGGTTGCCGGCAAGGCAGCACAATGTACTGCAATCATCCGTCCTGTTCTGCCACTTAGCGAATGAATTGCCTGGGCGATAACTTCTTTACCGGTACCGCTTTCACCGGTAATCAGAATTGTTGAACGCGAAGGTGCGACTTGGCGTACCGTTGCCATCACATCCAACATCGCTTTTGAGTTGGCGATAATTTTCTGTTCACCTGTGCCTTGATTAAGTTTAGTTTTTAGTTGCCGGTTTTCAATTTTGAGCCGCCGTGATTCCAAGGTGCGTTCCAGCATGACTTCCAGATGGTCAAAGTTGAGTGGTTTGACAATGAAATCAACAGCACCGGCCTTGACCGCTGTCACGGCCAATTCAACAGAACCGTAAGCGGTCATAATAATGCATAATGGTGCGTTGGGTTTTGCCAATGTGGCCTTCAGGACATCCATTCCATCCGCACCCGGCATCCGCATATCGGTTAAAACCAGATCAAAATCATTTTTCTCCAGAATATTTATGCCGCGAATGCCATCTTCCGCCAACGTGACATTATAATTCATCCGTAAAAAGCGGGCCATTACATCCCGGGTATTTCTTTCGTCATCAACAATCAGAATCGACGGTTTATTTTTTTTAGTCATAACAGTTGTCCTGCATTGAAAATTACAATCTTAACGTAGAGCAATTTATATATTAATCGTTAATCATTTATCATTATTCCCCTAGTCTTCAATCATCAATACCCGTGCCTGTTGGTTATGGCGGAGGAATTTTATAATAAATGATACGCCTTGACCTTCGGTGCTTTCCAGGGTCATTTCCGCTCCGTGTTCGCGGAAAATACGTTCAATAATCATCATACCGATGCCGCTGCCCTCTTTGCGGGAGGTGTAGTAGGGTTCGAATACCGCACCGAATTTTTCCTGACTGATGCCTGAACCGGTATCGGAAAAGATGACTTTGACAAACTTTTCGTCGTAGGAACAGGTTATGTCCAGGTCGCCGCCTTCCGGCATCGCCTGCAGAGCATTTTTGATAATATTATAAAAGGCCTGCTTCAACTGTTCCCTGTCCCCGGGGATTTCCGGCAGTAAATTCGGCCAGTTACATTTGATTTTAATCTTGCGCCCTTTGATTTCATGTTGCATAAAAGTCATAGCTTCAACAATCAGCGATTTCATATTAACCGGTGCTATTTGCGGTTTACCCGGCCGGATTGCCCCGAGGAACTGGTTAATAATACTATCAAGCCGTTCAACTTCGCTTTTTGCGACTCCAAGCAATTCGAGCAGTTCATCTGAATCCATTTTCCCAGCCCCGACCTGACGCTGCATCAGTTGCAGGTGCAGGTAAAGGCTGTTAAGCGGATTGCCAATTTCATGCGCCACACTGGCGGCCAACATTGAAATAGCTTCAATTTTTTTTGTTTCCAATTCATCTAAAGAATGTTCACGCGAATCGGTAATATCCTTAATAATGATTGAAGCAGTGCTGCGATCTTCCTGATGCGGAACGAGGTAAAATTGAACAATTCGCCGGCATGGATAAAGGATCTCGATCTCCTGGCGCGACATCCTCAGCCATTCATCTTCATCGCCCTGAAGAATGCGATGCCAATCAATATGGCGCAGAAATTGTGACAGCCTGACCCGGGATAAGTCATCCGGCAAGCCCAGCATCTCTTTCGCGGCCCGATTGTGATACTGAATCCGCAGTTTGCGGTCGATAACCAGTATCCCCTCGTGAATAGTATTAAAAATAGTCTCAAGGAAACCTTTTTCACGTGACAGATGGAGAATATAGGCCTGGACACTGTTAGAGTCCAGCGCATCAATTCGCTCAATCAGTCGGTCGAGAAAACTTTCTTCAGCCATTTTGTCTCACTTTTTTAAGTTTAATAAAATATTTATAGAGACAATTTGACACATATTCAGAGAAATTCAAACTGGATTCTGCCATTTTTGGATAAAATACTATGGAAATAGAGGTAGCCCACAAGGATAGCACCTCTAACTGTATCGGCTTCAAAGGTCAGAGTTCCTGATCTATTTGAATATTTAAGCTCAAATAGCAAAGATATGCGGAAATAGAAATTGACACTTTTATTCGCCCCGCACCTAAATGAACTATTACAGCAACTCTATTTAGGTGCGGGGCTCCCACCTTGAATGTAGATAATATGAGCTAGTCCCATTTTATTAGCGACGCAGGAGCGGAGTTTGAAGTGGCATCTGTCTCATCTGCCACCTGATTAGGATTATGTAACTATACTGGGCGTGAAGTCAGATATTCGGTTAACTCAAGTAAAAGGGTGCGGTATTTGTTATCAGGGAACTTAAGCAGCATGTTGCAGGCGGCTGTTGCCAGGGTGGTGCATTGTTGACACACTGCTGTTTCGGCTCCGGACTGTTTTATCAGCCTACGTACCAGTTTAATGGTTGCGGTGGTATATTCCGGCAGCCCGAGACAGTTTTCCAGTTGTTTGCGTTCAGTTGCCGGCAACATTTTTAATGCTGTTGTCAACAGGATTGTCGGTTTGCGTTCTGCCAGATCCGAACAGAGCGGTTTGCCGAATTCGTCTGGCTGTCCGAAAATTCCCAGCCAGTCATCCCGTAATTGAAATGCATATCCGGCATTAATGGCGAATTTGCCAAGGTCATTGATCTGTGGATTGGAAAAATCGTCACAGTCAAGGGCAATTGCCGCTCCGGCTTCAGCACAGAATTGGAGTAATACGCCGGTTTTAAGTTTTATCATTGCTTCAATCTCTGTTAATTCAACTTTATCGCGGTATGAAAATTCAATATCCAGAGCTTCGCCTGAGATCAGTTCACAATTGACCACCTGATGCAGGCGGCGTGACAGTGCATTGGCAAGTTTGTATGATACGCCATGTTCTGGCAGTCGAAGCAGTATATCTGCCGCCCAGGCCTGTTGAATATCACCAGCCAGAATCGCAAAATCAGTGCCGAATTTTGTGGCGTGGGCAGTGGTTAGAGCATAGTGTTTTTCGGCAAAATTGGCAAGTTTACGATGTGCGGTGGGAGCGCCACGGCGAATATCGTCATTATCAATAATATCATCATGAACCAATGTCCAGTTGTGATAGATTTCGACTGCGGCAGCGGCTGGCAGGGCATGCTGTAAATCACCGTCAAGCAGACCGCAGCACCATATCAATAATGCAGGCCGAAGCCGTTTGCCACCACGACGTGGGTAGTCGGTTACCGCGTCGCGCAGACAGGCAGGAGTCAAGTTATCGGGAAAAGAGTCGTTGACAATGGCTTCGTCAATCATGGCGGCAAACTGTTTTAAGCTATTATGCATTTACGGTGCGCTGCTGGGATCAAGCAGGGTAACGTTGGCTCCCACTTGAAAAATTGATTCAGCCAGCATTTCTTCCGAGAATTCAGGGACTACTCTAACGGGGAAATCTGATTCAACGGTTATATCAAGCCCGCCGTCTGGCATGTTCTTCCATTCAACATGTAATTTGCCGTTAATGGTCGGGATGGTGACTTTAGCCCAGTCGAGGATCTCGAATGCCGGGTTGAGATAGAAAGCTGAATAGCCGGCTTCAGCCAATCTTACTCCAGCCAGTTCCCGTACCAGAAAGAAATTTGGTGAAATAGTGCCGCCGCTGTGCAGGTCTTCAGGCAATGCCTTGTCGGATGCATTTTGGGCATTATTTTTCCAGGTCATCAGATTTTTATCAAGCCGGTTCATCCAGAAATTTTTCAAGTATGAAATTGCCCAGGTTTTTTCTTGAAGCGCGAAAAGGATTTCAAGAAAGACAAAATTAAAGTATGGGTTTTTGGCTTCATTCGACATTTTTTCAAAAGGGGTGGATTCTTCAAAGAAGTTTTTCATGACATCTTTGAATTCATTGCTACTGTGAATCCCGGAATATAATCCCATAATATTAGGTGTGGCAGAATAAGACTTGCCCTGTTTGCCATCGGTAATATAATCACTGAAAAGATGCTGTTTTTTGTTAAAGCCCAATTTTTTCAATTTCAGTGAAATATCAATAGCGATATTCCAATATTGGTGGGCGGAGGCTTTGAGCCCGACAGTCTGATAGAGCTCACGGCTGGAGAGCAGAAACCGGCAATAGAGTGCATTGGATAAAAAAGAGATAACATTCTTTTCCGCTTTAGTTTTTGTTTTCCCCCAGGTACTCAGATTAAGCACTGGCAGCAGTTCATCATGTTCGGCTCTGATACTTTCAAAAAATCTGAAAATCATCATCAGATGAGGCACCATATCCCTGACCAGTTGGGGATTTGGATTGGCCCGATAATGATAGCTCAGCCAGACCGGGAAAATAAATAGGTGATCAAGCTGACTCTTGCAGTTTACTTCCGGTGAAATTGCCGGAATATTTCCGTTTTCAAACTGTGCTTCGGCAAATTTACGTAGATAAGCCTCTGAATATGAATAGTCTCCGAAAATCGTTACCGCGTTCAATGATTGGATATAGGCGTCAATCATGTAGAGGCTCTGATTTGGACGCAGAGTATTGAGCGGCATATGCACGGCACTGTGTCTGAACGCATTTTTCCCGGCACGCCAGATAGTATTGATGTCATCATCTGAGCATGAAAATATTGTCGAGCTTTCTGTTGACAGCATGTAGTCGAAAAACACATTAAACTTGACGTTGATATTTCTTGTTGCTTTGCGCACCGAGATCATAATGTATTTACACTGGATCGGGCTGAATTTCAACCAGCGGCTACGGCTGCTTTTCATTATGGTCGTATGGGTATTTTTGCCAACTCCACGGGTAACTGCTACGCCGTTGTCGTCTAATGATGCCGCAAAAGTGTAATCAACAATATCACCTTCGTTACCGCCGCATTCAAAACAGGGGAAGCCGTAACGCAGGGAATCAAGTTCCATAGTTATGTATTCACCTTCTTTCAGGAATATTTTTCCATCGAGGTGACTGTCATCATCATATTTTTCAAATTTACAGGCTGCCAGATAGCTGGCGATATCAGAAATATTTTTAATATCAGGTTTGAATGTACTCAATTCAAGGCGTTCGAAATTGATTGACGGGCTGGAGTCTCGGAGGGGCATTTTCAGGGGGCCGATGAGGCTCCAGGCCTGTTTTGAACCTTCAATTGTATCATGCAGCAGTTCAATGTTGCTGCCGTTGAATTCCAAAAAGAATCCCATACCGTTTTCATGGACTTCCTGGATAAAGACTAAACTGTTCCAGCCATGTTTTATTTTAATCGTGGCATCATGGAATATTTCGCTTTTACTCGGATTGTTATCGGCTATTGGTAATTTTTCACTGACCAGGTTGCGGTCACAGAAAAATTTATATGGATCATCGGAGACCACTTTTACTGCTATTTCCCTGTCTTTTTCGCTGAAGACAAATGCTTTGGCGGCATAAGTTGTGCGGATGCCCGGAAGAAACAGCTTTTTGAAATTGGCGTAAGAGACGGTCTTTTCTTGATTCGGTGAGAAGCTGCCTTTATGCAGTGGGGTGATATTGTAAACTCCGTCAAGGCGTTTTTCTTTCAGAGGAGATTCTTTGATATTAATCCCCAATTCTTCCGTTTTGGCATAGAAATCGACATCATGCCAGCCGTGCGTAGTATCATCATCAAGCGGTTCGCGCCAGCCCCATGGATACCCATTGAGATCGACCGACTCGTTGAAATCAAACGTTGGATACATGCGCGCGCGACTTTGTTCAAAGCAACGCGCATGGTGAGCCATCCATGTTTGATTGCTCCATACTTTCGGTTTCTGGTCAATATCAAGCTGGCACCATAATCCCGGTTGCTTGCTCTGAACTACCTGTTGCGGAGAATTGAAATAGACCAGGATTCCGATAACATTTATACCGAGATTAAGATAGTCGGAGACATCATATCTGTCTGCATAGGAGACCTGAGACCCGGAAGGCGCCGGGCCAAAACCGATAAACCGATTATTGATGAAAAGCTGGTAGGACGAGTGGGCAGTAATCCAGATGTCTGCTTCGGCCAGACCTTCGTCAATCTCAAATTCACGGCGCAGAAACAGGAAAGAGTTAGTGCTGAAAAGCAGTGACTTCTTCCAGATCCATTCCGCTCTGATTTTTGCGGGCATTGTCATATTTTAATAATGTCCTTACATATTGCCGTCCGGACACGGTGTCCCCAGCTGAATAAATGATAACTTCAAAACAAATCAAATAGAAATAGAGCATGAAATAGTGCTTAAGTCAAGATTTTTTGTCTTGCTAATGTTAGTTTTTTTCAATAATTACCGTTGCACAGGCATAGTGCTGTTCATGGCTTATTGAAAGATGAATGCGGTCGGCATTGGTCAAACCGTTTGTTGCCAGTGCATGTTCGGATAGTTGCAGGCGCGGGGAACCTACTGGGGTGGTGGCAATAGAGATATCACTCCATGCACATTTTTCTCCTATCCCGCAACCAAGTGCCTTGGACAGCGCCTCTTTTGCCGCCCAGCGTCCGGCGTAGTACTGGACATAATCTTTTCTCTGTTCGCCCTGAACTATTTCTGCCGCGGTAAAAACCCGTTCGATAAACAGCTTGCCGTGTTTATCCAGCATTCTCCTTATTCTGTCAATCTCGACAATATCTGTTCCAATACCGTAAATCATAATTATAAAATTTTTCCTGTTTTTATCTGGGATTTCCAATTAAAGATAACCGGCTTGCCGGAACTTAAAAAAGTTAACCACTTGTGGTTAAAATATTCTTCTCATGTTATTGAACCAATAATCAGCTAAACCTTACCCATTATGGGTATAATTTACGACGCAAAATTCAGACTGCAATCTCACGGATAAAAAAACAGGGAAATTTTAGCTGTATCTAAGATCGTAGTATAATTCCCAGTGGAGCTATGGCGAGCCAACCGCAAACTTAAGCTCATCCTTAATCATCACTAAGGGACAGGTTAATCACTCTCTATAAAATCATCACTAAGGGACAGGTTGAAAATTCTATGTTTGCTTTTACTCCCTTAAATAGTTTTTTTAACCTAATAGGGAATTATTTCATCTGTCGCTATGCTCGGGTAGGTATTTTGACAGGATGAACAGGATAAAATAACAAGCAGTACGAAGCACAAAGCAAAATCAAAGATTTTGAACAAAGTGTCAATCCTGTCAATCTTGTTAATCCTGTCTGAAAAAGTTCCGGCAAAGCCGGTTTTGTTCATACCGCGTTCTTTGGACGTGGTTTTTATTTTTCATATTTTTCAGGTCATGATATTGAATGCTTCTGATTTGTGGTATAAAATATATTATACCATTAATCATAATATATTGCCATTTTTTGGCCAGATATTTGAACAATACTGCTTCCGTAGCGACGCAGGAGCGGAGTTTGAAGCGGCATCTGCCTTCAGGTGCCACCTGATCATGATTTAGAGCGGCAATTACAAAAATCGGGAATATATGTGTAAAGATGATTTAAATTCAGATTTTTTTCGGAACAGATTTATTGAATACCTGATGCCAGGACTCTTTTTCTGTTTATTATTGCTTGCCTATCCGCTAATGTGGCCACGACTGCTTTATAAAGTCGATCTGCTGGGTTTTTTTATGATTATGACACCTGCGGCAATAACTTTGGTGGCGTGTGCGGGGTGTTGCTTTAGATTAGGTGAACTTAAACTGTCCCTGAAGCGTAATCTATTTTTTGCCACGGCTCTGGCGGTTATCGCAGGAGTGGTGCTAAGTCACCTGTTTACGGTTAAGAATATTGCTCTCGAAGATATTGCTGCCTCATTAGTTTGGATTGCTGTGCCGTTATTCGCCTTTTTATATCATCGTCGGATAGCTGAACTGCTGCCGTGGTTTATGGCGTTGCTCTGGATTTTGAATTGCTGGCAGCTGATAGCGGAACAGGTTTGGCAATGGAACAGTCGGATGATGGGGGTGACTGGAAATAATAACTGGAGTGCGGCATTGCTGATTGTTTCGACCGCATTTCTGCTACACCTGATCTGGGGCATGGTGACAGGGAAAAATCAAAAAACTCGGTATGGTTATTTTGCGGCGGCGGCTATTCCTTTGACAATATTATCCGCCGTTATGCTCTATCGGCTCTATTCCAAGGGAGCTAATGCCGCATTGCTGATTGCCGCAGTCATAACGTTACTGCTTTATTATGGTAATTGGCACCAACGTTCATTCAAAATTATTATTTTGGTGGTAGTGGCAGGAGCGACAATTGCTCTGTTTTTTATATTTAAAAGTGATCTGTTTGCCTCATTTGCGGCGCGTGATGTCAGGCTGCCTTTGTGGACAGGAGCTTTAAATTTGGTGCTGGACAACCCGATTAACGGGGTTTCGCCGGCTGCCTTTGAAAGCAGTTTTGCTCCATATGTCCCGGTTGATTATTATCTGCGGGGATCAATCGCGGCGGCCCGCAACAGTCACCCTCACTCGCATCTGCTCTATTTTGCCGCGTCATTCGGGGTTATCGCCACTCTGGCTTGGGGCTGGTTAATTATCTGTCCATTAATTACCCAGATCCGTTGCCGGTTGCAACGTTCAACCGTTGATTATAAACAGATGATCTATGTTTTTTCGCTCTTGGTATTGCTGTTACACGGTATGGTTGACTTGACACTGTTCAGCTGGCCGTGCGGCTACATTTTTCTGATTATACTTGGCTTGTTATGGCGTGACTGCTGGAATGTTGATTATAAGAGCCAGAAGGCAGGGGGCTTACTGGTCGTCATCGGTGCTGCGCTTGGCATATTGCTATTGGGCTATGGGAGCTATATTGCATATTTGAACTGTGGCAGTTCATATTTAAATCGGGAAGCATTGATTCAGCTAAAAGGCGGGCAACCGCAAACGGCTCTCCAGAGTTGTAACCGGAGCTTGGCATACAAAATCACTCCTCAAACTCTCTATCGTGCGGCGATGATTTCTCTGTTCGACCTGGAAAACCCGGAACTTGCGTTGGGCTACCTGGGAAAATTTGATCAGACCACCTATGGGAATTATATCAGTAACAATGGCCTTAGAGCCAGAGTGTTGTGCGTGCAGCGTCAGCCTGTGAAGGCATTGCCGTTCTTTGAACGTGAATCTAAAAACTATCCGCTTGGGTCGCTTAACTGGCATTTTTATTATTATACGCTACGGATGCTTAACTTAAAAAAGGCGGCGCAGATCGCCAAGGATAATCTCCTCTATTCATTGGAGGCCAAGGGCATGACGGCTGCTGATATTTCGCTGCTGATTGCTAACCCTGAACTGGATATCATGTTTTTGGAGGGTGACGGCAAAACTCCGAAAATCAACCGGCTGCGCCGGAACTTCCAACATTAAATTATGAATCCTGCAAAGCAGGACAAGCATTGCATTAATCACGCTCTGCGTGACATTGAACATTGAATTATGTCGAAAGTATTTTTTGCAGGTCCGGTTTTGCCAGGGCTGTTCAATGCTAAATAAATTGGATGAAAAATCCCGTAGGGATGACTTCTGCTAGTTGTTTCAGCAGTTTTTCTGTATCATCCCAGCCTAGACAGGCGTCGGTAATGCTTTGCCCGAATACAGCCGCTTTGCCGTCAATCAACGTCTGGGCACCTGCGATAAGGTTACTTTCTACCATCACTCCGAAAATAGCCGATTCACCTTTGGTCAGTTGTCCACAGACATCACGGCATACATCCAGCTGCTGTTTGAATTGTCTGCGGCAGTTTGCATGACTGAAATCAATCATGATTTTCTCCGGCAGTCCCACATTGCTCAAAGCCGTTCGCACATTATTGATACTGGCGGCATCGAAATTGGTCGTCTCTTTTCCCCCACGCAGAATAATATGGCAGTCATCATTGCCGATAGTTTCAACAATAGCGGAATGCCCATACTTAGTGACGGAGAGAAAGTGATGCGCTATGCTTGCGGCATTGATCGCGTCAATCGCGGTGTCGATGGTGCCGTCGGTGCCGTTTTTGAATCCGACAGGGCAGGAGAGCCCGGATGCCAGTTCACGATGCACCTGCGATTCGGTGGTTCTGGCCCCGATTGCGCCCCAGCTCATCAGGTCGGCAATATATTGCGGGGTGATCATATCCAGAAATTCTGTTCCGGTCGGTAAACCCAGATTGTTAAGCTCAAGCAATAGTTTGCGGGCAAACCGCAGACCGTCATTGATCTGAAAACTGTTATCCAGATAGGGGTCGTTGATCAATCCTTTCCAGCCGACTGTTGTGCGTGGTTTTTCAAAATAAACCCGCATGACAATTTCAAGCTTATCGATATATTCATTGCGCAGTTTGACCAGTTTTTTGCCATATTCAAGCGCGGCAGCCGGATCGTTGATTGAACATGGGCCGATAATGACCAGCAAACGCTCATCTTCACCGGTCATAATGCGGTGAATTGCCTTGCGGGCTTCAAACACCGTGTGTGCGGCTTGGTTCGTTATTGGGTAACGTTCCATTAGAGCAATTGGCGGCAGCACCTCTTTAAGATTTTTGATTCTGATATCATCAGTTGGATATTGCATGGTTAAACTCCTTTACAAACGTCTAGCAAGGGTGACATACCACCATTTTCGCTTCACCGGTTTTCAACAGGTGATTCCCGACAGCGCATTCATTCAAACACTAGAGGTGCTCGCAAGATTCTGGCTCTTTTCCTGTCAATAACTTTATCTTACACCATGAAGTCTGTTTTCATAGTTATTTTCAAAAAAATCTGTCAAAAATCTAATGTGGAGAAAACCAGATATTTTCTATAACAACCATTTTTTGTTCAACCCCATTAGGGGTTGGTTTTCTAATGGTCACCTTTTCTGTAGGTTAAAACCTACGGCTATTATTTAACCCTGGCGGGTTATATTTTCCTTGCCCAACGGGCAATACAACAATAGCCACGGTGTTAACCCGCGGTAACACCCCCATATATTTTACAACCCCGAATGGGGTTGCACTATCACCTGTTAGTCATGCTGCTGTTACAGATGCAATAATTGCCTCAATATATTTATACACCCGGAGGCTGGTTACGCTTCGACTGACGTCTCTTCGTGTGGTGTTGCTCCAAGCTGCTTTTCGGCTTGTATATCTTTGGCATTAATAGCACCGCCGCTGATAATCAGCCGCATGGCGTCCGATATTTTCATATCCAGAATAGTGCAATCTTCATTGGGAACGAACAGCAGGAAGCCACTGGTTGGATTGGGGGTTGTCGGCAGAAAAATACTGAGTAATTTTTTGCCGGTGCAATTGGTAATTTCATTGCCCTCGTGATTGTCATTTGTCAGAAAACCGATAACATAGATGCCTTTGCGCGGATATTCGAATAGCACAACTTTGCGGAACATGTTGCCGCTTGGGGCCCAGATAGCTTCACCTATCTGATGACAGGTGGTGTAGACTGTTCTTAAAATTGGCAGTTTCAGTACTGCCCATTCGGTCAGACGGATAAACCAGCGACCCAGTTTGTAACGGGCAAGTTCACCAATAACAAACAGTATTGAGGCAATGGTGAGTAAGGTGGCGATTCTGATTCCCTGGCTCACCCAGAAGTTTTCCTCCAGATCAGGCAGGTATGGCAACAGCAGATCGACCGCCCATTCAGTCAGCTGTGAGTAGACGAACCATGCGACCCAGATGGTGATTGCCAGTGGTACGATAACGAACAGTCCGGCAAGAATCCGGTTCCTGGCATGGGCAAGAAAGCTGACCGATGATTTATTTTTTGTCATGTTTACTCAATAGTTTTAAGTTCAGTGAAATAATTTTACGTTTATCTGCTTCTAATATAGTGACATGAAGCTTATCGTCAAGGACGATTTCTTCACCGGGCTCGGGGATTTTGCCGAATTCCGCGCAGACATAGCCGGCAATTGTATCGACATCTTCATCCTCAGTCAAGTCGATGTCAAGTAGCTCATTGACATCGTCGATCATGGTTCTGGCATCAATTGCAACGGTTCCATCCGGCATAAACTGCGGTTTTGATTCGGCATCCGTATCTGAATCATATTCATCACAGATTTCTCCGACAATTTCCTCCAGAATATCCTCGAGCGAGACGACGCCGGAGGTGCCGCCGTATTCATCGATAATAACGGCAAAATGAATGCGGTTAACCTTGAATTCTTCCAACAGATCACCGACATTCTTGGTTTCAGGAATAAATACCGGAGTATGGGACATCTGTTCCAGAGTTTTATCGCGACATGCATCATCAAGAAAATCTTTAGCGTAGACTACTCCTTTTATTTCATCAATATTTTCACCGTAAACCGGTATCCGGCTGTGGCCGCTGGCAATAAATTCCTGTCTGGCTTCAGCAATGGTGGCGGAGCCCGAGAGTGCGTGCATGTCAACTCGCGGTGTCATGATTTCCCGAACCAGAGTATCGTCGAGGTCGAATATACCGCGAATCATCCGTTTTTCATCTTCTTCCAGATCGCCTGCATCGCCATCATCATCATCATCATCGACCAGAGACATTATTTCATCTTCAACCGTAACCTTTTCATGATTTTCTTCGTTTAGCCCGATGCCCTCAACTCTTCTGGAAATCAGGCGCATCATGAATACCACCGGCCATAGGACGGTCTGTTTGAGTAACATCAGCAACGGAAAAGTAAAGCGGATAATAGGAATATCGAGTTTCCATACCAGTAACCGGGTTATTATGCCGCAGATAATTGTGAGTATAAAGATAATCAGTGCAACCTCGCCAGCACTCTGCACGATTGAATGTTCGGGACAAAGATCGCGAATGAGATCAAACAGTAACGCGGTGATAAAGCCAAGCAGGGCGAACAGCAACATTCGGAACACGACATTATAGTCCTGTTCATCGTCTTTTAACGTTTCCAGATATCTGGCCAATTCACGATCTTCTGATTCCAGCCGCCTTATTCTGCCGCCACTGAGACGTGAAAAAGCATCCCAGGTCGTCAACAACCAGAGAAACAGTGCTCCCGCAATGCCTAAATATTCATAATTCATAAATACCTCAATTTATCTTTAACGGTCTGGGGTCAAACCTACACTTTATTACTTAAATTAGTGTAGCCGGAACCTAATTATTGTTCAACCCATTCAGGGTTGTAAATCATGGGACGCTTGGAACTCCGGGTTCCACCCGGGGCTACTATTGTTAAATCCAGCACATAAATAAAATCATAAAGATTGTTATTTACAAAGCTCCATCTCAACTTGATTTATGTGTTGGATAAAAAACTGTTACTTCGTCTGTTGCTGCTTGAGTAGGCCCAAAAGTTATAAGATATTATGACTTATGGTTTAAGGCAATTGTGCCTGCCGGGAAAATATCGCTGAAGATAAATTCCTTTTTCAATGCTGTCATGACGCGTGTTTCCTGTTGTCGCATCCGCTGTGCTGCTGCCGGCTCCAAATCATCTTCGCCTGTGGCATGTAACAGCCCGTGAACGATATATAGTACCAGCTCGGCGGCATAGGATGAATCATGGCGGGTTGTTCCTTCACGCATCGCAACATCCACACCTATTATCAACTCTATTGCGGTTTCATCTGCCAGTAACGGTTCATCATGCTCAAGGTAACAGAATGAAATAACATCTGTTGTTCCGCTGTGGCCTAAATATGCCGCATTAATCTCCGTCATTTTTTTATCTCCGGTGAACATAATATTGATTTCGTGTTCAACCAGTGGCAAGTTGCATATTTCAGTCGCTTTTCTTATCATTTTTTTCAGCAACAGCCGATTTGGCGGTGGTAGTCTTCTGTGCCGCCATGAATAGGTCACTTTCATCATTGTCCTCGTCTTTAGGGTAAGCGATGCGCCCGTGATTCATCATGGTCAGGGTTTTGACAAAACTTTTTTTTATCTGACTGAGTTCAGCAAAAGTCAGATCTGCATCGTCAAGTTGCCCATCACGAATGCGTTTGCGGAAAATTTCCCAGATGAGTGCTTCAATTTTTGTCGGAGTCGGTTTCTGCAACGAACGTGATGCGGCTTCACAGGCATCAGCCAGGCAGATAATTGCGACCTCCTTCTCTTTCGGCAGTGGTCCGGGATAGCGGTATTCCTGTTCACTGACAACAAGATCTTTTTCACGGTTTTCCTTCAGTGCCTTTTGGTAGAAATAGTAGACAATATTGGTGCCGTGATGTTGTTCAATTGCATCACGGATAATTTTTCTCAGTTTGTATTTCATCGCTAGATCGACCCCGTCTTTGACATGGTTGAGGATAATCAAACTGCTCATGCGCGGGTGCAGATCGGTATGTTTACCATCGGGCGATAAACTATTCTCAGTAAAATATTCAGGTTTGACCAATTTGCCGATGTCATGAAACAGTGCTCCGACTCTGGCTTTGATCGGGTTGGCTCCGATACTGCCCGCAGCATATTCAGCCAGAGTCGATACTGTCAGACTGTGGTGAAACGTTCCCGGTGCTTCGAGTTGCAATCGTCGCAGCAGAGGATGATTATAGTCGCAAAGCATCAGCAGTGACATATTGGTGCTGATATTGAACAGCAATTCAAAGACAAAGATAATCACCAGACCCAGAATCGCGGTCATAATTGAGGTAATGGCAATAATGATCATAGAATGGATTATATTGGCCGATATATTGGCTGTTTCCAGGAAAAAATTGAAGTTCAGTAATGTTGCTGTGACAAATGATACCCCGGCGGCACGAATAAAGAATGAGCGGTAATTAGTTGCATTGCGTACGGCAAGTCCGGCAAAACAGCTGATAACCAGTCCTTCCAGAACAATATCATATGAATTATTCATCATCATTGCAGTTAGAATTGAAACAAAGAAACCGATATATATTGCACCTCGTAAGCCGGTGGTTACTGCCAGAACAATAGCCGGCAGTGCAAGTGGCATGGCATCCATAACCAGAACCGGCAATAATGAAAACTGAGTACTGAAGAATGTGAAGACCTCGATTGCGGCATAATTTATTATCAGCGAAATAATAATTGTTGCTGCTGTAAGCAATACTTTTTGGTTGCTTTTAATAATATCCGGATTGACGTTATACAGATAGAGACCGATGACCAGCATTAGCACCAGACACCATGATATCAGCTCCAATTTATGTCTGAGGATAGCTTTCGATGATACCCGCTCAGCCACCAGTCTGTTATATTTATTAAGTTTACTGAGCAGTTTTTCGGTAACAATCTCATTTTTATTGATAATCCGTTGATCTTTTTTGATTGCCTCGACATAGGGTAGGGTAGCACTGGCGACAGCTTCGCGTCGTATCTGGGTAGTTTTTTCATCGAATCTCAGATTGCCCCGCTTGGCGAACAGTGCTTCCACCACTTCAGTCATAATTTTTGTAAAAAGTTTTTTGTTAGATGAGGAGTAAAAGGTCAGAGCTTTTTCCGCAACTTGTTTTGCCGCTAGTTGTGGTGTTTGAACATCAATAATCTGTTTCTCCCGGCGACTACGTCCTTTTGAATCGACAATTTTAATCATCTGCCCTACTTTATATGCCTGTTTAGAATGACTGTCCATGATACCGCGATTTAATGCCAATTCCATATTTGCAATGAAATTACGCTTGCGATTGCCGTCCTGCATCATATAATAAAAATCCTGTAGCGTATTGTCGTCCATATTGGCAACCAGTTTGGCGATTTTGCTGTCAGCCGGCGGTAGATATTTCTGGTTGCTTTGTAGTGCTATAATACGTTTGTTAATTGCGGCAAAGAACTGTTTAGCACGCATTTTGTAATCTTGTTCAATCTTAATATTGAGCCGAAAAAAGAGCGGTACTTTTGCCGCTGCTTCCTGGCGTTTCAACTCTGTCAATTCTTTGTCCTGATAATCAAAATCAAATTTAGCAAAAATGGTTTCAGGTGCCTGCTGGCCGGTAATCAACAGAGATTCAGTGGTTTTATCGAGTGGCAGACAGAGTACTAGTGAACAGAGCACCCAGAGGATTGACAAAATCGCGATATTCAGCGGTTTTGATTTATCCGCGGCGGCGGCCAGAGAGTCATCTTGAGTACGGCGCTTGCGTGAACCTGTCAAACCTTTTTTGCCCATTTGAAATTTGCTGCGACGCTGGTCTATAAATTTTTTAACTACAGAAAACATTGTGAAATCTACTCCTTGTGCCGCTGATATGCGGTGATAATTTTCTCTACCAGAGCATGTCTGACGACGTCCGTTGTTGAAAATTTACAGATGGCAATTTCATCAATATGTTTCAGTGCGGTCGCTGCGTGTGCCAGTCCCGAACTGGTATTGCTCGGCAGGTCGGTCTGGAATGGGTCACCGGTAATGACGCATTGCGAGTCGAACCCGAGCCGGGTAAGAAACATCAGCATCTGTTCTTCGGTAGTATTCTGAGCTTCATCCAGAATAATGAACGCATTGTTTAATGTGCGTCCTCGCATGAAAGCCAGTGGTGCCACTTCAATAATATTTTTTTCAATCAATGCGGATGCTTCCTCGAATTCCAGCATATCATAAAGCGCATCGTAAAGCGGGCGTAGATATGGCGTAATTTTTTCTTCAATATTGCCTGGTAAAAAACCGAGATTTTCGCCTGCTTCACGGGCCGGACGGGTTAGAATGATCCGGCTATAGTTACCTTGTAGCAGTTCGGAAACAGCCATTGCCATCGCCAGATAGGTTTTTCCGGTTCCTGCCGGTCCGATCCCGAACACAATATCTTTTTTCCGCATGCATTCGATATAGTTAAACTGGGCTTTTGTCCGCGGAACAATCTCGCGTTTGCGGGTTCCGACCTTGATGCGTTTGGCAAATAGTTTGCGTAATTCATCATGACGGTCATTGGCAAATGCGGTGAGAATCTGTTCAAAATCAGCCTGATCAAGGTGTTTGTCGCGGAGAATAAATATTTTGCCGAGTTCATCAAAAAAATCCCGGATACGGGAGATTGAGGTCGGTTTACCGCTTATTTTTACCCAGAAATCCCTGGCAACCAGTTTTACATTGAATGCTGATTCGCATTTTTTCAGATTTAACTGGAAATGTCCGGCAAAGGTCTCTTGCAGGGAGATGCCGCTTTCAAAATAATACTTATCGTTTTCGTCCGACATTAATGTCAGTGAACCTTTATTATAGAACAGGTATGACCAGCTTCATGCCTGGCTGTATTTTGTTCTGGTCTTTGATGATATCACGGTTAGCTTCAAGTATACGCTTAACTTCATGGCTGGTATTGTACATCTTGGCCGAAATAGCTGATAGAGTATCACCCTTCTGAACCGTATAGGTTTTTGCCGCGGGTGCAGTGTCTGTGGCAGGAGCAGCAGTGTCGTCTGGCATTTGTTCCGTATCAGTCACAGTTATAGCTTCGGTTTCGACTGAAATATCAATGTCAGTTTCATTATTTGTTTCCGTCGTAATATTGCCGGTAACGGCTGGCGGGGTGGTTTGAGGCGGTTTCCAAGCTGGATAGCTCTTTTTGATTTGTTTCTGCCAGCGCAGCTCTTCATCCCCGAGTTGGGTTTGAGCAAGGCGCGGAGCACATCCGAAACTTCCAAGCAACAATAGACCGCCAAGGATTACTAAACTTGTTTTCATTTTTCCGCCTCCAAATATTATTATTATTATACTAATTTAGGATGAAATTTAAACTTTTATTTTCCATCTTTGAGCTGAAATAGTCCGAAAAATGTACTGAAACCTACCCATAATGGGTATAAATATCTTTATCCCTCAAAACGTTTGAGTAAAAGGGCTCCGTTATGACCACCAAAACCGAGATTAATATTTATTGCTGTCCTGATAGATTTTTCACAGGCGGTATTCGGGGTGTAATTCAAATCACACTCCGGATCCGGGTTTTCATAGTTGATGGTTGGAGGGATTATACCGCTCTTCAGTGCGTTGACACAGGCAATGGTTTCAAAACCACCGGCTGCACCCAGCGCGTGGCCAGTAACCCCTTTAGTGCTGCTGATTGCAACTTTCCAAGCATGTTCGCCCAATGCGACTTTGATTGCCTTGGTTTCAAACTTATCATTAAGCGGAGTACTTGTCCCATGAGCATTGATGTAATCAATGTCTTCAGGGTTCATTCCGGCATGCCTCATCGCTGCCATTACAGCTCGTGCCGCGCCCATACCGTTTGGATCTGGCGAGGTAATGTGAAAGGCATCACCAGTGGCACCGTATCCGACGATTTCCGCCAGAATGGTCGCACCGCGCTTTTTCGCGTGTTCAAGCTCTTCAAGTACCAGTACACCGGCACCGTCTGACATCACAAATCCGTCACGTTCGGCATCAAATGGCCGACTCGCGTGTTTGGGATCATCATTACGGCAACTCATTGCTTTCATTGAACAGAACCCGCCAAAACCAATTTCGGTGACTGATGCTTCGGAACCACCGGTAATCATAATGTCGGCATCATCGCGTTTAATCATCCAGAAAGATTCGCCGATTGAGTGGCATGCCGAGCTACAGGCAGTAACAATACTCATATTGGGTCCCTGTGCGCCGTGACGCATGGAAATACACCCTGATGCCGTGTCAATAATCATCATTGGAATCAGTAATGGTGATACTCGCTTGGGGCCGCGTTCATCTAAAACTCTGACCTGTTCCGTCAGGGTTTGAAGACCTCCAATACCGCTTGAAACCACAACACCGGCTCTGGTCGGGTCAATGTTATTAGATTCTCTGAAATCACTGGGCAGGCCTGATTGTGCTACGGCTTCAGCCGCCGCTGCAATCGCCAGATGAGTAACGTGATCCAGTCGCTTGGCCTCTTTTACCGGCATATATTGAGAGATATCAAAATTTTTGATCTCTCCACCAATATGAGAGCGGAATTCTGAAACATCAAATTTTGTAATTGTATCCAGTCCGCACCGGCCGTTAACCAGCGAGTCCCAGAAGTCGGTAGCATTGTTGCCGACGCATGAGACAATTCCCGTTCCGGTAATGACTACTCGTCTGTCATTCATCAATAAACCTCACCATTTAAAAAAAATGGGCCACCACGCTAAAGAAGTGACCCATTTGAAAATAAAATCAGAAACTGATTATTCCTGTTTGCTTTCGATATATTTGATGGCATCACCAACAGAAGCCATTTTTTCAGCTTCGCTATCAGGGATATCTTCGCCGAACTCTTCTTCCAGCGCCATGATCAATTCAACCTGATCCAATGAGTCTGCACCAAGATCTTCGATGAATTTTGCTTCAGGAACTACCTGATCTTCTGAAACTCCGAGCTGCTCAACAATAATACCTTTTACTTTTTCTGCAATTGAAGACATTTTTCGTCCTCCTAGTTTAATTAAAATTTATGTTCGAGTTATTCTTTGATAACTTAATGAATTCTAATAAAATGCGTCAATTTTCTGAAAATTCAAATTGATTTGCTATTTTTATAGAAAATTTCCTTAGTTTTCAGGCTGTTTAAAGCCGGGAAACCATTACATCAACATTCCACCGTCAATATTTATCACCTGTCCAGAGACATAATCAGAGTCACTTGAACAGAGGAAATAGACAACATTTGCTACATCTTGTGCCGTGCCGGCGCGTTTCATCGGAATCACCCGCATGAATGCTTCAGTAGCGGCTTCTGAAAGTTTTCCGGTCATGTCAGTGGCAATATAACCCGGGGCTACTGCGTTGACACATATGCCGCGGGTCGCGAACTCTTTTGCCGAGGTTTTGGTCAGACCGATTACGCCGGCTTTGGACGCAGAGTAGTTGGCCTGTCCGGCATTGCCCATGACGCCGACAACTGAAGCGACATTGACAATTTTACCGCTGCGCGCTTTCATCATTGGACGGGCGACGGCTTTAGTGAAGTTGAATGTACCTTTCAGATTGACTGCCAGTACCGCATCCCAGTCCTGTTCACTCATTCGCATAATTAGCGTATCACGGGTGATCCCAGCGTTATTGATCAGAATATCGATCTGGCCGAAAGTTTCAATTACCTGTTTGATAGTTTCAGTAGCTTCGTCGAGGACCGCAACGTTTGCACTGAACGCAGCAGCTTCGTAGCCATTGCTTTTGAATTCATTAGCGGTCTCTTCCGCAATGTCCTGCATAATATCAACAATTGCCAGTTTCGCGCCTTCATCCGCTAAACGCTGACAAATTGCTTTGCCGATGCCACGCGCGCCACCGGTTACCAATGCTACTTTACCTTCAAGATTTCCAATTTCACCACACATTTTCTTATTCTCCTAAACGGGCTTTCGCCCAATGTTATCCGCTTCGCGCTCTTTTAAAACAGACATCCGCCTGAATTTATCCGCTTTGCGATTATTTTAATTACTTAAATTGTTACTACTCCCCTAGTTACGCTCGCCAAACAAAGCGTGGTAAACTCGTAGCTTGCCCTGCTTTGCAAGGTTCCCACTTTAGTGGGTGTTTTTTCGCACCTTTAGGTGCGTAGTAGCTCGCTACCGCGAGCGTAGCGACAGTTGAGCTTGCGCAAAACCTCGCAAAGACACCGCCTAAAGGCGGAACTACAAACGGAATCGTACCTGAGTAGTAATTTCAAATTTTATAATGATTAATTTAACATCTTAACATTTTTTTTCAATCTACCAGAAAATTATTCAGTTGTACTAATCATTAACGGCGTCCAATGTTTCCGCGCTGTTGATGTTGGAAAAGCTGACACTTTTATCGGTTCTTCTCAAAAGACCGGTCAGAACAGCACCCGGCCCGAACTCAAACATTGTATCGCCGCCATCGGCAATCATCGTTTCAACACAGCTTACCCATTGAACACTACTGGCAACCTGAGCTTCCAGGTTATCAATAATTGTTGCAACATCATTCCCGGTTTTTCCTGAGAAGTTCTGGTAAACTGGAATCGTTGGATCCTGCATCGGGGTTGCTTCAAGTACCTCACGCAACTGTCTGCCCGCTGTAGCCATCAACCGTGAATGAAATGCTCCGGCAACTTTCAGCGGAATAACTTTTCTCATGCCACGTTCTTTCAACTGTGCAACAGTATTGCTGACTTTGGCTTTATCGCCGCTGATAACAATCTGGCCGGGACTGTTGAAATTAGCTACATCAACGTCGCAGGCTTCGCAGACTTCAGCAATTACTGCCGCATCTCCACCCAGTACGCTGGCCATGCCGCCGTCGCTAGCCTGACATGCCGCATCCATCAGTTCAGCCCGCTTAGCAACCAGTTTCAATCCGTCTTCAAATGAGAACACGCCCGAAGCATACATTGCGGCATATTCGCCGAGACTCAGACCCGCATTACCGATGGCTTTCACTGCCGGATATTTAGCTTTGAATGCTTCAAGCGCAGCACAGCTCATTGTATAGATAGCCGGTTGGCAATAACGGCTTTCGGTCAGTTTTTCGGCAGGGCCGTTAAAACAGACCTCGCTGACTTTCCACTCAAGTGTTGCGTCAGCTGCATCAAAAATTGCTTTTGCCGCCGGACTTGTTTCGTATAAACTCTGGCCCATGCCGACTGCCTGAGCTCCCTGTCCTGAAAATACAAAAAATGCTTTCATCTTTTATTCCTTATGTTTGAATCTTAACTCGCAATACCTCAGTCTAGTTAATAAAGGTAAACCCCCAGTTCTACTGGGGGACTCCTCAAAGTTTGACTTTTGAGGGAATAAGGAGTACCTCTTAGCTGTGAACCCCGCGAAGAGTCACAGTAAGGAGAGTACTCCCTGGGAAATAAGACATTAGCACATACTAGATGGGAATGCAAATATCATGTTGTTTTCATTCCCAAATATAGGACACCTTATTTCAGGTGTCCTATTTTTGTCTGAACCCTGCTGAAACTACCTTGCTTATCACTTAACGTTTCTACAACAATGTTGCAGAAAACTTTAAAAAACTTTTTTAATGAGTTGACAAACTAATTCCAAAAGCACCGGCATTGAAATCCCCCCATCCTCATGGCTGGCATTTTCTACTGAGCAATATTAAGTATTATTGATGCTTACGTGGTACAGGTTTTATCTTGTACCGCTTATCAAGTAAAGTTTTTCTACTTTATAATAGTTAAAGCTAAACTGTAAACTGCAAAAACTGAACTATCTTATACATTGAAACATTTATAAGCGAAAATGGAACAATGAATATGGTTCAGGGTAATAGTGATAACATGATATTTCCACCACCGGACAGTGCGGATGAGGATGGAGTGGTTGCGGTTAGCCAGGATCTGAATACCGTAATGCTGATGGAGGCATATTCCAGAGGGATATTTCCATGGCCGGTGGAAGCAAATTATATTCTGTGGTTTTCACCTGACCAACGGGCGATTTTGGAAATTGATGATTTTGTCGTTACCAATAAAGTCAGCAGGGAATTGCGTAAACATAATTTTTCATTCAGTATCAACAGACACTTTGACGAAGTTATTCGCAATTGTGCAGTGGCTAAACGCAGTGACGGCGGCGGCACTTGGATAACCCCGAATATTATCAGGGCCTATCAGGAATTTCACCGACAGGGTTACGCCTGGAGTTTTGAAACTCTGAATGCGGACGGGAAATTGGTTGGTGGACTTTATGGGATAAAAATCGGGCAATACTTTGCCGGTGAAAGTATGTTCTACCACGAAAGCGGCGCTTCAAAATTTGCCCTGATTGAAACGGTCAACTATCTGAAAAATGAGTGTGGAATGAGTTGGATTGATGGTCAGGTAATCAACCCGTTTTTAAGCCGTTTCGGTTTTAAAGAAATCCCCCGGCAAGAGTTTTTGAATATTATCATTGAGCCAATTTCCACACAGTAAAATTTGTATTTTTATTTAGCAAAAATAATATAATCACCAATTAATAATCTACTAGCAAAATAAAAAAATAAATCAAGTTATATTATTGACTCAACTGAAACAGATTTTACTGATAAGGGAAAGAATAAAACAAACTGTATATTTACAAAAAAAACAGCCGCAAAATTTTAATTTTGAGGTACAGACGATGCTTGAAAAGGTTTCGGTATTCCGAAAACCTTTTCGAACAGCGTCTAGCTAGAAGAATGCACTTGTGTATTAAATTGCTTTGAACATGGCCTCTATATTTTTGGGTGGAACATCATCTAGAATCGCTTCGTGACTAGGGGAGAGAATCAAGCCGGTCGGGAAAAGTTGGGTCAATTCTTTGACCTTGGCAATTACTTCGTCCGGTGTACCGTTGACTAAGAGATCCTGAACATCTACACCACCACAGAATGCGACATCACTACCAAAGTCATGTTTCAGTCCAGCAGGCTCCATACCGGCAGCCAATGCCTGAATCGGATGGATAGCGTCACAGCCGATTTCAATCAGCTCTGGAATTATTTCTCTAATCGCTCCACATGAATGATGAATAACTTTAAACCCGTAAGATTTAGCCTGTTCGATCAGCCGTTTAGTGCCGGGCAGAACGAATGACTTTAACAGTTCAGGTGAAACCATCAAGGCCTGTTGGCTGCCGAAATCATTACCGATTAATACGGCATCCAAACGGTCTTTAACCGCATCATAAAAGATAGCATTAGCTTCGAGATAGAATTCAACAATACGGTCAATAACCGCCTGATACATCTCCGGCGCAGTCAGCATGGCCATCATTGCATTCTCCATCCCGAACGCGGCACAGCTGTCCTGAAAATGAGCCGACCACATCACCCCTAAAGTGGCATAGTTATCGGGTACAGCATTAATCGCGGCCCGGCATTGTTCAGCAGACATGTGTTGTTTTGGATCCGGCCAGTTGAAATCTTTAACTGCCTCGGGGGCTTCAATATCGGCGAAGAATCCCTGGCTGGTCAGAGTGCGTTCTTCATAATCATCATTTTCGTCATTAACGGCAAAATCGAAGGCGCAGGCGATATGATTTGATGGCGGATGGTTGTATGGAACCTCAACCGGCCAGAGATCGTCGCCGATCTGCTGTTTTAATGCGGCAATATTATCAACTTTAAAATATTGAAAAAGCTGCTGTTCAGCTTCAGCTACCGGCAGTCCGAGCCATGAGGCTGGACGATCTACCTGCCGGCGTTCGATAGTTGCAATAAAGCGTTCTTTTGAAGTCATTATCTGTACTCCTTTGGTTAAATCATATTTTTCTTTTAAATTAGCACATTCGCGGCTAACGGTTTTTGTTTTTATTCATTCCGGTAAAGCCGGTTATTTTAACACGCCACTAAAAAGCGGGAAATTTTAATATTTCAGTAGGTCAATATTTTTTCTCAATCTCATTAGGGCGTTGACGGTTGCTGTCGGGATAACGCCATGTTTATCCGGCGGTACATCAAGTAACATATTGGTTTCACGGGCTCTGGCAACAAGGTACATCCCCAATAGCTCCTGATCACTGCGCAGTTTATCGTCGGCAACATAAAACCATTCCTGCCCGATTGGCTCGCATACTTCACCCGGCATGTAATATTCTTTTTCGTCAATCTTTCTAATTTTCTGGTGCGCTCCCATACTGTTCGGCAAAAAACGTTCAATAGCAATAATATCTGTCGGCCAGGCTTTGTCGATTGAAAACTGTGAGCCATCGCCAATGCCATGATTCATCATAATGACCGTTTCCGGCTGCCAGCTTCTGATGTCATTATAGAGCCGATGCCGATAGTCATGGCTCAGTACCATCGGAATATCAACCCATACTTCGCCGATTCTGCCGTATTGCGTCAGCAGTTCTTTTAGTTGTGCCGTTTGAAATTCTTCATAGGCCTGAGTGGTATAGGTTTGAAAGCCTGTAACACCGAGAGTTTTATCAAATACTGTGCTTGGTGTGATTGAACCAAAGCGATGATGATTATCCCACGAACAATAATAAAAGCCCGGCATAATACCACATTTTTCGCAGGCATTGACAAACTGTTCTACGACATTTTCAGTATTAGCACTGTTGCCGACATGATAATCAGTATGAGTACTTGGCCACAGGCAATGACCGGCGACATGTTTAGTGGTCAGGACGGCATATTTCATCCCGGCATCCCGAGCAACACTAACCCATTGATCGACATCAAGTTTGTCAGGGGCATACATTGAAAGTGGCGTTTTCCCATCGGGTAACTCTTGTGATACATAGGTGCTCATGCCAAAATGAATGAACATGCCGTAGCCCAGCTGTTCCCAAGCCTGAAGCTGTTCGAGTGAAAGACGTTGATTATCATGTTGTGAATTCAAAATTATTACCTCTGTTATAAGTGTTAAATCCTGGCTGTCACAAGTAAGGCAGATGCTCCCGCGTTGTTGCATTACCGGCAGCAGCCGGTATAGCTCGACCTCCATATGTAAGCTGAAACATGGTAAAGAGCATTCTCTTCAGTCCACTGACTTTGCTAATCGGCAATAAAGCTGAAGACCGAAGACCGAACTTGTTTTATATATTATACTGAATATTTTTAATTATGCCATAGAAAAAAGTATGATTAGCATATATAATATTAAGATTATGATTTTTTCATATTTAAATTTACAGGTAAAAGTTAACGATGCTGTCCAAGGCGTGCTCGACAAACGGTGGCATGATAACAGTTATCAGGATCAATACGCCAGATTTTATTATATAACCGATGGTTCAGGTGCGATTGAATTAGCTGGGACTAAAATTGAGCTGTTGCCAAATCAGCTTTACCTGATTCCACCCCATACGACATTCAACTATGGAACTGAAATCGGCATTGAAAAGTTATGGGTCCATTTTGCCGCGACAGTTTTCTGGGAATTAAGCCTGTTCGATCTTTTTCCGTGTTCCAGTTACTGTTACAGTGATGTTAACGGTGATATTGGAGTAAAAATAAAAAACGTCGTTAATCATTATCAATCAGGAGAATTGCGCCATTATTTACAGAGCCAAAGTTGCATGATTGAGTTGATTTCACTGTTTGTCGGAGCTCAAAATGCCCCAATGACGGTAAAATATGATAAAATCCAACGTTTAATGCCGGTGATAAAATATATGAATCGTCACTGCCGGGAGTGCCTGCCAATTGAGGATTTAGCTCGTCGGGCAGGATATCAGAAAAATTATTTTATTGCGCTGTTTCGGCAACTATTTTCGATTACGCCTCATCATTATCTGCAACGGCGCCGTATTGAATATGCACGGGGAATGTTAAGTGACGGCAATGAAAAACTTGAAAGTATTGCAATAAGCCTCGGCTACGGCAGTGCTTTTCATTTTTCAAAAGTGTTTAAACAGCATACCGGTATTTCACCCAGTGAATTCCGGCAACGGCAAAAATATAATTTACCATAGAATAGATAACTTAAACTGCAGGTGTCGTATTTAATTTTAGTATGGAGCATAGCCGTAAGGCCATGGCGATCTGCCTGCGTACGGAATCCATTTCTCATTTTTCATGCTCCAGTTCCATGGGTATCTGATCGGATGTCCCATATAGAGCCACTGTTGGTCTTCAGCTTTGACATGACCATCTGCATACAGCGTATTTGATCTGCGGTTGTGGCGGAAGCATATCCAGTCCTGATAATTAATTTCACAGCGGCCACGACTACGATTTTCCAGAGTAGTCTGAGTGTACCAGCCTTCAACATGGGTCAGTTGTTTGCTGTGTTGGGTTATCTGTGACAATTTTATAGGAGGTCTGTTTGTAGCATTAACCCCCCAACCGGTATACGGCGTATAGTCCTGCTGTCCCAGTCCCCGGTTGTTATAAGCATAACTGATATAGTATGCGGAGAGTCCTCGCCAGCGTTTTTGTGAAGGACAGTTGAACACAGAGCCTTTTTTATAAGCGTCGCGATAGGGACGTTGCCTGAGTCCCAGGTATGGACTATAGAGCGCCATCCAGTAGTAACGTTCAGGATCAACTGCCGAGCTCCAGTTGTTTGGCGGGAAAACAGAATCATTGTCATCCATATAACCTACCTGAGCAAGCCCAATCTGTTTCATATTACCCATACAGAGAATACCACGGGCCTTTTCACGGGCTTGATTTAAGGCCGGCAGTAACATGCTGGCGAGGATGGCTATAATAGCTATTACAACCAGGAGTTCGATGAGGGTGAAATTTAACTTTTGTGACGTTTTAGTCTTCATAATGCAATATCCTTTTTAGCTGATTATCAATTGTAATTGTCCATTATTATCACTATATAAGATTATAACGTAATTCTTGGCATAATGCAAGTAAATAGATAGCTAATATTAAAAAAGACAAAGTAAACAAAAAATAAACAAAGTAGGTGCATTGTTCAATCTGGCTATAGGTATGAACTTTAGTGCTACATTTTTTTTACATGTTCAGTTAGCTAACATGACGCTGTACAATTGAAGCTTTTATATTGTAAGCTTCGTCACTTTTCACTCTCTAATAAATTAAGGGATGGCGAAACCTAACTCCTTAGCTTTGGCTCTAAAGTATTCAACCTGGTTTTTATGCTCCGGCTTAGTCAATACATTCACTTTTTCTTCTGGATCTGTTGCCAAATCGAAGAGTATCTCTGCAATATCATTGCCATAACTCTGGTATTTCAGGTTATCCTGTTTAATCATCAGAAAATCTCTGAATTCGGATAAAATTTCATTATTCCACGGGGTTGTCGGATCATTCATCAATGGCACTAGACTGCGACTGTCAAGTCCTCCCGGCACGGGAATATCCGCCAATTCACAAAGCGTTGCAAAGATATCGCACAGGCTGACATTCTGATCAACGGTTAGCCCGGCGGTTAATTTTTTCCCATAATTAATAATCAATGGAACTTTGGCGCTGCCTTCATAGAATTTCTGTTTTTCCCACGCGCCATGTTCACCCAGCATTTCGCCATGATCACTGGTATAAACAATAATCCATTCACTTAAATCCTGCCCCACCGCTTCCAGAGCATCTAAAATTCTGCCGATCTGCTGATCAACACTTTCCACCATGCCATAGTAGGCCGCCGTCGCCCGGATTGCTTCGCGTTCCGATACATCGGTGCCAATGCGAACAGTCATCGTTTCTCCGCCCAGGAACGGGTGATCACTGACCGTAGCATTTTCATATAATTTTACGCGATTTAGATAATAGTTAAATTTAGTTTCATCAGTCAAAAATGGATAGTGTGGCTGGAGCAATGAGACGCGAAGTAGCAGTGGCCGAAAATCGGCCTGTTGCCGATCAAAATATGGTGAATTAAACCATTCATTGATAAAATGTGTAGCTCCATCTACAGCATAGGCATCATGAATTGCCGGCGGCGATTGACCGATTCCGGCCCGTTTAACCTCTTTGATTGAACTCCATTTCTGCGGTTGCTTGGCTTGTTCATATTCGGCATAGGCGACCGAATCCTTTTCTGCTGATGAAATCGGCATCCCCATATCATTCCAGCCAATCAGCGTATCCCAACCCTGAGTTTTATCTTCTCCACGGTGCCTAAGTTTTCCTGCATTTACCGTTCCGTAGGCATATTGCGCAAAACGTCGCGCATAGGTCATCTGTTTTGGTGGTAACTCAAAGCCATATTCTGGGCACTGGAAGGTATTGGGATATTGACCGGACATAATTGACTGGCGGCCCGGTACACAGATTGGCGAGGGGGCATAAGCATTATTGAAAACCACTCCAGTGGCGGCTAAAGCATCAAGGCGTGGGGTGCGGACAACGTCATTGCCGCTGAATCCGGCAACATCGTGGCGATGTTCATCACTCATTAAAAAAAGAATATTCGGGCGTCTGTCATTCATAAATTCATCCTTCTGTGCTCAATGTTTCAAGTAGAATACAGTGCCCAGGGAATGCTTCTTTGTTGGAGTACAGGCTTTAGCCTGCATTACTTCTGGAGGCTAAAGCCTGTACTCCAGCGGGGGCAATATTCAAAATAGACAACTTATCTGATTTCTGTTCTGGTCTTTATTTATATCAAGAGAGGGAATTGCTGTAATACCTCAGATATTATCTATAAACAATATCATCAAGCTGGACTTTTTCCAATGTTATACTCATTCTGGTAATTTTAAGTCAGTCTATTCGTAATACCTCATTCTAATTCAAGTAAGACAGATGCTCCTGCAAAACCACGTTCAACCTCGCGTGGCACTGGCACACAAAAAGACGACGCAGGAGCATTCGTCATACTGGCAACTATGCATCCAAGCCCAATGAATTTTAACGGTTGATACGAGATAAAACCTTCATTGCCGAATCAGTAATGAGCCCATTTGCGGTGTGCGGTACGTCCCATGAAATAACTCCACCGTGACGGTTGATGTGTTCAGTATAGCCCGCAACAAAGTTAGCATTGAAACGCGGTTCGCCGTGGCCCCAATAATCACCGAGAAAGGTCAGAATATGATATTGTTCCCCGTCAAGAAAGCGTCGAACCGGCAACACTGCCGGTTCTTCACCTAACAGCGGTAATGTGCCGGAAACTTCTCCAGCAGTATAGTCTTCATGTTCAGAATAGGCGATGACCGGGACTCTGACGCCGGGATTGAAAGCAACAATACTGTCTGGATTGCCTGAACGCAGGACATTTGCCAGTGTTTTAAGATTTGGTTCTTCAGTTTCAGGGTAACGTTCCGCTTTATGATAACAGCCATCAATCCACCAGCCGCTGATTTTATTGCCCCAGCGCTGTGACCACTCGCCGAGTATTTTTTCCCAGTTTAGCATGTGTTCTACTTGACGGTAACGATTCCAGTCGGTATTTCCGTTATGATCTGCATCATTCCATTCATGGTACTGCTTCAGCCCTTTGCGGGCTTCATGATCACGCCCCGGACCAACAGATGAGGAGTAGACCAACAGTCTGATGCCGGTCGGAGCCAGTGCATCGCCAAGGTCAGCGATCAAATCACGCTTTGAACATTTACTGGGGAATATTCCGGTTAAATCATCATAAGTGCGGTTCGGGGCACAGTAGTGACCGGAGTTCTGACCTATGGTTATGATAAAATATCCAGCCCCCGCAGCTTGCAACTGCGCAGTAAGGCCGTTGACATCAAAGGTCTCGACTCTTTTGTTCCATGCCGCAGCACTCACATCCGCCGCGCCACCATCCGCCGCGCCACCATCCGCCGCCCCGCCGAGAAAGTGCATAAAAATTCCCCATTTTACCTCATGAAACCAGTCAGTACGATGTTGTTTAGTCACGTTATCTTCCTTAATGTAATAAAATTAAATTTTTAGAAAAGTTAATCATCCAAATTGGTAAGTTTTGATTTTTTTAACGTAATTTTTCTAATATAATGAAGTTGAGTGACTTGTCAAGGTTGAAAGGGTAGTGTCAAAAGCGGCATGAAAAAAGATGAAAGTTTTTCTGGTGTCTTTTAAATGATGTTGAGTATCATTTCGCAGTCATAATTCAAGCGGAAAATCAGCATAAACCGCTCGCAGGCTCGC
>JAKIUY010000040.1 GCA_021647315.1 Victivallaceae bacterium
ACAGCATAGTTTAAAACAGGGGGGTACTTTTGAGAAATTGAACAAAATTGAACAAAATTGAATGACTTGAATGGAAAAAATTGTTAAATCAGGTAGTTTTTATAATTGTTAGGACAGGTGTGAGTTTTTCTACAATGTGCCTTGTCTTGAGTGAAAACAGATATATCATTGTGGATGATTAAATCTCTTGAAAAATTATTCAGTAAAGATACAGCCGGAGCCGGTGGTGGTTACCTGGTGATCTGGCGGGTGGCTTATCCGCTGATTATCATGAGTGCCAGTCATACTATCATGCAGTTCTGTGACCGTAAATTTCTGGCCTATAATTCAACTGAAGATGTAGCGGCGGCATTACCGGGTGGAATACTCTCGTTTACGCTGTTTTCATTTTTCATGGTTACAGTATTTTTTACTTCAGCTTTGGTTGCCCAGTATTTCGGGAATGATGATCGCAAAGCCTGTGTCAGTGCCGCATGGAACGGGTTTTATTTCGCGTTGGGCGCGGCAGTAATTATTCTGTTCCTGTTGCCTTGGATCGGAGTTGCAATAATCAATAACTCCGGTCATCCGGCGGAACTTATTGCACGTGAACGCAGCTATTTTATTACGCTTATTCCGAGCGGAGCTTTTATCTGTCTCGGTGCGGCATTCAGCTCCTATTTTTCAGGGCAGGGGAAGACATGGAATATTGCGATAATAAATATGATTTCATGTCTGTTGAATATCGGGCTTGATTATCTGCTTATTTTCGGTAAATGGGGTTTTCCGGCAATGGGTATTTCTGGTGCGGGTATTGCAACGTCCATCGGTTCATTTTCAACATTTCTGATGGTGATTATCTGGTTTTTACTGATGAATCAGCAACGTTATCCGACGCGAAGCAATAGAAGATTTAAATTGAGCGTAATCAAGAAACTGGTCAATTTCGGTACCCCGTCCGGGTTGCAGTGTTTTCTTGATGTCGGAGCATTTACCGCGATAATTTTCATGATAGGCATCATTAACCGTGAAGCGATGGCGGTAACAACGATTGCACTTTCTATTAATATGATCTGTTTTCTGCCGCTACTCGGGCTGTCCGATGCGACCTCGATTGTTGTCGGACAATGTATTGGTGGCGGTAACCATAATGCTGCTGAACGTGTTGCCTATCGATCCTGGTTGATGGCTGCGGTTTATATGGCGCTGGCGGGAACAGTTTTTATGCTGTTTCCCAATTGGCTGATTGGTTATTTTGCGCCGCAGAATATGGGTGGCATCAGGTTTGAAGAGGTGATGATTGCAGGTCGTAATATCCTGTTCTGTGCAGCGATATTCAACTTTTTTGATGCGACCAAATTTATTTTGATGGGTGCGTTACGCGGGGCAGGGGATACGAAGGTTTTGATGTTGATCTGTGTCTGTTCCGCCTGGTTTCTGATGGTGCCGGGGGTGATAATTATTATATTCGTGCTGAAAATGTCGGTGGTTACGGTTTGGATATATTTAACGATATATGTTTCAATTGAATCAAGCCTGATATTCTGGCGGTTCAGATCCGGTAGCTGGCGCCAGATCAAGCTGATTGAAACCCATGACAGCATCAAGTCAACGCAGGTAGACCTGCCAATTCCGGTAGAATGATAATTTAAAACCGGTGTATATTACTTGACTAGATTGTTGACAAAAGGAGTCTATCGATAATAAGCAGCCCTAAGAATATTCAGGCAAGTGGGTCATTGGCTGATGGTTTCTGCTTCAGTTTCACTCTTCTGCCGATGCCTACCAAGACCCCGATTGAAACTATGAAGCCGATCCCACACCCCACACCCCACCAGCCAGTTTTTGTGCGATGTCTGTATTCTGCCTTTGTCAGTTTTTTTGTCCTTATGTATTGAGGAAATCATCACCTCTATTTCCATCTGAACAGTAGTTTTGTCGTCAGTTTTCGCAGTTGATATGGGCGGTAATAAATCGTCAGCGTGCCATCGTCGTTGATGGTTATTTTGACAATAATTTTTCTGATTGATTTATACCATTTTTTATTACGTTGCTTTTCAATTTCTTTTGTTGCCAGTTGCTCTACTCTGTCGTTAGGTATGGAGAATGAACCGGCAGCTGCCGAAAGTACTTCAACACTGACAGTTTCAGCTGTAATCGTCGGTATTGCGGTTGCCTTGATATTTATTTTTGAACCGAACGGTGTCCACTGTTTTATTGTGGCACAGAAGCTAATATCAACTTGACCGTTACGATAGGTTGCCTGCCAGGGGCGTTTAATAATATCCGGTGGACGCCCCAGGTAGATGTCCGCAATGTTTTTTGAATTAGCTACCAATTGGATAATTGCATTCACCTCTTTTTCGGTCAAGGTAATAGTATCAATCTCATGCTTTTTGCGTTTTATCAGGACTTGACTGAATATTTTATTCACAATCTGAGTGCCGGTAGACATATCATCACCGGAGATTGGGGTCATCTGGAAATTTGGTTTATGACTGAATATCATACTGAGGATAATCAGTGAAAAAAGCATAAGCCCCGCAATGAAAATGCCAGCAGTAGCCAGCAGTTTATAACGTAACTTAACCTTTTTCCTGAATGGATTAATTTTCTTTATATTCACAATTAAATTGTTTCCTTAATATATGGTTATTTTAACTTAGAATCCACAAAAAAATAACTTGGAGTTTTTGCTTGACAGCGAACAACTGCTCTGCGTTACGAAAATATTTTCTGGCTCTGCAAAAGCAACTGAACAACTTCACCTTTTGAGGTTGATCTAACCTTTGCTATATGCGTTCGGAGAACGCATGCTACCATGCTACGCTCTGGCATTCCGCCAGTCTACGGCTACGCCTCCGTCGTAATTTATTCTGTGCAACTATAGAGCCAGGCTATTTCTTCCGGCCATAGCGTATCGTCGATAGTCTCCAGTACCAGTGGAATATCGTCAAACCGCGGATCTTTCATCAATTTCTCAAACATTTCTCTGCCGATATTACCGGCGCCAATGCTATGGTGACGGTCGACGCGACTGCCAAACGTTGATTTTGCGTCATTAAGATGCATGGCACTCAGATATTTAAACCCGACAATGTTATCAAATTCAGCGAAAACGGGTTCGAAGCCTGACGGTTCAAAAAGTGATTCGCTATCGCCGACCAGGTCATAACCGGCGGCAAAGGCATGGCAGGTGTCAAAACATACTCCAACCCGTTGTCTGTCTTCAACCTGATCAATAATCGCGGCCAAATGTTCAAATCGGTATCCGATATTACTGCCCTGTCCGGCGGTGTTTTCGATGACCGCGGTGATGCTACTGGTTTTATCCAGAGTAATATTAATTGATTCAGCAATGCGTTTAATGCATTCATCTTCACTGATCTCTTTCAGATGGCTGCCCGGGTGAAAATTGAGCAATTTCAGCCCCAGCTGTTCACAGCGCTGCATTTCAACTAAAAATGATACACGGGATTTTTCCAATTTCTCCGGATCAGGATGACCAAGATTGATCAGATAACTGTCATGCGGCAGGATATGTTCAGGCGCAAACCCGCCAGCTTCACAGTTCTGTTTGAATTTATCAATATTATCCGTAGTTAATGGTTTTGCCTGCCATTGACGCTGGCTTTTAGTAAACAGGGCAAAGGCTCTTGCTCCGATTGCAGTTGCATTCAAAGGCGCATTTTCAACTCCACCCGAAGCAGAGACATGGGCTCCGATATATTTCATGATATTTTATTTCCTTTGTTGCTACTCGTAGTGCCGCTAAACGACTCTTGTGCTACTCGTAGTGCCGCTAAACGACTCTTGAATATACATTTAAATAGCGTTTTGTTCAAATAATAGGTTGCATAAAAATAAATTGGTGAGTTTTACACAGCGACTTCATTCCTTTAGTCGTTTTCTTTCAATTCATTAATCCTGACTGTAATATTCAACAATATCCGCTATGATCTGTTCAAGAATCAGCTGATAATCACCAAGTTTTTCTTCTTCAGCCAATGCATGTTCTAATGACGCTCTGGTTGCCGGTGACGGCGGGGCAAATACGGTACAGCTGTCCGGTACCTGTTCAGCACAGGTATCGAAGGTGCCAAGTTTGCGGGCCAGGGTTATTGCTTCATTTTTATCCATACCGACCAGGGGACGCAATACCAGCATATCAGTTGCAGCATTGATGGTACTCATATTGATTACAGTCTGACTGGCTACCTGACCGAGAGCTTCACCGGTTAACAGCGCATAACGGTGGTTTTTTCTGGCTACGGCTTCAGCGATTCTGAACATCATACGGCGATAAAGCACGGTGCGAATTTCAGGGTGACATTTATCTCTGATTTCTTTCTGAATCGGGGCGAGGTTACAAATGTGCAACACCCCGTTTTTTTGAAACTCATTTATAATATCAGTTACGCGTTTTACTTTATCAATGGTTTCCTGAGGAGTATATGGTGCGCTGTGGAAGGTAAGATAATCGACTCGGCTGCCACGTTTCATTGCCATACAACAGGCAACCGGTGAATCAATGCCGCCAGAAAGTAGTGCGAGCACTGGAGAATTACTGCCGACTGGCAGTCCACCCGGGCCCTTTAGAGTTTCATAAAAGATAAAGGCAAATTCATTACGTACTTCGCAACCGATAGTAACATCGGCACTCTTTAGGTTTACTCTGAGCTGATCTTCTTGATAGTACGCGCCAGGTGTTTCAGCCAAAGCGATTTCAATACCTTTTGAATTAAGTGAAAATTGTTTATCGCTGCGTCGGGCTCGGACTCTGAAAGTGACAATTTTATTTTCAGCGAATGCTCGATCAAAGATAGTCTTACAGCTATTGATTACGACCTGTTTTAATTCATCAATATCAGGACGGCACATGATTACCGGAGAGAATGTTTCTAAACCGAAAGCTTTCGGTAGTTGAGCTTTGATGATTTCCAGTTCCTGTTCTGTAAACTCTACGCTCTCACGGTGTTGAACCCAGATTCGACCACGGATTTTAGCGATTTTCAAATTATCAATATCACGCAGCAGGAAACGCAGATTGGAAACCATCTGTTTTTCAAACATGTTGCGGTTATTGCCTTTGATGGCAATTTCATGATAGCGGCAAATTATTGCATTATACATTATATTATATTTCCCTGTTTTGTTTTTGTAAACAATTAATTTACTGTTAAACATTATAGCTTACAATCTTATATTAGAAAAAAGAGATTTTTTTTAGATTTATCTGCGGTTATCCCCAAAAGTTGGACAACTTGTATAAGTGTAAAAGACTCTTAATTTCATAAAAAAACTTAAACAGCACTGATTTAGTTGCAAATGCAGTCAAAAACATTATATATAATAAAACAGTTACTCCATTCCGGAGCAATTGCCAGGCAAGACGGGGTAATAACCAAGACAAAAAGGAAGTTATTATGAAAAAATCATTAGCTTTAATTTTAGGATGTTTTGTTATTGCATCAGTTATGACAGGATGTATTAGCAAACATGTTAGTAAATCAAGTCAACCATTAATAGTCCGCACTCAAGTCGACTTAGTTCCACAGGTTACTGTTGGGAAAGAGGTAATCGGTGAAGCTACAATAAACACTCTGTTCGGTATATTCTGTTGGGGTGCAAGTGATTTTGCTGAAGGCGTAAATTATGGCGCAATTTCTCCTGGTCTACTTAGCGGCGACTCGCTTGGTGCAGTAAAAGCCGCTGCTGCATATGACGCATGTTCAGCATATAAAGCTGATTTTATCGTAACGCCACGCTATACCGTTAATGTAAGTGACTATTTCGTTTACAGTACAGCAAAAGCTACGGTAAAAGGCTATAAAGGAACGTTGAAAGGTGTTAAAGTAAAAAAATAGACAAAGCTTTGTCTATTAGTCTTGCCATAAAATATGAAAATGTCGGAAAATAAAAAATTTCCGACATTTTTTATGCTTTATCATCTGCCTGATATTCGTATTTGCGATAAAACAGAACAACGTATATTTTTTACTTTTTCAGCCTTGGATCAAGGCGATCTCGCAGGGCATCACCTAGCGTATGCAGACTTAATACCAGGAAGAACATAAAGCCGGTTGCGGTCGCTACCTCCCACCATATTCCACGCCAAAGCCGTTCCTGTCCATCCGCGATCATCACTCCCCAGCTCGGGGCAAGCTGTACGCCTAACCCTAAATAGCTGACAATAACTTCAGTCATCACCGCATAGGCAAAGCGCAAGGTGAAATAGATTATCACCAGATGAAATAGATTGGGAATAATATGTCTGGTAATAATCCTGAATGTACTGCATCCTGATACTTTTGCCGATTGAATATAGGCGGCTTCACGCAGTTTCATCGTTTCTCCACGCACAACTCGGCATAGCGTTACCCAGCCGGTAAGACCGATGCCAAGATAAAGTGCCAGCATTCCCGGGTCGGCATTGAGTAGCGTCGCTGCGACATCAACACCACGGGCTAGTGGCGGGTAGAGAAAGCCCTCTTTGACCAGCAATGCAAATGTTAGAATAAACAGGAGGGTTGGCATTGAGGCGAATGTACTGTAAATCCAAACCACAACATGGTCAACTTTGCCACCGTAATAACCGGCGATAACGCCAAGAATAACGCCGATAAACGCAGAGATCAACGAAGCGGAAGCTCCGACCTTTATTGCGGTCGAGGTGCCGCCAAGCGCACGCCAACCGACATCCCGCCCCAGATAGTCGGTGCCGAAAATATGCGATGCGGATGGCGGTTGAAAACTCTGCTCGATATTTCCCTGACTGAATACCGGAGTTATATTATTCTGTTTACAGTAGATTGAATACCCTTCAACGCTTATTGCCACAATAATGTAAAGCGTGACGACAATCAGTGCAGTTCCGGCAAATATATCACTGAACATGCTTCTTAATAACTCAATTATTGAAATTCTGTTATTCATGAATTAAACATTTTGAAGAGTGAAGTTACTTTAAATTTATTATAGTGGATTTATGAAGCAACGAATCGCGCTCTTTTTCTGCACGTGGTTTGTGATTATGCAGGCCGTTGGCATAACCTATTTTTGATAGTTTTAGCGTCAGTTCACTGATTTTACTGATGCGGTAGATTATTTTTTCTGTTTCTGACAGCTCCTTAAACGGTTTCATTTTGATCTCCGTTCAAAAACTCTATATCGGCTTTATCTTTAACTGACATTCTTTTCATTTTCATTTTAATTAAATCTTCACGTGAAACAACGTTAATTTTGATATCACTATAATTCAATACTATTTTATGGTCAAGAAGCTTATTGCTTTCAGTGCTGATGGGGATTAAAAAATCAACAATAAAAGGTTCACACTCGTCTTGAGTTTTAACAAATCGCAATAAGATTAACCCTGCATTTTTTAATATCCATGGTTCTTTTTGTGTATAGCCCATCTCATTCAAGATTAATTTAACTGCACTTTTATTGCCATTGTCCAGAATGAAATCGATGTCTTCAGTAGCCCTGATGTAACCATAAAGCCCTACAGCCAAACCACCGCAAACGGCATAGTTCAAATCAATTGCCGCTAATTTTCTGACAATAAGATCAAATTCTAGAAAAATGTTACTCATAAACAGATACCCAAAAATATTATAATTATTTATAATTTAGTTTAGAAATGTAATGCAATATAGATAAAAATACAATAAGAAAGTGTTATCGTTACTATTTTATTTTAAAAACCAGCGTAGAATGAACAGTGTCCTAAAAAGCCTAATGTCAGTTTTTATTGTAATTCGACAGCCTATAATGTCCAATTGAAAATCCCATATTTTAAGCTATTTTGAGTGTGTTGCCAATAGCCTTTTTTGTTTACTCATTTTTTTTTAATCTTTATACTCTTTAAAATATCTCTGACTATTTTTTGACGCTGCTTGAACCCTGAACTATTTTCTGGCCACCCACCATTTCTATTGGAATATGATATTCCTATTGAGAGCGTATATTGTTTTGTTAATGGAAGAATATATGATTCCCCTATTATCTTATCTTTATATATACTTTTGAGATATAGCCCCTCTAATATTTTAGGTTGAGCTATGCTTTGTTCGTTTACTGCGTCCTCTACGAGTGTCGCTCGGAGATCGCCTGTTGAAAACTATCTAGGTGGCACCCTTTTCGTGTAACTTTGAGTTAGAGTAATCTGTGTTGCAATGCAGATTGGCTGATAAACTTTTTGGGGAGCCAGTTTTGAACACTCGAGCGTAGCGACAGATGAAATAAAACTGGCATGCGGTATGGCACTTTCGCCGAAAGTGCCTCTATTGTGATTTGTAAGCAACAGATCGCTGAAATTTAAAGTGAGGTATTACTGCCATGTGCAATTGTGGATAAATTGAGCTTGAAAAATAGTTGAATTATATAGTTTTAATGATAGATTATAAGTTGATTTTTTTTATGAATAACTTTTAGGTTTAAATATCAACTTTTTTACCTTTGAGTATAAATAGCTGAATAAACTAACTAAAAACTACCCATATATGGGTATAAAACATGGAGCTGAATATGGCTGGATACAATGTAGCAATTGCCGGGGCAACCGGTGCGGTCGGCATCGAAATGCTGAAAACTTTAGAACAACGTAACTTCCCGGTAAAAAAACTTAAACTGCTGGCATCAAAACGTTCTGTTGGCAAAAAACTTACTTTCAAAGGCGAAGAGATTACGGTTGAAGAGTTGACTCATGACTCTTTTGAGAATATTGATATTGCCCTGTTCAGTGCCGGTGGTGGGATTTCTAAAGAATTTGCCCCGTCAGTAGTCAAAGCCGGAGCGGTAATGATTGACAACTCAAGTGCGTTCAGAATGGATGATGATGTACCGTTGGTCGTGCCGGAAGTAAATCCTGAAGATGTGAAGAACCACAAAGGTATTATTGCCAATCCGAACTGTTCAACTATTATTATGCTGGTTGCGGTTGCTCCACTGCATCGTGCTAAAAAATTGCGCCGTTTAGTTGCCGCTACTTATCAGGCCACCAGCGGGGCAGGGGCTAAAGGGATGGCTGAACTTGAATTGCAGACTCAGCAGTTATTGAATAACGAACCGATCGCGCCTGAAGCATTCGCTCACCGTATCGCTTTTAACTTGATCCCACATATTGATGTGTTCCAGGATAACGGTTATACCAAAGAAGAGCTGAAAATGTTGTTTGAAACTCGTAAAATGCTGCATGATGATGATCTGATGGTTTCATGTACCTGCGTTCGGGTGCCGGTATTACGAGCTCACTCAGAAGCCCTGAACCTTGAATTTGAAGAGGCAATTACGCCGGAAGAGGCTAGGGCTATTCTTGAAGCTGCACCTGGTATCAAGGTTGTTGACAATCCGGCTGAATTACTCTATCCAATGCCGATTGATGCTACAGATCAGGATGATATTCTGGTTGGACGGGTTCGCCAAGATTGCTCGCGCAATGATGGACGTGGTCTGGATATTTTTGTCAGTGGTGATCAAATATTGAAAGGCGCTGCATTGAACGCGGTTCAAATTGCTGAATTAATATATTCTATATGACACAATTGAAAATATTCTGCTCTCGAAAGCTTTCAGAATATTGCATCATTAACGATTGCAATCGGTGTTTTTCTGTTTATAGTTTATCTATAACATGATGGATGTAAATTTTAACTAGTACCCGTGCTAAAACATTGTTTTTGTTGGAGTACAGACTTTAGCCTGCAGAACAGAGGCTTAAAAAGCAGACTAAATTCTGTACTCCAACGTGATGTTATATCGCTTTCGTCCAATAATTACAAAGGAGATGTATCATGGCTAAGAAAGGTATTTTAAAGAAACTCGTTGTTTTGTTTATCGGCTTTATCGCGGTAATCGGAATCGGACTGTTTGTACTTGTATTAAATCTGGATTCAATAATCGGTGGCAGTATTGAAAAATTTGGTACAGATGCAACTGGAACTGGAGTTACGATTGAAAATGTTTCACTCTCAATCTTCAGCGGTAATTTATCGCTTGATGGACTTGAAGTCAAAAATCCGGAAGGATTTGTTAATCCACACGCCTTTAAATTTGAAAAGTTTGCTGTTGATATTGATTTAGCGTCATTGGTAACTGATACTATTGTTATCAACTCCATTATCATCAAGGATATAAGAATAGCTTATGAACCGTCAACTGGCGGTAGCAACCTTGACCGCATTCAGAAAAATGTTGAAAAATATACCGGTGCAGATAAAAAGAGTACTGAACCAGCACAAAAAGATGAGCCGGCAAAAACTGAAGGCGATGAAGCACCGCAAAAGAATATTATAATAAAGAAATTTATTATTGATGGCGGTGAAATTGCGGTTGCCAGTCCAATACTGGGTACAGGTATAAATGTTCCAATGGCGAAGTTTGAAATGAATGACATCGGAACCGGCGGAAAGAGCAGTGCATCGGAAGTATTTAATCAGATATTTGAAGAATTACTGCCGGCAATTGCTAGATCCGTATCTGATGGATCAGTTAAAGGCATCAAAGGATTGGGCAAAGTCGGCGATGATCTCGACGAAAGTACTAAAGGGGGATTTAGTAAAATAAAATCTCTATTTAGCAAATAATTTATACTTCCGCAGGCTAGTGGAAGTTCCGGCATCGCCGGTCAATTAATATAAACTTAAGGACTATTTATAATGGGAATGACTATTACTGAAAAAATCTTGGCGAAAGCCGCAGGACGTGACTGCGTTAAGCCGGGAGAAAATATTTGGGTTAATGCCAATACTTTGATGACGCACGACGTTTGCGGCCCAGGTACGATTGGGGTGTTTAAACGTGAATTTGGCGAACAGGCTAAAGTCTGGGACAAAGAAGGGGTGGTTATTATCCCTGATCACTATATCTTTACTAAAGATGGGAAATGCCATCGTAATGTTGATACTTTGCGTGACTTTGTCAATGAACAGGGCCTGCCATACTTTTATGATCCGGCAAATAACAGCTATTCCGGCGTTTGTCATGTAACGTTGCCGGAGAAAGGCCATTGCCGCCCCGGCGAAGTACTGTTCGGTACCGACTCTCACACCTGTACTCATGGTGCACTCGGCATGTTCTCTACTGGTATCGGTAATACCGATGCCGGTTTTGTTATGGGCACGGGGAAACTTTTAATTAAAGTTCCTGAGACCCTGCGTTTTGTCGTTAACGGTGAACTTGCCAAAGGCGTTACCGCTAAAGATATTATCCTGAGAATTATCGGTGATCTCGGGGTTGATGGTGCAACATATTGCGCTATGGAATTTACCGGAACGACAATTGAAGCCCTTAGTGTTGAAGAACGGATGACTATTTGCAATATGGCAATTGAGGCCGGAGGTAAGAATGGTATTATTGCCCCTGATACTAAAACTATTGAATATGTCAGAGCCAGAAGCAGTAAACCGTTCGACTGCCTGTTCAGTGATGCTGATGCAAATTACGATGCAGTATATGAATACGACGCGGCAACTTTGGTTCCTGTCGTTGCATTGCCATATTCACCTGATAATATGGAAAATGTCTGTGATGTGACTGATTTTAAAATTGACCGTTCATATATCGGCAGCTGTACCGGTGGTAAACTTACTGACTTTGTCATGGCTGCTGAACTGCTTAAAGGTAAAAAAGTTGTAGTTGATACTTTTATTGTACCATCAACAGTTGAAGTTGCCAATGCTCTTAACGATGTCAAACTTGAAGGTAAATCATTAGCTGAAATCTTTGTCGAAGCCGGTTGTATTGAACCTTCAGAACCGTCATGCGCGGCCTGTCTCGGTGGACCAGTCGATACCTTTGGGCGTTGCAATAAGGAAGAGGTCTGTGTCAGTACAACAAATCGTAATTTTCCTGGACGTATGGGATCAAAGAAATCTCAGACCATTCTGGCATCGCCATATACCGCGGCTGCTTCCGCGACTACTGGACATCTTACAGATCCCCGTGATCTGCTTAAATAGAAACTATCTAAACCGCCAAGCGGATAAATTCAGGCGACTGCCTGTAGGAGAATATAATAATGGGTGATAATATAATTAAAGGTAAAGTTTTCATTACCGGTGACAATATTGATACTGACCAGATCATTCCGGCGCAGTATTTAAACCTCGTACCAACCATCGAAGAAGAGTATAAAAAACTTGGTAGTTACGCCCTGTGCGGATTACCGGATAATCATGAAATACGTTATATCACTGAAGGTAATATGACAACCGAATATCCAATCATTATCGGTGGCAATAACTTCGGTTGCGGTTCAAGTCGCGAACATGCACCGATCAGTCTTGGTGCAGCTGGTGGAAAAGCGGTTATCGCTAACTCTTTTGCCCGGATCTTTTTCCGTAACTGTATTGCTACCGGTGAAATATATCCGGTGGAAACTGCAGTTAAACTTAATGAAGTGTTCAAGATTGGCGATCTCGCTGAAATTAACCTCGACAGTATGGAAATAACCAATGTTGCGACTGGCGAAACATATTCAATTAAACCGCTGGGTGATGTTAAGGATGTTATTGATGCCGGTGGTATTTTTGAATATGCCAGACAGACTGGAATGCTGAAATAGGAGATTCACGGTGAGTGATGCAAAAGTAAAAAGTGATGCCTATAAAGCTGCTGGAGTTGATATTGATCTGGCACAAAGCCTGCTGAAAAAAGTTAAAGGTAAAATCGGCGCAACTAAACGCCCGGAAATGCTGAGCCCCATCGGTGGTTTCGGCGGCCTGTTTCAGCTTGACCTAAGCAAATATAATAACCCGGTATTAGTATCCAGTATTGATGGCGTTGGCACTAAACTGATGATCGCCATGATGATGGATAAATATGACAGTGTCGGGCATGATATTGTCAATCATTGTATTGATGACATTGCTGTACAAGGGGCTGAGCCACTCTACTTTATGGACTATATCGGTACCGGCAAACTGCGTTCGCCAATGTATGAACATGTTCTTGAAGGGATTGCTGACGCCTGCAAAGCGGTAGGTTGTGCTGTCCTAGGTGGCGAAACTGCTGAAATGCCCGGCATGTATGGTGATGATTTCGACTTAGTCGGAGTTATTACCGGGGTGGTGGATAAAGACAAATTAATTACCGGTGAAAAAATTAAACCGGGTTATATTGCAGTTGGTCTGGCATCAAGCGGTCTTCATACTAATGGTTTCAGCTTGGCACGTAATGTCCTGTTCGAACAGGCCGGATTTGATGTCCACTCTACGCCTGAAGAGCTCAAAGGCGACAGTGTTGGAGAAGCATTGCTTAAACCGCATACCTGTTATTGGCCGGCGCTCAAAGAGAGTTTAGCCGCTGAACTCAACATTGACGGTATTGCTCATATCACCGGTGGTGGACTGTATGATAATGTCCCGCGAATATTACCGGAATCCGTTGATGTTGATTTTGACAGAACAGCCTTGCCGATTCCGCCAATTTTCAGCCTGATTGTCGAACACGGTAATATTGGTCAACAGGAGGCCTATCGAGTATTTAATATGGGCATCGGCATGGTCTGGTTTATGCCGGAAGCACAGGCTGCTAAGGCTATTGATATTTGTCATAAAAATGGTTTTAAAGCCGCAATATGTGGTAAAGTAACCGCAGGAACTGGCAAAGTAACCGTTAGTTAATGATTAATGAACGTCGAATGATATAAAGGTAGCCGTCTTGGCTACTTGGCAAAAGGTCCAGTGTATACGGTGTTTTTTTGATGAATATGTAGGGGTACACCTTGCGGTTACCCTATTTTTTTATTCATAAAATAGGTGGTAATCATGTCGGAACAGCATAAACATTTTAAATGCCCGCAATGTGGTGGGGATTTAGAGTTTTCTCCAGGTGCGACTACACAAAAATGCCAATATTGCGAACATGAAATCGTTATTCCTCAATCTGAAGCTGAAATCAAAGAACTTGATTTTCATCAATATTTGACACAGGCGATGGCAAGTGAAGACCTTCAGGAAATTACTGTTGTTACCTGCCGGTCGTGTGCGGCAGCCATTACCCTTGACCCAAACATAACCAGTGATGAATGTCCATACTGTGCTTCGACACTGGTTGTCACTGGCGGTTCGGTAAAAGAACTTAAACCTAAATCACTGCTGCCATTTAAAATCACCAAAGATGAAGGGCTTGAGGCCTATAAAAAATGGATTAAATCGCTTTGGTTTGCCCCGAATAAACTCAAACAGTTTGCCAAATTGAACGATAAACTTGCCGGTATTTATATTCCATACTGGACCTATGATGCCAATACCACCACCTGGTATACAGGGCAACGTGGTGAAGATTACTATGTAACTGAACACTATACCACGACAGTGAACGGCAAAACTGTATCCAGTACCCGTCAGGTGAGAAAAACGCGATGGTATCATGTCAGCGGTGTCGTCTGGAACAGTTTTGATGATATTCTGGTATTAGCCAGTAAATCATTACCCAAAAAACATGCTGATAATCTTGAACCGTGGGATCTATATAATCTTGAACCTTACCAGGATGCATTTCTGAGTGGGTTTAGAACTGAAAGTTATCAAGTAGAACTGGAAGAGGGCATGGATGAAGCTAAAATTGTTATGGATGAAACAATTCGCCAGGCGGTAAAAAGTGATATCGGCGGCGATCATCAACGTATTAATTCCACGCGCAGTCAATATGACAATGTTAAATTCAAACACATCCTGCTGCCGATATGGCTCTCCGCTTATCGTTTTAAAAGTAAAATTTTTCGTTTTTTAGTCAACGGTCGTACTGGTGAAGTGCAGGGCGAACGCCCCTACAGCTGGATAAAGATAACCCTGACCGTGTTGGCTGTTATCGCTGTCATTACCGCGATCGGTTATTGGTTCAGCGCAAGTAGGTAATAAACTTTAAACTCTTGAAGTTTGACAAGTTCCTGTAGTCTACTATATTAGGCAGAGGCATAATTTAAAAACCTTACTCATAATATTCTGCCATTTTGGGGACACTTGGTGTAACGAAATTTGAATGTTCACCCCGCTTCCGCAGGAGCGGAGATTGAGGTGTATCTGTCTTCAAATAGAGACTGAGCTTATCTTATTATACCTTCAGAATAATGGATACAGACTGTTGCGATCGCCAGCGTTTCTAGAATCGTTTATTAGTATTACTTTGATTTATATTGGAAGATTTAAACAATGGGAATAAAAAAAATATTTCATAAACCGGTAAACTCGGCAGTCAATTTGCTTTCTTCTATTATGCCGCACGGCGAAGAGTTGTCTGAAAAAGCGCAGGCGGTAATTGCACTGATGGGGGCGGTACTCTGGGCTGACGGTAAACTGGAAAAAAGTGAAATTGATAGTTTTCGTGAAATCTTATCCAGTAAATATTCAGCTAAACAGGTAGATAAGTTTGTCAATATATTACAGCGGAGCAAAAATATTGATTTAGCTGAAAACTGTAACCGTCTTGCGGCTATGGATATAACTGATGATGAACGGCAACGATTTATAACAGCATTGCTTGAACTGAGTTTCTCTAATAATGATTTTTGCCCAGCACAACGTGAGATGATTGAGACGATTGCTGATAAGTTATCAGTAAACCGTGAAACGCTTGACGTTTACATTCAAGAGGTCGAACAACAACAAAGTAAAAAGAATAAAATAGTTCAGTCAGGCACCGGAATTATTGTTGCCTTGATTATTGTCCTTATTTTTATTCTGGCCGCCACTTTTTTGAAGGCAGTAGTTTTTGGTCTGATCCTGGCCTATCTGTTTCTACCATTGGAAAAATTTTATGAACGTAAATTCACCACCAGTCCAGTTTTCCTAAAACTGTTTTATCTGGCAGGAGCATTGCTTGCACCATTTCAAAAACTTAGCGAACATTTTAATCGCAACAAAGAAACTATAGAGTCAACGGAGGAAGAGCTGGAAGAACGCCGAATCACAGCATTGGTCAATCGTGCAACAACTGCAACGGTTGGGACTTTTGTTGCGTTGTCAATTATGATTATAATAGTGATCGCACTATTTTCATTTAACTATGCCAGTGGCATGAGTGGTTCGCTCAAGAAGTGGTTTGAGCATAATATAAAACCATCGGCAAAAGTAATAGATTCTGCTAAGCCAGGAAAAGACGTAATAATCAGTAAAAATAAAACAGTTGGCATTGCCGATAAAGCAGTAGTGACAGCTAAAAAAACAAGTCAAAGCGTCCCGGATGTAATGGCAGAGGATAAAAATGTTGATAGTAAATTGAAAAAGGCTATGCCTGTTAGTGAAACTGCGACAAAATCATCCTCTGAAGATAAAACATTCTTAAGTGACTTGGCTAAAAAATTAGAAGAGTTGAAACCTAAAGTGACAAAAATTCCCATCGTGGAATGGGGTATCGAACAGGTTTCCCAATACCTTAACAATCAGGAAAATCAGAAAGCACTTATTTCGCTGATCATGAAAAAAACTTCCGGTGTCTTTACCTTTACGGCTGGGTTTGTGGCAAATATCTTTGCCTTTTTATTGGAAATTTTGCTGACTATATTCTTCTTTTCGCTTATTCTGAATAAAATGGCAACATTCAATTCGGGAAATGCTGACAGCGATCAACAGAGTGGTTATCTGGTTGAATCTGTTTTTAACAGTAAGTGGATGCCACAGACCAGTGAAGGAACGCTGGCTGAAGCCAAACGCATAATTAATGCAATTATCGAAAAATTAAGGCGATGGCTTAAAGGATATATGTCAATTATTGCAATCGAAACAACCGTATATGTTATCGGCTTTGCAATCATCGGGGTGCCTTATGCTATTATTTTAGGCATGATTGCCGGTTGCACTGTCCTGTTACCCTATATCGGCCCGCTGGCCAGTGGAGTATTTACCTGTCTGGTATGTCTTGCCGTCGGTGGCGATAATGTGATGGTCACGGTAGTCATTGTGGCACTATTTTATATGATAATGAATGGCGTAGTTGAACAGCTGTTTCTCTATCCGACCTTGGTGGGTGAAGCATTAGGACTAACCACCCTGGAGACAATTATTGTTGTGTTGTTAGGTGGAGTCTTTGCGGGCTTTTTCGGGATGATTTTTGCCGTTCCTGCTGCTTCGGTAATGAAGTATATGATTCCACAAATCTACAAATGCTGGCAACGGGAATAGGAGTTGTTTAATTGTTAACTACTACCACAATCTGGATTATTTCAATTGCTTCGCTGGTTATTGGGCATGTAGTAGTTATCATTCATATTCTGTTAACTAAGCATGAAGAGCCGGTCAGTGCGGTTGCCTGGATTATGGCAATAATACTATCGCCGATTATCGGAGTGTCATGCTATTTGCTTTTCGGAATCAACCGCCTCCATAAGATGGGGAGAAGAATCAGACTGTCAGCTGATCTGTTCGAATCAGATGTGGATAAAGATGAGATAAGGCGTTTCGTCAGAGAGATGAAATCGTTTACCTTATCAACTATACCTGATGAAAAAAATCCTGCATTCAGGCGGACATTAAATAATATTTTCCCTCAAACTACCGTTACAGACGGCAATGCAATCCAATTGCTTAAAGACGGCTCAATGGCATACCCTGAAATGTATGCGGCAATAAAAAATGCTGATCATTCAATTCATCTGCAATCATATATTATTATGAATGACAAGGTTGGGCGGAAAATGTTTGAACTGTTGGCAATAAAGGCTGAAAGTGGGGTTAGGGTAAAGGTCATTTATGATGGTGTCGGCAGTATGAAATCAATGCTGTCCAGTTTTTTTATGCGTTATACCAGACGGCACCCTAACTTACAGATCCGGGCTTTTTCAAAAATCAATATTTTTATTCCATGGCGAATTCAACTGCGTAATCACCGTAAACTGTTGGTGATTGACGGTAAAGTTGCATTTATTGGCGGCATTAATATCTCAGCAGGTAATTTACCTAATAAAAAAGTACCCAAAAGACGTGATATTCACGACCTGCATTGTCGTATTAATGGCCCGGCAGTAACCGAGTTACAGAAGAACTTCCTTCGCGATTGGACCTTTACCACAAAAAAAGAATTGAAGTCAGTTATTAATGCTGAAGATTTCCAGGAACCGGTAGCTTGCGGCAATAATCGAATAAGAATAGTTGACAGTGGTCCGGGACAGAATTATAAAGCAACAGAAAAAATGTTTTTAGCCGCTGCGGCAACGGCTCAGAAATCAATTATAATTATGACGCCATATTTTGTCCCTAATCATAATTTTGTCTCTGCACTGTCAATGGCAGCAGCCAGAGGCGTCGAAGTCAGTATCATTGTTCCAGAAAAAAATGACAATGTGGTCGTCAGAGCTGCATCGCATAGCATTTATAAACTATTAATGACATGTGGCATAAAAATTTATGAAAAACACGGCATGTTTTCTCATATCAAAGCTATGCTGATTGATGATAAGTGGTCTTCTATGGGGTCAAGTAATTGCGATGTGCGTAGTTTTAAACTTAACTATGAACTGGATTTTTGTGTTGAAGCGGGTGATTTTATTGATACATTACGCCAACAGCTGAATGATGAGCTAAAGCAGTCAGTTAAAATTAGTTTGAAAGATGAACGACATAAAAATGTTCTAATCAAACTATTCGAAAATATTTGCTCACTCTTTACGCCAATTCTCTGATCGTATTACCTGCGCAAATTAGCCTGCGATTTCCAGACGCATAGGCAATAATCCCCATCGGGAATTTTTATGCGGTTGAATAAAAAACCAAATTTCTCTGTTTTTTTATAGATGTGATTGTAGCTTTAACTTTGAATAGTAAATTATTGAATAAATATTAAGCCAATGCTCAAAATAACAGGAAAACCTTAGGATGAATACTGATGATACAATTGCCGCTATCTGTACTGGACTTGGCGGAGCGATTTCTATAATTCGCATTTCCGGAACTGAGGCGCTTCAAACTGCTGCTGAAACCTGGAGCGGAACGCGGAAACTTAGCAAATCAAGTGCCCGAACCATGTTGTTGGGAAAAATTGTCACTGATAATGATCAGACCGGTGATCCAGCTTTAGCCGTTTATATGCCGGGTCCAAACAGTTATACTGGGGATGATGTCGTCGAACTGCATTGTCATGGCGGCACACTGTCGGCTAGACGTACCTTGAATGCAGTCATTACTAATGCTAATGGCGCACGCATGGCGGAACCAGGAGAATTCACCTACCGGGCATTCATGAACGGCAAAATGGATTTAACCCAGGCTGAAGCGGTTGCAGACCTGATCAACGCTCATAGTGAAATGGCGTTGCATATGGCGGAACGTCAAGTTGATGGAGTGCTTAAGGATATTGTCAATAACTGTTACACTGAACTGACAGATTTGCTGGCTGAATGCGAATCGAGAATGGATTTTGCCGAAGAGGATTTAGGTTGGTCTAATCAACAGGTTTATCAAGATAAAATCAACCGGATTTCACAAAAAATTGAACGCCTGATTGCCTCGGGCAGGGAAGGGGGAATTCTGCGTAATGGCATCAGAGTGGTATTGGCTGGAAGACCTAATAGCGGCAAATCGAGTCTCTTAAATTTACTGCTCGGCTATGACCGGGCAATTGTTACTGATCTGCCGGGCACAACCCGTGACATTCTTGAAGAGACCGCTAATCTACGTAATATTCCGGTAAAACTTACCGATACTGCCGGTATTAGAGAAGCCACTGATTTAATTGAAGGTTTGGGTATTGATCGTAGTAAACAGTCACTTAAACAGGCCCAAGCTGTATTCTGGTTGCTTGACGCATCCACTGATAACCTGACAGAAGAAATTGATGAAATGCTGGCGCATGCTGGCAATAACAAGGTTATTGCGATCTGGAATAAAATTGATGCAGTTGAGCGACATTCGCTCATATTGCCTGACATAATCTTTCCAACTGTGGAAATATCAGTTGAACAACAGTTGGGCATTGATGAGCTACTTGATAAATTTGAAACCGTGGTTTGGGAATATCCGCATGATGAAGAACCCGAAGTGGCAGTAAGCGCGCGTCATGCCGCGTTGCTGGCAGAAGTCTTTGCTGTTTTGCCGGAAGTAATTGAAACAACAGCCAGCAGCGACTGGGAACTTGCCGCGGTCCACCTGCGTGCCGCCATCGCGGCTCTCGGTGCTATTACCGGCGAAAATATCACCCCGGATGTCTTGGATAATATTTTCAGTCGTTTCTGCATCGGCAAATAGCCATCCCGGGAGCGCTGGTCGTCGGACCGGCAAAATAATCCCCGGGAACGCCGAGCCCCAGCTCTGTATAAAAAATTATACCTGTTTTATTGATTTTCCCAGTGCAAAGCACTGCATATTTAGATTCGTAGCGGAATGGAGAATATAAATTTAGGTTGTATTAACAATTGACTTATCACTATTGTATCTTATATTTTACTAATAACTTTAAATTACTTAATTTTTATATCACATTGGAGATTTTATTATGAATGAACATACCATTTCTGTCTTGGTCGAGAACCGTTTCGGGGTTCTAGCCCGGGTTGCCGGACTTTTCAGTGGACGCGGCTATAACATTATCTCACTGACAGTCAATGAAACTCATGATCCTGAAGTTTCAAAAATGACGATTGTAACTTCCGGTGATGACGCCGTGCTCGAACAGATTGACAAACAGCTTAATAAATTGATTGATGTTATAAAAGTAACCGATTTAACCGGCAGTAAATTTGTCGAACGTGAACTTGCTTTAATCAAGGTAAGTACTGAAAACAATGAACAACGTTCTCAGGTGATTCAGATCACAGAAATATTCGAAGCTAAAATAGTTTCTGTTAATCCGGCTGAACTGGCTATTGAAATTCATGGTCGGGCGAGTAAAATAAATAATTTTATTGATTTGATGGATGATTTTAAAATTGTTGAAATCGCCCGTTCAGGCCGAGTTGCCATCAGCCGCGAAAAAGGTGCTACAGAAAAATATTAGTCCAGCTCCGTAGGTGCGACTCAACCCTTTTTATTTAGCATTGAACAGACAGGACAGCTTTGCATACTTAGTGGTGGTTCAAGTGAACACCGCTTCAGCAGTTCATGATCGGCAAATATCTTTTCGGTTGTATCGTCAGCAACTACCTTGCCGGCAAATATTACTAGGGTGCGTTCACATACTTCTGCAATCATATCTAAATCATGGCTGGCAATTATTCTGGTGTGCTTGAATGACTTTAACAGTTTAATTAACATTCGCCGTGCTTTTGGATCAAGACCGGAACTTGGTTCATCCATCGCTAGAACATTCGGTTCCATTGCTAATACCGTGGCAATGGCAATGCGCCTTTTTTCGCCACCGGAAAGATGATAGGGGCGTCGATCTTTGAGTTTTAACAAACCTACTGTAGCTAACGCAGCCTCTGCACGACGCTTGACCTCTGCTTCGGCCAAGCCCATATTCAGTGGTCCGAACGCAACGTCATCAAATACCGTTGCCATAAACAGTTGATCGTCAGAATCCTGAAACACCATACCGACACTTTGGCGAATGTGGGCAAGGGTTCGTTTGGTAACCGGTATATGTCCTATTCTCATTTCGCCGGAAGATGCCAGTAATGAACCGTTTAAATGCATTAACAAGGTTGATTTACCGGCACCATTTTCGCCTATCAGTGCGACTGATTCGCCATGGGTAATAGAAAAATTAATGCCGTCCAGAGCGTCGGTTTTATCTGGATAGTGATAAGATAAATTATCTGCTTCAATGATATGATGACTCATGAGATCTCCTAATAGATGTTGAGCTGGTGATACAATGATATAACATAGCTAAGTCCATTAAAACGGAAAAAAATGAAAAAAACAATCCAGCTAACCGTGAATATTGTTTCTGCCCCGCCCCAACGAAATTTGGTCACGGATCGCATCCTGCCGTTGAACCCACGACAGCGCATGGCAATATAGATATTTTCTGCACGATCAAATGAACGCATAAACAGGGTTGATAAAAGATGGCTTAATGAATTAAGCCCCAGCCCTCGCTGTCCGAATGATCTGGCTGCACGAGCACGAACCAGGCGCGACGCTTCATCGGTCAATAAAAAAAGATAGCGGCTGAGAAAAAACAGCTGCATGACAAATACCTGTGGTACACCAAGTTTTTCAAGACCACGGCTGATATTATACATCCCAGTGGTTGTTAACAGTAACAGTGCCGCACTCGCGGTCAGAGCAAAGCGAAGCATGATTGAAATAAATGAGACCCAGCCGCCAGAGATGGGCACGCTGCCGAGGTATAACATTGTTTCCCGATCAAAAAATGGATTGACTATACCCAACATTAAAGCAAAAATACTGGCTAATACCAGTTTCTTCATTAGGTAGGTAAATGGTATTTCAGCCGCAATCAGTAAAAACAGCGGATAAGTAAAGCAGGGTATTAAAGCCATCAGGTCATAACGGTTGAATGAAACCACGGTAATTGTAAAGAGCAGGGTGACCAGAAGCTTGCAGCGTGGATCCAGACGGTGAACCAAGCTACTGCGACCTGCCATCTTTTCCATATCGCTGATATCTATAAATATCTCTGATAACTTGCTCATAGTAAACTATCTGCCTTTTGCTGTAACTGTCCTGCGTTGTTTAAACCGTTGCTTTAAAATTATCCCAAGCCCCGCAGCCAGGAGCAGCGTTAGGGCGATTCCGACAAGACCGGAAACTGTACTGCCTGAATTAACCTCACCCCAGCCGGATCTAGTTTCATTGTTGGCTTCTGCAGTTGTTTTAAACCCATAGCCAGGCAGAATTGAACTTGCCTGCTGGAGTTTTGCCGCTGTTTGATGTAATGGCTCAGCAGGGACAGATAGCTCATTGTCGGTAACCCCGGCAATTGACCATTCAAGTCCATCAGGCCTTGCCGATGCAAACCAACTTCCAATGCCGCCAATAATAAGTGCTGTCAAAATTATTGTGATAATAAATCCTTTGATTGGAAAACGTTGTTTAGTTACATTATCTTTGTATTCGGTTAAAATTTCAGGACGTGCGTTTTTAATAAGTATCAGCACTGAAGCCGTCAGTAGTCCTTCAACTAAGCCAATTGCCAGATGGATAGGTTGCATTAACAGAACAAATCCGGTGAATGGCAGTTCTGAAATACCTGAAAATAGAGTTTCAAGTACAACGGCAAAGGCACCTAATTGCAAGCTGATAATTGCAGTAATTACACTGCCGGACCATAGTCTTATTCCCGTGATATGCCGACAGACAATAGTGCGATATATCAGCGGATAAGCGAGCAAACAGGGGATTACTCCGATATTAAAAATATTACATCCTAGTGCCAGTAAGCCGCCGTCTGCAAAGATCAACGCCTGAACTACTAGCACGGAGGCAATCACCAATAATGCGGCATAAGGCCCGAGGATCACTGCAAGTAGCAATGAACCGCAAATATGTCCACTTGAACCGGTTCCGGGAATCGTGAAATTGATCATCTGTGCTGCAAAAATAAATGCCCCCATGACCCCCATTAATGGAATTTTTGAATCATCCATGAATTGATTGATTTTACGGACAGAGTAGCCCAATGCGCCAGCACTTGCCGCCCACATAAGACCACTTACACCTGGTGAGATTAAAGCATCTGCCATATGCATAATTTAAATTTCCTTATAATTTAGTGCCTGAACAAAAACGCCAATTATTTCATTTCTGCTCAAACCGCTGAAGTTGTGAACTCCGATAACAATATTGTTTTACCTGATATACTATAAACTATTTTATTTTTATTGCATATTAAAATAGAGCATTGTTTATCCTTTTTGTTGATTACTTATTGCTCTATTTTATCATTACTAAAAACCGACTTGCTTTTTGTTAGACCTAAGTAGTGTCTGAACGAAAACGCCGTGTAAACGGGTCGCCTTGTCGGAGTTCAAGCACTAAGTAGTACCTGAAGTTTAAAAATATACTTCTCATGTTATTTTACCAATTACTGTCTAAAAACTAGTAAGAACTATATTTTTAATGTCCAGATTTCAAAGAAAATTCTTTGAAATTAATACAAACGGAGCGGAGAAAAGCCTTTAATTCCCGCGATGCGGAAAATAAAGGCTTTTCGAGTACCGTCTAATTAGTCATCCAGCCATACTTTTAATTTACTTGTCCAACGAGCCTTTTGAAGTTTCCAGAAAATATAGCTTCAAGCTCATCGTCATTCGAAATTTCAAATTTAACCGCTTCGATCATCATGGCTGGATTGCAGATTGGATAGTCAGTGCCGAACAGAAATTTGTGCTTTCCCACCATATTTATGCCATATTTTAACATTCCCCAACGAAATAGACCGCTACCGGAAAGATCAAGGTAAGCATTCTGATATTTTCTAATCAGTTCATAGCGGGTGCTAATACCATTTTTATCGGCAGTTGGATGGGCAATTACAATTGATAGTTTCGGGAAATTCTGACATATCTGTTCTATCTCTTCCAGACCGTATGGATGAATATTGATCGGTAGATTTAAATCCTGGGCTAATTCGTATACTTGATTCATGCCAGCAGTGACATAACTTTTGTAATCAAAGAAATAGGCAACCAGTTCCCCGATCCAGCAAATATTTTCAGTGGCATGCAGGGTTTCAAGTTCCCGGCATGACTCTTCAGAATAATTTGCATGAACATGAACTCCGGGAATAAAAAAACCGGGATATGAATTTCGAAATTTTATAGCTTCACGATTCAGTTCTTTTATCTCTTCAAAAGTGGGGTTTTTTAGTTTTCTAATTACCGAGCCACAGCATTTTGTTATTCCTGAACGTTGCAGTTCATCGACAAAATTATCAGCATTCACGGTTTCGGGGAAGAAACATGTGTTCTCCGACGCTCTGCAAAAAGGATGAATATGGCAATCGATTATTTCAAAATCTTTCATAATTAAGTTTCCTATCTAATAACAAACCAGATACCAATAACAATTATTGCGATGGCAACAACTGCCATAATTGAGCGATTACGCCTGATGTTTTTTATTGGTTGCATGCCTCTATACCCAGATAGCTTCGAGTAATTGCGGCTATGGATGTATCGGGTAAGCTTGCGATTACCGGTTCGTTGCTGGTTTTTGTTGCGGATGGTTGTATTTATTCTTTTTATCATAATTGAAAAATATTTAAACCTAATAGAAAATTATTATGCTACGCTTCATCTGTCACTGTGTTCGGGTAGGTATTTTAGCCACGAATGCACTAATTATAAATTTGCGCATTCGGGGCTGAAAGTTCTGTTTTTTCAGTGCATAGCACTGCATAATTTGCAGGCTCCGAAAACATTCAAATAACTCATAACATAATCTGCAAATTCTACCATATTCCCATGCTGAATAAGATGGCTAAAGTAACAATTAAGGCACTGAAAATCACCACAATACATACCGGCATGAAAAAACCTACCCCCAGTCGGAATAACTGTTTAAAAGAGAGTGAAGCAAGTTCATGAATCATGCTGTTACTACCGTTGTTTGCTGTTCCAGTTTCGGCTCCGATAAGTTTTGCAATTCTTGCATTCTGGCGGATTAGTTCCAGTCGATAGTTTTCCGCGGTACGATTGGCTTCGCCGAGTTCTGTCGAATTTTCTGCAAACGCCGCTTCACGTTCTCCGAGCTCTTCCAGTGCCGCTAGGTTTTCCTTTAACAAAGCTTGCAGTTTATCTATTTCTTCGGCATAATATTTGAAACGTTTGGCATCTTCTTCGAAATTAACAATTGCTTCACTGTAACGGGCGGTCAGATCACGGCGGTGCCGAACAAATTCAGCGTGTCGGTTCTTCAACGCCTTGAGCATCGTTTTCCCAGTATCAACTGACTTTGTATCACTGTGCCCATTTGACATTTGTTCCACCTGCTGTGGCGACAAAGTGGTTATTTTATCCCGGACTTTTATCAGTCCGTCACTGACGTAATCATTGCGTTGATTTAATTTCATCTGATTCTCGCTTGTTTTTTCGGGGAACGTTGTTCACCCTTACGTTATATTTTACCGATTCCACAATGTAGATAACATTAACGCAATTACGTATGAAAGTCAACTGTCAAACCACCTTACCGTAGGAATTGATCAAGGAAATACTGAGTTACGCCGATTAGCAATTCAATTAGCCTGGCTGTGGTATCACTGGCAGCCGGATTCTGAAATAATAAAAAAATGGTCGAAGCAGCTAAAACAGAAAGGACGGCAACGAAAAACGGCAATCGTTGTATGGCACGTCAATTAATGGCTGCACTTTACAGAGATATTGTAAAAGGCGAAGAAATAAAATGAGCAAAGAAGAACGGATAAGATTTTGGCGGGAGGACACCTCGGGTCGCGCCTTGGCTAAAACCGTCATTGTAGATTGAGGCCTCCCGCCTTTTTAAATTAGCAAATCTTCACCTGAATTCATAGGTCAAGACTACCGCCTTACTATCAAGCTCGGATTCGGCATAAAACGTTCGTCGTGCATCCTCACTATTTATTCCGATTCAGCTTGACATCCAGTTGCTTTCCTGGCGGAATGCTTTGCCAGAGGGCATAATTTATCAAAATAAGAAATGGGATTTTATTGCAAAAAAATCGAGAAAAAACAGGCTTTGGGACTTGCCAAACGGGCTCATAGAAGGAGCGACCTCCCGGGCGTGAACTGTTCGTCACCGGAAGGTGACTCCTGCATTCTCTGTTTTTCTATTTTCCATCTATTGTTTCCACAAGACCTTCATCAATAGCGGCTTTTAGATATTTTTCATTTTTGGGAAACATATTAACTGCTTTTACTAGATATTCAATTGCTGTTTGACGATCGCCTGTTGCACGACTTAAAAGATAAAGTTGAAAATATAACGATGGACGTTCAGGTGAACGTTTTAGTGCTTCATTATAAAGGAATTGAGCCTGTTTTATATAACCGCGGTTTGCCATAAAACTTGCAGCAATTCGATAAGGGTAGGGGGAGTATGGCGCAAGTTTATTGCAATGCTGTAGTTTTCTCATTATCGCATCTGGTTGAACTCTGAAAAATTCCTCTTTTGTTTTTGTTCTAGCATCACAGCCTTCACTGAGTTTTGTCATGGCGTAATCAAGTTTTATCAATCTGATCCCGCCATAAAGAGCAACGCTGGCAAATATAACGGCGATCAGTCGCCAGGCAATTTTCAGCGACAGTGAGGTTGGTTTATTATTTTCATTGTCACTGCTTGCTTTTGTATCATTGTTTGGTAACGTCAGCATAATTACCAATAACATTACCGTTGCCATTGTTCCGGGTATCTGTAAATTGATATCAGCCATTGAATGTATTGTCCAGGCAGTAATACCCAGTAAAATCATTGACTTAGGACTAACAATCGCTTCAAGAAGCTGTTTATTGGAGGTGAATATTTTTTGAGCGCCATAGGCAATCGGATAGAGCAGGGCGGCGGTAATCGTTAGTAAACCGGCAATTCCGGTTTGTGAAGCAAACGCCATAATAATATTGTGTGGCGTATGCGGTGCTTCCTTGTGAAAAATAGTCTTTATCCCCATATAATCATGGAAAAAATCTCCCCAGCCTGAACCAGCCCAGGGATGTTTCATGAAAATTTCAGCTGAACGCAACAGATAATCAATGCGTACGGTTATCGAGGCAAAAGTACGACCGTAATATTTCATGGCAACAACCCCGCCGATACAGCCTGTCAGTCCAATAATAACCGTCATGATTTTTATCTTTTTACTCAGCGGCAACAGTAAGATAAAAAATGCGGTTGCCGCAATTACAGCCAACAGGGCAGCCCGACTGCCAGTCTGGTAAAGCACAAACAGCGAAACCGCCGCGAATGGAATCATGAAAACCATCCGGCTTATTTTGGGCGGGTCAATCCTGCCGCACCATTGCCATAACAGTGCCAGACATAACGGCACGGTTAACAGCAGGTGAGCCGCCAGACTATTGCAAAGTCCGAACGGGCCGAACACTCTGGGATTATTAAGTACATTATTAATGTCACTGTTAACCGTAACGCCGGTACGCGTCTCTTGTGCTCTGATAAACTCTCTAGTCTCTTCAAAACCACTGAAATACTGTTCCAGTGAAAGTAACAGGGTCACCGCAACCGATGCCAGCAGTGCAATATAAAAATAACGCCGATACTCTGGCCGGTTGGCTAATATCAACCATATTGCCGCTCCCCAGACCGTGATGCCGGTTAAATGTACCGTTTCAATTATAGGAAAATCCATGACACTGGCATTGATGAAACCTATAGTCCCAACTACCGGCAACAGGAGCCATAATCCCAGGTTGATAAATGACGGCTTAAGAGTTTTTTGACGTGGTAGATGAAAACAGCTTAATGTGCTAAACAGCAACCCACCGGCAACAATCGGAAAGAAATAGACCGGCCAGGTGACAATCAGCCAGCCAAAGAGCTGTTTAGGATAAAACCCCGCGACTTCCGGTATTGCGGCAATAGAACCAAATTTCAGTGGTAGCAAAAAAGTAACAAAGATTGCAAGTGCCGCAACTGTACTTTGCGCGTTAGAGATAAATTTACCTTGCTCTGGCATAATTAATATAATCCTAAATCAGGTGGCACCTGAAAGCAGGTGCCGCTTCAAACTCCGCTCATGCGTCGCTACAGAAGCGGAAGTAAAACCTCAACTCTTGCCAAAAAACGACAAAACTTTACGACTAAGTGTCTACAGACGTTCATCAAATATTTTATACATGTCAGGTGCCAAGCACCTAATTTGTATTTTTTTTGCTAATATATAATATAGATTTAAATGACTATAAATACAATTCAACAGTTGAAGATTTATCTGCTGGGACATAATAGAACTATATAAATATTTTCGTAACGCAGAACAGCTGTTTGCAAGCAAGCGAAAATCCAACCTGTTTTTTTGTGGGTACTAGGTTAAAAATGCCCAGCAATTAATCTTCTGATACCGCAAAATTTAAAGTATTTAGTTTTACTGTTTTTTTATATATGAGATTGCAGATGCAGATTTTGACCTGTAGATTAAATAGCGATTTTAAAAAGGGAAAGTTTCGTGATGATCAAAATTTCAAAATATATTATATGCTTTGTTTTATCTTGCCTGTGGTTAAATTGTTTCGCTGGAAATATAAAAACACAGGCAGGTGCTGCGCAAATACAGGTTGATACTGAAAAATTCAGACAAGATTTCAACCGTATTGAACGTCAGAAACTGGCATTGTCAATTAAGCATTTTCAGAAGCTTGTCGAATGGGCTCTGGGCTTGAGAAAACGTACCATTAGTTTTGCTGAGATCCTTCAGGTGAAACATAAAAACAGTATTCCTATTTCCGGTAAAGATGTGGATATTCTGCAACAGGGAATACAGGAACATCTGCTGTTGCGCGAAGAAATTTTGAAAGTCATTTATGCATTTCAACTTTATAATATTAAATATGATTTTGCCGACAAAGAGTTGCGTTTAACGTCTGAGATGCTTTCGCTAGCTGGAGCTTTAGTATTGTATGATAATTTTGCAATTTCTATCATGACTTTTCAAAATGATGCTAAATTAAGGCGTTTAGTAAATCGCGGTGATCGTGGGTTTGATTTAAATGCGGATAAATTGGAAGAGGTTTTAAATAATTACCACTCTTCAAGTAACAGAAAAAAGATTATTAAGATTTTACAGCAGATAAAAGCTAATAGAACATGGATAGATCAAGCTAAAGTAAAAAACAAAGATATGGCATATCTTGATGAACTCATAACGCAAAGTCCTTCAGTACAATCAATTCAAGGGAATAATACTATTAAAAATTATTCTATCTATTGGGGTTTATTTAAAGCCCACAGCAAGGATAATATAAGCAAATTCAAAGAGAGCGCTTTTAATGAAGTAAGTAAAATGTTTGGCAACAGTGTTGGTTTAGTTCAATCAAGGCGAGGTTATTTATATAAAAATAAAACAGTGGCTGAAGAACTGAAAACTATCCTTAAACCGCTAGATATTCTGCTGGATCAAACCCCGTTCAGATTAACCGCTAAATTTATCCCCGGGCATTTCGGACATGTTGCAATCTGGACCGGTTCTCCTGATGAACTGAAAAAACTCGGACTGTGGGAACATCCGAAAATAAAACCTTATCAAGCGGATATCATCGCTGGCAAAAGAATCATCGAAGCCCTGCGTGATGGTGTGCAACTTAATACAATAGAGCATTTTATGGATGTTGATGATATCGTTGTTCTGCGACTGGTACAAGCGATAAACAGAAAAAAACAGTTGGATACTACAATCAGAGCATTCAGACAATTAGACAAAGAATATGATTTCAATTTTGATGTTGAGACATCAGATAAAATTGTCTGTTCAGAATTGGCATACATGGTTTTTACAAATATAAAATGGCCGACAGAAAACACGTTGGGACGCAATACTATCAGTCCTGATAATGTGGCATATTTAGCAACAGCTAAAACCCATCCCTTTAAATTAATCAAATTTTACTACAAGGGCAGGGACATGAAAGAAGAGGCATTGAAAACCTATAAAAAAGTTCTTAAAAGCCATAAATAATAATTAGATTTTATCTGAAATATAAAACTACACTACATACAGGAGTAAACGTAAAATGAAAAAATTATTGAATGGTTGTTTGGGATTATTGATGGTTGCAATATTGACTGGATGCATGAGTAAAAAAATAACTTCTGCCAAACAGACCAGTTTTGATGCCGTAGCCGAAAAACTTAATCCGGGCGGAGATTTTTATATGTATTACAATCCAGTTCAAGTTCTCTCCGGTCTGGAAGAAAGTATAAAACAATTACAGCAAATAGTGCTCGCAATGCCGGATGTTTCTTCTGAAGATAAAACTAATATCGATAAAGGATTTAAACTTGGCTCTAGTATTATTAAAAACTCCGGTATAACTGAAATCAGTGGTTTGGGTTTAAGTTCAATTGCTATCAATGACCGCCTCTATCGCAATACAATATTTATTCATCACTATGCTGAAGCCAACAAGGGAATATTATGGAAATTGTTCAATCAATTACCTAAAGCACAACGGTTGTTGAAGCTGTTACCGGCTGATACTGCTTTGGCGGGGGCTACCGATTTTAAAACTAAACGGCTGCTTGACTGGCTGGAATCAGAATTTAACCAAGTAAATTTTCCGCAGATCAAGACTAAAATAGCCGAAGCCAGAGCACAGGCTCTGAAAAATGGCATTGATATTGATAAACTATTGAGTTCATTTAATGGACAATATGGGATAATTATCACGCTTGATCCGACAAAAATCAGTAAAATACCAGTTCAAGGCAATATGCTAGACGTGCCACGACCAGGACTAGCCTTGGTCACTGAAGTTGGTGATGATTATATTTTTGAACTCTTGAAAGCAAAATTGCCGATGGCTAAATTTACCCTACTGAAAGGCGGCAATAAACAGCTGTTTATCCAGCTGCCGAAAATGATAGATGTTGACCTGTCGCCAACAGTGATATTGACTACTGATGGTCTGTTAATAATTGCCAGTAATCTTGAACTGGCTAATGAAATTATTGCTACCGATAAAAACGGCAACGGCTTGTTAGCAACGGACAAGTTCAAACAACTGGCTCAAGGTATTCCATTGCAGGGTAATGGCTTTGAATTTATCGGTCCGAGATTCAGTAAAATCATTGCCGATATTCAGAAGCAAATTATTAACAAGTCATTGGAAAAAGATAAAACAGCAAAACTCGGAAAAATGGTATTAAACAAATTTAATCTTTTGGGATCGGTCATGGAAACATTCGGAGTAACTCAAAATACTCCGACTGGACTCATTGAAGTGAATAATTCAACCGCCAGTCAAGGAACAGTTCTGCTACTTCAAGCAGCAATAGCACCAACCGCTATCATGGCTGGGATGCTGTTACCAGCACTGAATGCAGCTAGAGAAAAGGCCCGCAGGATTTCTTGTGCCAGTAATCTGAAACAGATTGGACTCGGACTATCTAGGTATGCAGTCGATAATGACAATGCTTACCCAACTGCCGGCGAAGCCATTTGGTTAAATAAAATAAAAACTTATAGCGGTTTAAGGGATAGCAATATTTCCTGTTGTCCAAGTAGCAATATCACCCCTGTACAAAAAGGTCAACCGTTTACGCAGGCAAATACAAGTTATATCTATTTGGGCAGTAAAAGGATATCTGATATTTTACGTCCAAGCTACACCCCGATAGTAATGGATAAACCCGGCAATCATACTAAATATATAAATATACTGTTTGTCGATGGTCATGTTGCCGGATTTAAAGGTCAATTTAACAATTGCACGGATGTCATTAACATGCTCAACAAGAAATACCATTACAAACCAGCAGAATTAAAAGATTTATTATCCAGAGCCGCCAAATGTGATCAATAAATATCTATATAATTTGCTGTTTCGTAGCGATAGTCAAGAAATTTGAAGCAGTATCAACCAGGGGCAGGGGCACGCGATACACCTCTCGCCTGTACCCATAGCCTGAGCAAATTTGATGCTCAAACTACACTGGTCAATAAGTTTGACGATAACCATATTATTATCATTTTTTAGCTTAATATAACCATTTTGGGTATTTGAAAGTTGTTTACAGAGCCTCACATTAAAGCCAGCGATATTACCAGAGAAAACCAAAACCAGAATCGAGAATTTTTCATTATACTATTTCCTTTAAAAGTTATTCCACAAAGTAACACATAATAGATTATCCCAAACTAATGGAATTTTATATTCACAGTCGGAGTTCACAGCTTTAGCCTGTTTTCCCATGTAACGAACCTCTCGGTGAGTGAACTACAAATATAAAAAGCCAACAAACCCCATTGAATCAATTTAACATAAGATCCCTTATGCATTTTTCTTTAAACATTTTAAATAAACATTTGTAACGTCGCATAATGTATCTTATGTTAAATTAACTATATCAAAAACAGTAAACTTATAAGTTGTAATATTTTTATAATAAAAGACTAATGAACTATTTTAAAACACTTGTTAATAAGTTGACAATAACTTTAAGGTAGAAATAGCGAGTTGTTAATAAACAGTATGGTTGTTTTGCCAAAACAACCACTCCTGCGATCCAAACTACCAATAGGACTCGAAAAAGTGCTGAAAGATGTCAGCCACTAATTTAACGAATGACAAAAAGGTAAACCTGGGATCATAAAAAAACTAAATTTTTTCAGGCATCTATATTGAGATTTTACGTTTTCTTCATGTGGATATTTTACAACATAATCTGCCCTGTTAGTCGAGTCAGCAAGAGGATATATTGCAACTCACGCTTGATTTGAGTTCAATTTTTAGTTGAGCCCAGTAAGACAGATACTCCCGTGCTGTCATTTTTAACGTTTCAGTATCTTTCAGCTAGAATCTCAAGCTTAATTGAAAATAAGTCCACCCTGCCCTGTTTTGAAGAGCAACCTTGAAATATTTTTTTTAGCTAGTAATTTATCTTTGGAGAGAAATTAAAGTTTATTTATTTTTACAGGAGCAATAATCTTTTATTTCAGTTCGCTCCATCTTTTCTTCAAGTTTATCTTTTTCAGTTTCACTGACTTGTTTAAAGTTCCCTTCCGGGAGCTCAATAGCCAAAGCACCACATAACGCAGTTCGTAATGGCTTTACTTCCTTAGCAGTTGCTCCATCCTGCCACATACTATGGTATAAATCGCGCCCAATATGCCAATGACAACGTTGTAGGTCTTCCACTTGATCCGCAAAGGCTTCCGCTAAACAAGGCTCGCCATCACAAATAACAATACTGCCGTCTGGGAATTGTATCTTTTTCTTTTTCCAGATCTTATTAATATTTCCCCAGCTTTCATTCGTATAAGAACCAAGCGGAAAGACATCACAATCCGTTCTCATAACCCAACCATGAGCGGTGCGATGCGGTATATCTATTAAACCATGATCCCGAATGCTTTTCACGCCTCACCGGTAAGTTGTTTCACTGACAGCATCAACAATAATTTTTTCCAGCTCATTGCTTTTGGACTGGTAACGATCTAATTGCATAAATTCTTTAAGCAGTATAAATGGCTCTTTGCAAATTTTACATTTTAAGCGATGCCAAAACATCTTTACCACGCCTAAACTTGTTTTTAAACTACGATTATAGCCTCCGTTAAGAGTAAATTCACATTTCCCACAGCAGCTTACCGCAACTGGTTTACCTTTAAATATACGCCAAAGTAATACCTCCTGACAATTCTGCAAAATTAACTTTAAAAGTTCACTAAATGCCTTCTTTTTGAATAAGTCGCTGAGCTTAACAATTAATTCATCCAAAGAAAATCCGTTTTCGGCTAGACAATATGATAAATCGAGTGTAACTTTTTCTTGCATTTGGAGGCTCCTTATTTAATTATTTCTGGGTAAAATAATTAAATTAGCCTCTGATACACTTTTATCAAATAATATTAGCTATCACAAAACTTCGCACATTAACATGAAATTTGAATGGAATAAAAATAAAGAGCGAATCAATATACACAAACATGGAGGAACATTTGAACAAGCTTCATCTGTTTTTGCTGATCCATTCGCTTTAAACTTGAATCTAGCCCTGGTACTCAGTGCCAGAACGCAACAAGTAGTGGTGTTCAAAATACAGCTAGTTCAATTCCCTTTTGAGGAGAATTTTTAGTATGATGATAGGGGCAACAACTACACTAGGGGGCAAGCGAAAACCTAAACCTCCATGCCTTGTTGAGGTCAATAACAACGATAGCGACGAGATTGATCTTGACGAAGAAAATATAATAATAACACCTGAAGAGTTAGACGCTTATTGCCGTGGATTAAATCAGGGAGATCCTCCTCCGCCCAAATCAGGAGGTAACAATATAGTAGTTTTAATAATAATCTTGCTGATTGGATTAATAAAACTTTGGAATGTTGGTAAGAAAAAAAATATTAATTGTATCGGCAAACTTTTTTCAACAATTACCTTGGCGTTGTTACTGTTTGGATGTTCTAATCCAACCCGAAAGGCGGCAGAACTATATAAACAGGGCAAATATGCCGAAGCTATTAAATATTATGAGATTGCGGCGAAAAATAATGATTCGGATGCCCTGTTTGAGTTAGGGTGGATGTATCATGAAGGAAAAGGAACCGCTCAGAATTATAAAAAAGCGGCAGAGTTTTATGAAAGGGCGGTTAAGTTGGGCAATATTGCAGCAGCAAATAATTTGGGAAATCTTTTCAGGCAAGGACTTGGCGTTAAGGAAAATAATCAAAAAGCTTTTAAATACTTTAAACAAGCAGCTGACGAAAATAATTCTGCAGCACAATATAATACTGGATATGCCTATTTTTTTGGCAAAGGAACCAAACAGGATTATTTTAAGGCTTTTAAATACTTTAAACAAGCAGCTGACGAAAATAATTCTAGAGCGCAATATTACATTGGGAATGCCTATTTCTTTGGCAAAGGAACCAAACAGGATTATTTTAAGGCTTTTAAATGGTTTCAAAAAGCTGCAGATAATCACATTCCCAAAGCTAAGTATTTCCTTGGAATTATGTACTTAGAAGGTAAAGGCACGGGAAAAAAAGAGAACCTTGGAGAAGAGTTGTTAACAAAGTCTGCAAAGCAAGGCTTTGTTGGAGCACAATGGTTGCTTGGTGATATGTATTTGGAAGGTAATGGCGTGATAAGAGATAAAAAAATAGGTGAAAAATGGCTATCTAAAGCGGCTCGGCAGGGACTTCCCGAGGCACAAAACAGTTTGGCGTATTATTGGGCAGAGAACAATGAAAAACTTAAGGACGCGGAAGTGCTCATTAAAAAAGCACTGAAACAAAAACCAGATGACGGTTGTTATATTGATACCTGGGGATGGATATTATATAAACAAGGCAAATATCAGGATGCCGTAGGACAATTGGAAAAGGCTTTTAAATCAGAAAAGGATTCTCCTATCATCTGCGACCATCTTGCTGGTACATACCTGAAGTTAGGGAACGCTGAAAAAGCCAAAGAACTGTGGACAATGGCTCTTAAACTGATTAAAAACAATGATGAGCTAAGAAAAAAAATAGAAAAAAAAGGGTGAGTCCATAATTTTGTGTAAATGATTTTTTCCTATGATATGATAAATTTAATTTAGCATTGTATTTTTGAAGCGCCAGCTTCAACTCTTAAAAAAAGCGCATAAAAATCTCCGTAGGAGATG
>JAKIUY010000041.1 GCA_021647315.1 Victivallaceae bacterium
TAGCGAGCCTGCGAGCGGTTTATGCTGATTTTCCGCTTGAATTATGACTGCGAAATGATACTCAACATCATTTAAAAGACACCAGAAAAACTTTCATCTTTTTTCATGCCGCTTTTGACACTACCTAGTGGCGGACTATCGCCGGGGTTTATCATTTATAAAAATTAAAAACTTCACTACTTTTTATAAATTTTCTTTATTTTATAGTTGTTGTTAAGCAAACACCAGCTGTTCTGCATGTTGAATAGAATAATCCATAATGGTCTTTTTCTCCTTTTGTTTAGTTTTTTCAGTACTTTTACGGGCTCTGAGTTGAAATGGCTTCATGCGTAATTTTTCCTTGCCCGTTTTCGCATCAAACCATTTTTTCGGTTCCATAATCATTTCAACTGCCATTTTGCCTATTTCAGCATATTCATAATCAATTGTTGACAGTGGCGGTGAGAGGAATTTTGCATCCGGGAAACCACAGATTCCCATGACCGCGACATCATCAGGAATCGTTAATTTCAGCTGAGCAAGAGCTTCATAAACATAAATCGCATAAAAATCAGAGTAACAGAGGATTGCCGTTGGTCTGGGGGAACTGTTCATCAACTCCTTGACGATGTTTATAATAGCTGATTTATCAAAATCAATTTGACATACCAGATGAGGCGCGGGATTAATACCATTCAGTTTCAGTAATTGTATTGTTTCAGCTTTACTGTTGTCGCGAAACGGATTACTTGTTTTATTGCCTATAATGGCAATATCAGAATGTCCTTGAGCTACCAGGTGTGAAATGGCTGTTTCCCAACCGCTTTTTTCATCAACCACGATACTGGTGAAACCGGTGTTCTGTGAATCATTGCGCCTAGCATGGGCAATGATTATTGGAACATCAATATTACCTAGTTTGTCTATGATAGACTCATCGCCGTTAAAATGATTCATAGTAAGAATGATGCCGATAATATTATTATTGTCGATGAATGCTTTAACGGTCTGTGCTGAGTGCATTTCAATCGCATCATTGGTGGTGACGAATGTTTTTAGTGAAAGTTTTTCGGCAAAATGGCTGATTTCTGGCGCGATATAGTGCCACGGAGCCTCAAAGCCTGTCGTGCTGCTATGAATTACCATGATGGTTTTTTCAGTACCCCGCTTTTCTGAACGTGGAGTAACAAAAGTACCGCGACCATGGACACGTTTTATCAGTCCGTCTTCTTCAAGTTTGGACAGGGCTACGCGGAGGGTGACTTGTCCAACACCATGCGCTTTGGCCAAATCAACTTCACGTGGCAATTTTTCACTCGGTGCTAACTTGCCATCTACAATCAGCTTTTTCAGCATCAGGTAAACTTGATCTTTTTTTAATGTTACTGCGGTCTTCATCAATCTTCCCATGTCGGTAACTTTTGGTAAACGTCTAAACCTCAAGTTATATTTCATGATAGAGGTTACAAGAGGTTGTCTGTAAGTTATTGTAAGAGGTTATTGAATAAAAAGCAAGTGATAAATATAAAAAAAAGTAATTTTTTTGAAAAAAAAGAAGTTTACACCTGACTTGCCATGTTTTTATCAACATTTGCATAGTATACTATATATATTCCAGTTTAATTTAAATTAAGGAGGCAACTGCAAACTTTTCTACGGCAGTAAAAATCATGCTTGCGCTAGACTTTTGCAATCACCTCTTCGGAGCAGTTGTATGAAAATAGATTTTTTAGGCACCGGGAACGGTAATCCCAACCCTAATCATGGGCATAGTGGAATATTGATAGAAATAGAGGACAGGTATTACCTATTTGATTTAGGTGATGGCATTGCAACAAAAATTTGGCTTGATAAAACTAAAGACTGGTCCAAGTTTTATGGACTGTTTATTTCTCATTTACACCCTGATCATTTGGGCGGATTTTTTACCTTTATCCAACTGCTTCATCAAATTGCAAAATTACATGATGATTGGGCATTAAATAATGAACGGGCATTGGGGATTCATCTGCCGTCCGCAAGAGCCAGAGTATTAATTGAAGAATTAATGGATATGATGCATGATACCTGTTATAACAAAAAATATTTCGACTCTGAAAAATCGGGGGTTATTTATAGTGATGAAAAAATAACGGTTGAAGTTTTGACCAATAAACATCGACCGTTCTCGCGGTCATTTATTATTCAGGCTGAAAATAAAAAAATAATTTTCTCCGGTGATTTGAGAGAACCTGATGAAATAAAATCGGTTTCAGATAACAGTGATCTGGTTATAATTGAAGGAGCCCATTTTCCCATTGAAAAAATCAGAGATATGTTGAGCGATATCAATGTTAAAAAATTGATTGTCACCCATCTGCTGGATCAGCGAATCGCTGATAAAGCCGCAGTTATGGACATTCTGCAGCCATTAATCAGTAAAATGGCTGTCTCGCTGGCTTACGACGGTTATGTCGTTGAATTGTAAATGTGTGGAGAAACACCATGATAAAAATGGATATGCATACCCATAGTAATAATTTTTCAGATGGCAAGACCGATATTATTACTAACTTCAGGATGGCCGAGGCCCTGCAGCTGGACTTAATGGCTTGCACGGACCATCTGGCAATAGATAATGGTGACAGTTATCAAAACGGTAAGCCGGTTGATGAAATGGTTGATATTGTAAACAGTCATCAAGCTAAATTACCTTTTACGCTCTTGACAGGAGCTGAAGCCGAAATATTGACGACTCAGGGAGAGGTGATGATAAGTGAAGCAACTTATCATAAGCTTGATTTTGTGATTGCCCATGCCTTAAAGGTTGAAGATTTATACCGCAATCCTCCTGCAAAGAAATCAGTCTTTATTGATAATCATATTGCGACCTATATTAATGTGGCACACCATCCATTGGTTGATTGTATTGGTCACCCGTTTAATTTCGGGCGCTTAAAAACTGATTTTCAAATTGCCATTGCAGATTTTCCGGATGATCTGATCCAACAAATGGCAGTAGCGATGCAGACCACAGATACTCTGTTTGATATGATGAATGAAGTTTGGTGGTGGTATCCAGATGTGGCGATTAAAGATTTTGAAATTCAGTACAAAAGAATCATTAGAATATCTGCTCAGGTAGGGGTGAAATTTGTCACCTCATCTGATTCACACATGCATCAGGGAATAGGTAATGTCGGCTGGGCAGTGAGAATGTTGCAGGAGTGTGCTGTTCCCGAAACTCAGATTTTAAGTTTAAGCGATCTCGCGGCATTGAAAGAGAAACACCGAGGAGCGTGAAGCTGGGAGACGGGGAATTATGAATTATGAATTATGACGGAGGCGTAGCCGTAGAGGCTGGCGGGACGCCCGAGTATAGAGGCAATTGCAAAAGCCTCCACGGCAGATTTTTAATTTTGAGGATACAGACGATGTTTGAAAAGGTTTCGGTATTCCGAAAACCTCTTCTAGCAGCGTCTCGTTAGATCAATATCCAATTCAATTCCTTGATCCAGAACAGCCTGTTTCCATTCTTTGATGTGCATCGCTTTTAAGTCGACGTCTTTGACGCCTGCGACTGCATCACGGGTCTCTTTGCCGACGCCGTTGATAGTTTTGCGTTCCGTTTCATCGGTTATTTTATTTGGAAAGATGTGGAATTGTTTGTTGATAATCGGGTTGACCCAATTAGCTTTGCCATATTTTATAAAATCACCATCGGCGGTATATTTTTCCGGTGCCCATTTTCGCTCGTACTCTAACAGTTTAGTTTTCAAGCAGTGTTTTTTCGCTACAACCGCTTTATCGTCACCATGACTATAGAGCAGGTTAATTTTCTCTTCGGGGTCAGCTTCAAGATTGAACAGCTCTTCATAACCTTCGGCATAATAGTAGTTATATTTATGGGTTTTATCGCGCATACTGATCCAACGGAGTTGTTCACTGTTGTGTTCCATATACTGCAATGTTCTATCTTTGGTACCCTGATGGCTGATTTTTAACAGTGATTCGCCGGGCAGTTCATAATCGCCGGGATATTCAGTACCGCTCAAATCGAGGAAGGTTGGCAGAATATCATTAAGGTCGACAAAGTCGGTAATTTTAGTGCCGGCTTTGAAATGTTTGGGGTATCTGACAATAAACGGAATTTTTGCGCAACTGTCATAGGGCAGCATTTTTTGCCCAAGGCCATGATCGCCAAGCATTTCACCATGATCTGCGGCTAAAATTATCATTGTATTATCGAGCTGCCCTATTGCTTCAAGGCTGTCAATTATTTTACCGACATTTTCATCAATCAGGGTAACTGCACTATAATAATAGCGGCGCATTTCAGTAATATAGTCTTTGTTGGGGAAATCCATATAGAAACGCTGATATTTGGCTCTGGCTGATAACGGGGTATCATTCTCAATCGGTGTGGGAATATTGCTGTCACGGTAGAGATTTTTATAGCTTTCAGGGATATCGAATGGCGGATGGGGTGCGATCCAGCTTGACCAGAGGAAAAATGGATGGCGACCATTATTATTTTTAATAAAATCGACTGAACGGTCGCCAACCCAGTTACTGCCATGATGTTCATCCGGCACCAGACTATGTTGCGGCGTCATATAGAGCAGATTTCTCACCCCATGGATATTTTGGACCTGTCCGTAACCTTGCTTTTTAAGATACATGGCATATTCATCCTCTTCACGGGTATCGGGCAGTTCTTCCATCAGCTCCATTTTATCAAACCCATGATGACGTCTGGCCGGTTTGAAATGCATCTTGCCGATGGCTCTGGTTTCATAGCCATGATCGGCCAATAAACGGGGCATGGTTGGTATTTTATAATCGAGTGGGTTACCGCCATTATTAAAAAAGCCATGATGTTTTGCGGTTAAACCGGTCAGCAGGTTGTGTCTGGCGGGTACGCAGACCGGATTAGGGGTATAGGCATTGGTAAACAGTGCGCCCTCTTTTACCAGTCGGTCTATGTTAGGAGTTTGCATATGGGGATTGCCAGCGGTGCAAATCGCATCGAATCTAAGTTGATCCATAAATAGTAATAAAATATTGGGTTGCTGTTTCATTGCTGTTTTTTCCTGTTTGTTCATGAGTAAACTGATTATCTAACTTACAGTTCAACATCTGGCGCTGCAATCTCATAGACAAAAAAAATAGAAAAAAATTAGCTGTGTAGGCACTAAGGGACAGGTTGATTATATGATCTTTCCATAGTTGACCGACGCATTACGCTGTGTCAAAATAATTTCGGCAAAAAACAGTATGTTTAAGCTGTTCGGCTGTGTTAATATCTCAGTTTGATTGTATAATATTAGGAATTTAATTTCTAATGTTATCTGAATTGTACAAGTATAAGGGCTCACTCAAAAAAGCCAAGTAATTTTTTTTGAGTCCTAAGCGCGTGAGTTGTGGCGTTTGAAACGATATTTGCCTTCGGATACAAGCTGATTAAGAAAAGGAGAAAAGGAGCAAGATGTTTATTTCATATTTTTTTGAGAATGGCAGTCCCTGCAACTGGGATTACTCTGACGGTGAACTGGCTGTTGATCTTTTGTATGACCATGAGGCCGGAGCAACCAATAAGGCTGCCGGGCATTTTCATTTTTCAGTGGATAACCCGGAACGGCAACCGGTCAGAATAAGAATTAAATTGGCAACCAATATCTGGAACGGACAATTGGGCTCTCCATTTGAAGCTGATCTGCCATCCTACTATTCTGAAGATGGTAAAACGTGGCAGGTTTTTGTTTGGCAACAGGAAACCAATGGCGATCTGGTGGCTGAATTTGGCAAGCTGCCATTTTTCTATCTTGCCCGGCTTGAACCCTACACTGAAGCCAACCTTAAGCAACTTTGTGGTGATATAAAAGATCATCCGTTGGTGACGATGAGCAACATCGGCACTACGCTTGAAGATCGTTCGCTGGAGATGATTCATGTTGGAACAGGAGAACAGCGGGTATTGTTGAGAGCCCGTGCTCACCCATGGGAACCCGGAGGTAATTGGGTGATTGATGGTTTGATTAGAGAATTTATTGCTCAGTACGAGACTAATCCTGAAAAAGTTAAAAATATCGGGTTTGATATTATGCCGATTGCCAACAAAGATGGGGTGGCCCGTGGCATGACTAGATTTAATCTAAAAGGGGCAGATCTTAATCGCGGATTTTCCCGGCCTCGGGCAGAGCTGGCCGCCGTGGCACCGGAAAATATTGCGTTACTTGAGTGGCTTGACCAGCAGCAGACGGCCGGAACCTTGCCGGTGCTGGCACTTGATTTTCATAATGATTGCAATGGTGGATTGTTAATCCCAGCGGACGATGAGGCGAGAATGGAAATATTGGCTGACAGTTTACGTCGCCACACTTTTTCGCCTGAAACCGTTATCTCATCGCCGAATAAAGATGGTTTTGCTGCCGGTGTACACGCCCAATACGGTATTGCTGCCGCAACATTGGAATTTAACGCGAAATATATCAACAATATAAAACAGCTGCCATCAGCAACTCATTGGCAGCAGTTCGGGCGCGATTTCCTAGAAGTCGCCCTAGAGTTTATCAGTGAAAACAGTTAAGAAAGTAGCGGGGAAACGGTAGGGATTTACAGTGTTTATTGCTGCGTTCGGTTAGGTGTTTTTGCTTTTTCCTATGCCCGTCGGGCAACACAATAGTAGCCACGGGTTTTGACCCGTGGTAAATATCCTTTTTAAATTCTAGTGGCTAACGTTTTTTTGTTTTGATTGATTCCGGCAACGCCGGTTATATTTACCTAATATAGAAAAATTATACACAAGTGCATTCTTTTAGCTAGTTTACTGCGCCTGTTTAAGTTCAACTGCGCAGCTCTTTAATAGCTTTTAGATCGCAAAACGGTATTATTACGCTACGCTTCATCTGTCGCTGCGCTCGTGTAGGTATTTTGACAGGATGAACAGGATAAAACAGGATGAACAGGATAAAACAGGATAAAACAGGATAAAACAGGATAAAACAGGATAAAACAGGATAAAACAGGATAAAGTAAAAAAAATCTTGTCGATCTTGTTAATCCTGTCTAAAAAGTTCCGGCAATGCCGGTTATATTTAATAGGAGTAATATGGCTAATTATATAAAAATAGGTACCTTTGGTCCGGCTTGGCATACGCTGCCGGAAGCTTTCAGTAATGAACAGATTATTGACGGCATGATTGAGTTCTGGGAACAACAGTTTGTTCAGGTGCTTCATGATAAACCGGATTTGATTGTGGTGCCGGAGAGTTGTGATATTCCTGCTAATCTACCTATGGGAAAACGGCGTTTGGACTATTATCGCGCCCGTGGCAACCGGGTGCTGGACTATTTTTCTCAGGTCGCCAGAGAACATCACTGTAATATTGTTTATGCCTCCAATATCTATATGCCCGATGGTAAATTGCGCAATGCCGCGATGATGATTAATCGTGCTGGCAAGGTGATTGGCAGTTACAACAAAAATCATCTGGTACCGGAAGAATATGATAACGAAGGTATTATTTATGGCGACGAAGCACCGCTGATTGAATGTGATTTCGGCCGGGTGGCATTCGCCATCTGTTTTGATCTTAATTTTGATAATATCAGACTAAAACATGTAGCGCAAAAGCCTGATCTGATTATTTTTCCTTCACTCTACCATGGCGGATTGATGCAAAACTACTGGGCATATTCATGCCGCTGCCATTTTATCGGGGCGGTTGCCGGACTGCCAAGTGAAATTCGCAACCCGTTCGGTGATGTTGTCGCGACGACAACCGGATACTCAAATTTTGTGACTGCAATGGTTAACCTTGACTGTTGCTTAGTCAAACTTGACCAGATAAATGACAAGCGCACCGCCATCAAGGCTGAATATGGTTCGGCGGTAGATATTGCAGTACCCGCAAATCTTGGGGTTGCTCTAGTATCAAGCACGACAGATAAAATAACCGCCCGTGAAGTAATCGCTCAGTTCGGCATCATGACGCTGGATGATTATTTCACAAACGTCCAAGAGCATCGTACCCAGTCATTGGGTGGGTAGAGTGCAAATGAATTTCACTGCGTGGTGGTCAATATCGCGCTGACTGGAACTATGTGCCCAGTATGGCTCTTTTGCCAAAAGAGCCAAAGAAAACTTAATTCGCGAATTATGCTTAATTATTAACTTACATCTTAATGTGCAACAAAAACTTTAGTGCCAGTTTCGGCGAAACAGGCATACGCTGTGCGAACTAAACTTTTTGGGTTAACCGTTATACTAAATTGCGTTGGGCTGAAGGGGGTAGGCCGGTTACTCTTTTGTAGAAACGTGAGAAGCTGTAGACATCATTGAAGCCGGTCTCTTTGGCTATTTGGCTGATACTTCTGCTGGAATAGAGCAGCTTTTTTCTGACAATGGCGGCCTTTTCCTGATCAAAAAAATCTTTCAGTTTAAGTTTAAGCTGGGCCTGGCACAGACGTGAGAGGTGAATTCTGGTGTAAGAAAGATGTTCAGCCAAGTCTTCGAGATTGATATTGCTCGCGATATTTATGGCAATAAATTCCTTGGCCTTAATCGCCCATTTAGGCAGGTTTTGTTCATCTTCCAATTTTGCATAATTCATGACCATGATGCCGCCGATCAGATATTCGAGCGTGCTGTAGAGACTGGTCGGGAATTGTTGATATTCCGCCAGCAGCTGAAAAAACAGTTCACATAATTTCTGAGAACCACTATCCTTGTCAGGCAGAATTAACACCTGTGATTCATCAATGAAATCCGGCGACTGATTAAATTTAAAACTCCAGGTTCTGCGTTGCCCGTTATAGATGAAATTGTGTTCTACTCCAGGTGGGATCAGAATTAATTGTTGTTCCGTCAATGCGAGTTTAGAACCATCAAAACAGGCAGTAATAGTTCCTTTCAGCACGCATTCCATCTGCCAGAAGTTATGCGTCGAGCTGCTCGGTGCAAATGGTTCGGCACTGACCCCGTAATCGGTATAGAGTAAATTAATTTCAGGCACAAATTTATTATCCTCTCTGTCGTGCATAATACTGGTGTGCTTTGAATTTATTGGATATTTATGTTTCATTTTGATAAGTTGCTGTTTTGTTGTGGATTATCTGGTTGTTTAAATTTTTACAAGCTCAGAAATGATAAAAGTCAGGGTTAAAATATCATATTTATGCTAAAAATCAAGGGTCTTTTATTTGATCCACTGCTTTTAATACAGATGGTTTTTGCCGGTTATGTTTTGTTTTGATAAAAAAATGTTCTGTTTTGCTATTTTAGTTATAAGGTTAAGGTTTATATTAGTAGATACAATATTTATTAGTTTTACGATTCATTGGAGTCGTGATTGAAATAGTAAAAGTTAAGGAGTTACAGTTAAAATGCAGATATACTGGGGTGACATTCATAATCATAACGAAATCGGCTATGGCAAAGGTTCGCTGGAGCGTTCTTTTGATATTGCTGAAAATTCTTTGGATTTTTATGCCTTTACGCCACATACCTGGTGGCCGGATCTGCCGGACAATGACGAAGCGGTAAAACAGCACCATTTGAATGGTTTCAAAAAAGTTCGGAAAAACTGGGAGCTGATAAAACAGACGGTGCAGGAACGTTACAGTGAAGGTAAATTTGTCACCCTACTGGCTTGGGAATGGCATTCATTGGCCTGGGGTGATTATTGTATCTACTTTCCGGTTGATAATGATGAATTTTATTATGCGGCAAATCTGGATGAACTTAAAGCTTACGCACGGGAACATAAGGCATTTATTCTTCCACATCATGTTGCCTACCGCAAAGGGTGGCGCGGGGTTGACTGGAATGGGTTTGATGAAACATCTTCACCGGTGGTTGAAATATTTTCCGAACACGGTAACTCATTCGAGTCAGACACTCACTGCGGGATGTATTCGCATTCAATGGGTGGCGTAGACACGACGCAGACCGCATTGCATAACCTTAAACAGGGTCGGCATTTCGGGTTTATTGCCTGCACCGATGACCATTACGGTTATCCTGGCGGTAGTGGGCATGGCATCACAGCCATTCTGGCCGGCAAACTTGATCGTAAATCAATTTTTAATGCGATAAAGCAGCGTCATACCTATGCGACGACTGGAGATCGTATAAAACTGGATTTCAAACTGAATGAAGGCATCATGGGGGATACTGTTACCGCCAGCGAGTCAGCGGCAATGAGTTTTGCGGTTGAAGCTAAGGATCGCATAAAAACTGTTGAAATTTACAAAAACGGTGAATTGTTCAAACTCTACTCATCACTCGATTTTATGTCACAGCACAAGACCGGGACAACGCATCTGGTTAAGTTGGAATGGGGCTGGGATATGATTGCTTCGAAAGGGATCACCAAGTGGCAGATTGAACTGAGAAGTTCCAATGGTATACTGGATGAGGTAACACCGGCATTCTGTGGCGGTTCGGGCTCGGTAACTGAGCTGAATCTGATTCATAAACTGGCTGATAATATCTATGGCTTTGATACTTTTACTTCGAGAAAAAATGCCAAACCGGTCAACGCAGTCTCATTTATTTTTGATGGAGCATTGGACTGTAAAATTGAACTGGCGATAAACGGCATCTATGAAGGGGCTGAATTCAGTAAACAGTTGAAGGTGACTAAAGCTGAACTAATCGGCAAGGATAGCTATGTCGCCGCTGTTGATAAATTTTCATCACCGAAACTGAAAGTTCACGCTCTGATTGAGGAACACGAATACTGTTTCAGTGAATCATTGATTGATGATAAGGTGGAATCGGGAGATTTTTACTTTTTAAAAGTAATCCAGCATAATGGCCAAATGGCCTGGAGCTCTCCCATTTGGCTGGGAGGGGGGAAGTTAGAAGCTAGAAGCTGAAAATTGATAGGACTGATGTGGACTGATGTGGCGACTTTGTTGTTAATGTCCACTATGTCCACCAAGTCCACAATGTCCACAAAAAAGTAAAATATTAACAAAGGGAATAAACAGATGGCTAAAGTATTATTTACAGATAAAGAACAGAAAGTTGTTATCGAGGATGTTGAACTCGGGGCAACCGGTGCTAATCATGTGCGGATAAAAACGACCTACAGTTATATCAGTGCCGGAACCGAATTGACCGTGTTGCAGATGGGTAATGTTAATTCAGTTCGCGAAGTTGGTCATGGCGAATTGGGCTATACATTAAGTGGGGTTGTTACTGAAGTCGGTGCTGATGTTACTAAGGTAAAAGTTGGCGAGCAGGTGGCTGCGGTCGGGCAGGGGGCCTTTCACGCTGATGAAGTATTGGTGGCAAAAAATTTGGTGATTCCGGTGCCTGAAGGTTGTTCAATGCGGGTAGCCGCAATGGCGGCTATGGGCTGTTTTGCGCTCGAGGGGATTCGTAAAGCTGAACTTGAATTCGGTGAAAATGTGCTGGTAATTGGTGGTGGGTTGATGGGACAATTTGTTTCGCAATACGCGGCAATGTTTGCCGGACAGGTTATATTGTTGGAAAACAACCCGGATCGTCTGGATAAAGTTGTAGACAAGGTTACCGGTCTGGTCGCCGACGGCGAAGTCTGGGACAGAATAAAAGCGCTTACGGCACCGGTCGGAGTCGAAAAGGTCTTTTTCTGTCTCGGTGGTGATCGTACTGCGATTTTTGATGAAGTGAAAAAAATTATGACCCAATCCCCGGATGGAATTGCCCAGGGCTCGATTGTCTTCTGTGGTGGCGCGACAATTACCGTTTCGCTTGCTTCGCCAAGTGGGAATTTACGCATTCTCAGTTCTGCCAAAGCCGGACCGGGTTATCGTGACGCGACGTTTGAAGCTGGTAATGATTATCCAATGGGTTATGTGAAATGGACCGTCAAGCGCAATGTTCAGGCTATTCTTGGCGCGGTTGCGGCGGGTAAACTTGAGCTTGACCAGCTGATTACCCATGAATATCATTATACCGAGGCGTTAGTTGCCTATACCGAGTTGGCGAAACCAAACACCGACGCGATGGCGGTATTATTAAAATATAAAAAGGAATAATTATGATTTTTTCAGGAATAGCAGATGAGGCCGGCAGTGATATTGCCAGTCAGATAAGAGCTCATAAACAGTTGGACTGGAACCATATTGAACTGCGTCTGGTTGACGGCAAAAATGTTGCCGGCACCGTGTCGGATGCCGAATTTGAGGTCATTCGGCGTGAATTGGAACGTCATGACATGCAGGTTACCGGTTTTGCTTCGGCCATAGGCAACTGGAGTCGGCATATCAATGATGATTTCAGTATTGATCTCAATGAATTGAAAACTGCGGTCAAACGTATGCAGCAGTTAAAGGTGAAATATATTCGCATTATGACCTGGAAAGGGGATGGGGTAGATGATAGCATCTGGCGTAATGAGGCAATCAAACGTTGCAAAGAGTTGGTAAAAATTGCCGCCGATGCTGACATCATTTTGTCGCATGAAAACTGTGAAGGTTGGGGTGGATTGAGTGCCCAACACATGGTTGATTTGAAAACTGCGGTTGACAGTCCCAATTTTAAACTGCTCTATGATTTGGGTAATACCATCAGTCACGGGTATGAACCGTGGATTTTTTTTGAAATTATTCGTGGGCATTTTGATTATATCCATATTAAAGACGCGAAGCTGAACCTCGCTGGCGGGCGCAGTAAAGATTATGCCTATTGCGGTGAAGGCGACGCGATGCTAAAAGAGATCCTGAGTACTATTTTGAATGAAGATGGTTATGACGGTGTAATTTCCATCGAACCGCATGTCGCGGCAATTGTTCACCTTGACGGTGGCAATGCCGAAGTTAGCCCAGAAGAGAAATATTCCTCTTATGTGAAATACGGTAAAATGTTGGAAGAGTTGGTAGAGGGGGTTAAGTGCTAGGTACTTGATGCTTGGGCTTTTTTCTACTCCGTCCACTAGCCCACTAGGTCCACTCCGTCCATAAAAAGGAAAACTATGAATAAAAAAATAAAATTTGCAATTATCGGCACCGGCATGATTGCCGAACGTCACGCCGCCGCCCTGGCGGAGATTCCCGAAGCGGAGCTCTATGCGGTCTACGACCGCAATAGCGTTCTAGCTGAGTCTTTTACCGAAAAACAGGGGGCAAAAGTTTATCGCACATTTGACGAACTGCTCAATGATCCGCAACTCGTTGCGGTAACCATTGCTACTCCGACCGGAGTGCATAAAGAGATTGCAGTTCCATGCGCTGAAGCTGGTAAACATATCCTGTGCGAAAAACCATTGGATGTGACACTTGCCAAAGCCGATGCGATAATTGATGCCTGTGATAAAAATGGCGTCTATCTGTCGGCAGTGTTCCAGTCGCGTTTCAGCGATCGGGTTCAACTGATTAAAACCGCGATCGAAACGGGACGTTTCGGGCGTTTGGTAATGTGCAGTGCGCAGGTAAAATGGTTCCGTTCGCAGGAATATTATGACAGTGCCGGTTGGCGCGGCACCTGGGCGCTTGACGGCGGTGGAGCATTAATGAATCAGTCAATCCATATTATCGACCTATTGCTTTATCTGGTTGGTGAACCTGCAATGGTGCACGCCTTTACCGGCACCATGACGCATGAACGGCTGGAGGTCGAAGATAATGCCTGCGCTTCAATTAAATTTAAAAATGGTGCGTTGGGCGTTATTGAAGCCAGCACTTCATGTGCGCCGGGATTTCCGCGACGGCTGGAACTTTCCGGTGAATATGGTTCGGTTACGCTCGAAGATGATACTATTACCCGGTGGCAGTTTGTGGATGAACAACCCGAAGATGAGGCGATTCGTAACGGCAGCGTTGCGACCACGCAACTGAAAAGTGGGGCAAGTGATCCGCGTGCCGGCTCACACGAAGGGCATCGTAGACAGTTGTTGGATTTAATAACCGCAATTAAACATAAACAGCAACCTTCCATTCCCGGTAGCGAAGGACGGCGTGCGGTAGAGCTGATTTGCGCCATCTATGAATCAGCCAAAACCGGTAGGGTGTGTAGGTTTGAAACTTGAAACTTGGGAAAAACTGTTACACAGAGAGCCACAGAGTTTCACAGAGAAAAAACTTTGTATAACTTTGTGGCATAGCATATGGGGTTTGGGTAATGTGGGAGCCGAACTCCGAGCGGCGAAGTAGATATTTTATTCTACTCCGTCCACTAAGTCTACTAGGTTCACAATGTCCACTAAAAAAAGGCGAAAAATATGGAATTTACAATAACTGATACAAATTTGGATATTATCCGCGAACCACTAGTAAAACCGTTCGGTTTCAAAGGTAGCTTCTTCACCGAAAAATGGGTTTGCCAAGTTGATTTGACTGGCGATTCCGGCAATAAAGTTACCGGACAGGGCGGACTGGCGGTGTTGTGGTCTGATGCCACGGTCTTCTCTGCTCACTCTGAAGTGGGTGGTAACCTGTTGATGGCAACAATGCTTGAATATGCCCTGACACTGGTCAAAGGGAAATCTTTTGCTGACCCGATTGCGATGTTGGATTTTATTATTGAACCGGTCTATCAATATGGGTGTAAAATTACCGGCAACGCAGAGTTGCGACGTACTTTTGCTTTGAATCCGTTGGTGGCATTGGATAATGCCGCCTGGCTACTTTATGCTCAGGACAACAATATTGATAACTTTGATGAGGTGATACCGGCGACCTACCGTCCGGCATTGAGTGCCAGACATGAAAAATTGGCCAGTGCTCCATTGGTTACCTACAAAGTTTCAGTCGAAGAGTTGCATAAATTGATTGCTGAAGGTTATTTTTTCCTGAAAATAAAAATTGGTCAGCCGGGGGATGAACAGCAGATGCTGGCAGCCGATATGGCACGTTTGACTGAAATCCATAACGCTATCGCCGATTGTCGCACCCCATATACTGAAGATGGCAAGTTACTCTATTATCTAGATGCCAATGGACGTTATCAAACCAAGGCGGCGATGAAAAAACTGTTAGCCCATGCCAAAACTATCGGGGCATTCGAGCAGATCGTTATTCTGGAAGAGCCGTTTGATGAAAATCTGGATATTAATGTCGCGGATCTCGGTGTCAGAGTGGCTGGTGACGAAAGTTGTCACGGTGCGGCAGAGGTCAAACAACGCATGGAAATGGGTTACAGTGCCATCGCCCTGAAACCGGCGGGTAAAACCCTGAGTATGTCACTGAAAATGGCAAAGGCTGCCTATGATTATGGGGTGCCATGTTATGTGGCAGATTCAGCCTGTACGCCGGCGACCGTTGAATGGAATAAAAATATCGCTGCCCGGCTTGCGCCATTACCGGGGATGACTACCGGACTGCTGGAATCGAACGGCCCCCATTTTTATAAACATTGGCAGGAGTTAATTGCCGCTCAACCCGAGCCGAATGCTCTCTGGGTCGAAGCCCATAACGGTATTTTTGAATTAAGCAAAGATTATTACGCCCAAAGCGGCGCAATCTTCAATAGATAAAAAATAATAAAAAAAGGATATAAACAGTATGAAAAAAATTGGTTTTATTGATCTGGATACTTCACATCCGAGAAGTTTCGTCAAAAGAATTAACGCAATGAATGACTTTCAAGTCACTGGAGTCTTTGACCGCGGACGGGCTAAAGGTAAAACAGAAACGACTGCATTCTGCAAAGAATTTGACGTAAAAGAATATGATTCGGCCGCTGCCCTTGCTGTCGAATGTGATGGTGTGATGGTGCTGTCAGCTGACTGGGAAACTCATCTTGAAGATATTACTGCTATCTTGCAGGCTGGCAAGGCATGTTACTGTGATAAACCGCTGGTGACCAGCCTTGATGAACTTGATCGTTTTGTTGCATTGTGTGAACAGAGTTCTGCACCGATGTTTGCCGGTTCCGGCTGGCGCTGGAATGCTAAAACCGCTGCTTTGGCGACAGAGATAAAAGCTGCCCGTATTTCAGATGCCATCTTCTGTGTGCCGTCAGATCGTTACTATTACGGTATTCATGGCGTTGAATGGATACTAGGTCTATTCGGGAGTGGTATCGAGGCGGTGAAAGCTGAAATCAACACAGATGATGCCACCATCGTTTCTCTTTATCATCAACGTGGCATGGCAATTCGTCTCGTGCTTGAAACCGATTTCCCGTTAAGTCGTTTCAATGTTTTTGCTGCGGACGGCGAAGATCATTCTCTGGCACTTGACGGTGATGATATTCATGACGGTATTTGCGGCAACTTCACCCAAGCGATAACTACCGGCAAATCACCGGCAACCGTAGCCGAACTGACAGAAGCAGTCCGCATCATGTTCGCTATCGAAGAGTCCCTGATAACCGGCAAATCAGCCAATCCGAAAGCCCTGGAACAGGTCTCGTCAATCCCCAGCATCGCATTCATGGCCGATTACTGCAAGTAAAACCTGATATATAGCGCAGAACATCAAAGCAGCAACCCAAAAGATGGCAGAATTATTTTTTTCTGTCTACCATTTATCAGCGTGGATTTTGCTTGCTTTATTTTACTCTTAATATCTCCCAGCCATGGCAACCGGTATAACTGCGTTTTTTTTCTTTATCAGTCAATTTTCCATTTGATGAATAGAGAAATTCGATGACACATGTGGCGGCGGCTTTTATTTCACTTTCGGTGTGGACGGCTGAAATGAAATTCAATTCAAACTGTGATGGTGACATGTAAAAACTGTTGCTTAGCATGTGGCGATAGTAGGCGGCAAAACGTTTGGTGTCGCACTGTTTGACATCGTCAAGGTTGGTTAATGGCTGTTTATCGGTAAAAAACAGGGTAAAGGCACTGCCGTAGCTGGCACAATGAACCGCTAGTTTTTGCTCTGCGGCAAAGTTGTTGATTGTCGTCGCGAAAAGATCGGCAAGTTTGGTCATTCGGGGATATGGATTGGTCGCTTTTAGTTTTTTCAGAGTAGCGATTCCGGCGGCCACTGTAACCGGATTACCGCTTAATGTTCCGGCCTGATAAACGTCACCCAATGGGGCAAGATGTTCCATGATTTCGCGGGTTGAGGCAATTGCACCAATCGGCATACCGCCGCCGATAATTTTGCCGAAAGTGGTGATGTCCGGTGTCACGTTGGTTAATGACGCATAGGCACCGGGATGGAATCTGAAACCGGTAATAACTTCATCAAAAATCAAGCATGAGCCGTTATTACTGCAAAGTTGGCGGATAAATTCCAGGAAGCCCGGTTCCGGTTTAACTAATCCCATATTACCGGCGACCGGTTCAATGATCAGTGCCGCAATTTCATCGCCATATTTGACAAAAGCCTGTTTAAGTTGTTCGCAATCATTATAGGGCAGGGAGATAACTTCTGAAGTGACCTTGTCAGTGACCCCTTTTGAACTGGATACGGCCTGAGTTAACAGGCCACTGCCGGCATTTACCAGCAGGCAGTCTGAATGTCCATGGTAACAGCCATCAAATTTAATAATATATTTGCGTTCAGTATAACCGCGAGCCAAACGCAATGCGGTCATTACCGCTTCGGTGCCGGAACTGACCAGACGGAACATTTCAACATGTGGAACCATTTCGGCGAGCAGTTCAGCCATTTCCACTTCCAGTGGATTACAGATACCAAAACTGAGCCCGTCATGGGCGGTTTCAGTTACCGCATTAAGCACGTCAGGATCGGCGTGTCCGAGGATCAACGGTCCCCATGATCCGCAGAAATCGATATACTCATTAGCATCGACATCGTATATTTTGCTACCGTTGCCGCGTTCAATAAACACCGGTTCGGCATCGACACTGTTAAATGCCCGTACCGGGCTGTTGACACCGCCGGGAATGACCCGGCAGGCGCGTTTGAACAGTTTAGCTGAATTGCTCATTATTAAAATCCTGTTTTAATTTTTTTGTGGACTTGGTGGACGCTATGGACTTAGTGGACAGAGTAGAATAAATTTTCCCAAGCCCCTAACTTCATTAATCATTAAACATTATTTCATACTGATTTGCCCAATATGAGATGAAAATATCTACTCCGGCGCGATCCATGGCGGCGATGGATTCACGTACCATCATTTTCAGGTCACCCCATCCACGGTCGGCGGTGGCGATCAACATGGCATATTCACCGCTGACATTGTAGGCTGCCAATGGCAGTTTTGTCTGCTGTTTGATGCGGGTGATGACATCCAGGTAGAACATTGCCGGTTTGACCATCAGAATATCCGCCCCCTCTGCTTCGTCAAGTTCTGATTCACGTAATGCACTGTTCAGGTCACGGATATCGGCCTGATAACCTTTGCGGTCACCGGTGCCCGGGGCTGAATCGGCAGCTTCACGGAATGGGCCGTACATTGATGAGGAAAATTTGGTTGAATAACTCATTAAAATTGTCCCAGTCAAGTTGTTGGCATCCAGAGCGCGGTGAATGGCTTGTACCTGACCGTCCATCATGGCGCTCGGGGCAACGACATCGGCTCCGGCCTTGGCATGACTTACAGCCATTCGGGCTAATAGTTCCAGTGATGGATCGTTAAGGACATTACCATGCTCATTGGTAATTCCGCAATGACCGTGGTCGGTATATTCGCAGACGCAGACATCGGTAAACACCAACAGGTCCGGGTAACTTTTTTTCAGGGCACGAATAGCGCATTGAACGATCCCGTCATCGCGCATGGCATAAGCGGCATCGCAGCTTTTATCATTGTCACCGACAACCCCGAACAGCATAACTGATTTGACCCCGGTAGCAATCAGTTTACCGACAGCTTCAAGCAGGGTGTCGATTGAGTAACGGAACTGCCCCGGCATCGAACTGATCGGCTCTTTGATCCCGGAACCTTCGACGACAAAGGTCGGCCAGACAAATTTTTCCGGTCCGGGCAGTGGTGCCGCCAACATATCGCGAATAGTGCTGTTCTGCCGCAACCGGCGCAACCTGACCTGCGGGAATTGATTAATATTCATAATGACCTTTTCTGTATCCGTTTTATATTTTTGTTCAGATGGATAACTCCATCTTTTGAGCTATACCAAAATATAGCAGTTCCGTCAACTACTTCAACTTGAGAAGATTATTTATCCGTTCAGCAGCCAGTGAGAAGACTAAATCGGCTATTGTGGCTTCAGGGCTTTGAAGCAGGTTACAGTCTATTTTAAAATTTTCCAGTTGTCTTCGGGTTGGGTTGCCGATGACGCAGACAGTTTTAGCTGTCAACTTATCAGATCCGAAATTATCTATAAAGGCTTTTGCGGTTGACGGTGAGGTGAAAATAAGAGTGTCAAATTCTGGTAATAAATCATGTTTTACCAGTTGGTTGCGGTAGAGTTCTACGTCGATGATTTTTGCGCCGGTTTTGCTTAATTGTCTGCTTAATTCCGGGCTTGCTTTATCTGAACATAATCTGATAACTTGATCTTTATTGGTCAGTATTGGTGATAGAGCTGTAATTAATCCGGCACTGCCGTAGTTGGTTGTTGGTATTATGTCAGGATAGATGCCGTAGGTTGCCAGGATGATTGCGGTGACTGGACCACTGACGGCTATTCTGGGTAGGTGTCTAATATCAAACTTGGCGTTTTTTATGGCGTTAAACAGTATTTCAGCCGCTGTCGGGGAGGGGATAATCAGCCAGTGGGCTTGGTTTAATAAATTTAGCTTTTCAGCAATATCATCATGCGGAACCAGTTCGATCATCGGCATAATAATCGGAATGCCGTCAAAGCTGGTAATTTCAGCGTTAGCTTTAGCTGCGAGGTAACGGCTACCGGTGAAAAGAATTTTCTGTCCGGCCAATGCACCGTGTTGGGGGTAGAGATATTTGGCGTCGGCGGTTTTGCCCGCAATAATAATACCGGGCAATTTGGTATTAGGTAATTTTTCGGTAATATTACTTAAGTTCCCGGAGACGATTTTGCGTTGTTCACTGCCGGCACCGTAAATTATGGAAATCGGTAGATCGGACGGAGCTCCGTCATTAATCATATTTTTGGCAATAGTTGCAACTTCACTGGCTCCCATGAAAAAGACTTTGGTGAAATCTTCAGTTTCGGCATCATTGAACCATTCGAGTTTACCAGAACCTGATTTGCGTGGCGTCGCGACGGTAAAACCCCGGTTGATGCCGCGTCTGGTCAATAGCAGTCCGGTTGAAGTGGTTGCCAGTGACATACTGCTGATGCCGGGCATGACAATGTAGGGCAGTTCATATTCATCGAGAATCTCAATCTCTTCAGCTAAACGTCCGAAGATGCCCGGATCACCGCCTTTGAGCCGCACCACTTTTTTGCCACGTCTGGCATAATCAATGATCAGTTGACAGATCTGGGGTTGAGTGAGTGAATGTTCGCCTTGACGTTTGCCGACATAAACTGCTTCGGCAGTTGGGGACAGGTTGCTAAGTAATTCTTCTGGACATAGGGCATCGTAGAGGCAGATGTCACATTGGACCAATGCCGCGATAACGCCAGCGGTAGTGTTAGTGGCTGAACCGATTCCGGCGCCAGCTAAAACGACGCGTTTAACAAATAGTTTACGTAGATTATTGAATAAATGATCGTTTTTACGGTAGGTTACCGCCAGCCAGCCTTGAGCTGTTGACACGGGTAATGTTGTTAAACTGATATATTCAGATATACGATTTTCCAGCCCCAGCCGTTTTAATCCAGCTGCCGCCATGATTAAGATGTCAAAGTCACCGTTGTCCAGCTGTTCAATACGCTGTTCAATATTTCCCCGAACGGGTAGTTGTTCGCCATGCAGGAAATATTCAGTGCAATATTGGGCGCGGCGTTCACTGCTGACGCCGATACGCGGTGCAGGGGGTAACGAGCGGTTGAGCGGGTAAATCAAGACATCACGTTGATCTTCACACCATGGCAAATAGAACATATCAATGCCGGCGCGAAGTTCTTCCGGCAGATCTTTAGCACTATGAATCGCACAGTCGATGGAGCCGTCCAACACAGCATCGTCGAGGTCGCGGGTAAAAAAGTCGGGCTCTGAAATTCTTAAATCGGTTTTCCTGTCACGGTCGCCGGGGGAAGACATCGGAATCAGCTCAAAGCCAAGAGCCGGCAGCAGTTGTTGGAGCTTAGCAATATTTTGTTGGGACTGGGCTAATGATAATTTGCTAGCCCTGACGCCCGTCAATAAAACTGGTTTTGAATTTGTCATAAACATCCTTGTGGTCATCAATAATTTTGTTCGCTTGACTGATTATATGTTCTAAATCGCAATTTTCGCGGCGATGCCAGTGTTTAAGATCTTCCATATCGGTTAATTTTATCTGATCATTGCTATTTGTCAGAGCAGAGGCTACATTGCGTGGCGAGCCGAGATCGATGATTTCTGCATCGTTTTTAAAGAATCCGGCCATTTCTTGAGAAATTATTGGATGATCGGTAGCCAACGCGGTAATTACGATATCTGCTTCGGGAATTTTAGCCCCGAGCATATTGAGCTTATAAACAGTCACACCTGCGGTGGTTGCGGGGGGGCGTTTTGAATAATAGAGCCAGTCGACAATGCAGCCCTCTTTGAGCAGTATATCTTTCATTGCAGTACCGACAATGCCACTTCCGACCAGAAGTACTCGGCGATTTTTCAATACCGCCAGATGCTGCTTCAGATAATCAATGACCAACTCTTCAATTTCAAAAACTTTTAGTAACGGAATAATTTCAGTACGGAGATGTTTGGTTACGTGAATAATATTATCGTGCAGTGATTTTATCACCGAGCCAGCCCATTGTTGCTGTTCAGCGTAATTGAACAGCTCTTTGAATTGCGCTGTAATATGGTTTTCGCCCGGAGTCTGCGAGTAGAGCCCGGCAGCAACCAGACAGCTATGCCTGAAAGCCTCAAAGCCGGTTTTCAGATAAAATTGTTCAGGCTCCAGCCAGTCAAGCTTCAAGATCATTTTCAACATATCAACGATTGGTTGTTCGTGGTTGCCGACCGCTAGTAATTCGATTCTGTTGCAGGTATTAAAGAGCATGAATTCCTGAATACCCCAGAGGGTCATAATGCGTCGGCCAGCACAATTAAGCCGTTCACCGGTCAGGTGAATATGTTCTCGTCTGTCCAGCCCCAGCCGATTGTGGTCGGTGCCGAGAATTATCAGTTCACTCTTTTCAATCGAGTCAATATGTTTAGCAATATTATCTTTAATCAGTTTGGTTTTACGGCAGGCAACCCCATGACTGGAGACGGCGATGGTTACATCGTTGCGTCGGACACTGGCTGGCGTAATAAAGGTGCCGTGCCGCCAGTTGCTGTCAACTGCGCAAACCATAATGCCACGGGCGTCGGCCTGCTTCATTATGGTTTGGTTCAATATTCGGTCATTGGTCGCGGCATAAACCAACATGATCCCATCAAGGTCACTTGATTGAAAGTCGGCAGTTTTAAGTTTGATGTCACCCGCAGAGTGAGCCGCCGTTATTTTAGTGGCTGGTTCCGGGGCGACAACTGTAACAGTTGCTTGAGCCGCCAGTAGCGAATTCATTTTGCGGGTTGCGACTTTGCCGCCCCCGACAATCAGACACTGTTTTCCAGTTAAAAGTAAATTGATCGGATAGATATCCATTAATTGTAAATCCTCGCTAAATTTCGCCGTTGTAGCTTATTGCAGGTAAAAATAGTTCATTCATCGTTATTTCATTATTTACGGTAGCAATGCTATAGGAATTTCTATTTTCAGCTAGTACTTTGCGACATCCTTGGCGCAAAACCGTAATTTCCCAAAAGGGCGATTATGCCCGATGCGCCTGGAAGTCGCAGGGTACTATTCGTTCCGGCGCAGCCGGTTTTGTTCATGATTAAGAGTTCCAATTTATAATTACAATAATCGCTAAAACTGCAAAGGCAAGGCGTAATGATTGCAGAATGAGGACAATCAAGAGACCGTTTCTACCAGGGAAAATGCCCATGGCGGCCGGTAAATTGCGTCTGATAGTCCTGATCGGATTGGTAATTACATTGCCAATTATAAATGCCAGGACAATTTGCCAGTGAGTGATCTGTTGTTGATTAAGAAACTCTGAAGCAACGCCGGCGGCATTGACTAAACCGCCAAGTCGTGCAGCTAGAATAGCCATTGTTTCAGGCGTTAACCAGTGCTGGATACTATCAGGAATAAGCTCTTTCCAGAAATTAAACAGCTGATTTTTTGCCATATAGGCGACCATGAAATAGATTGGCACGGTGATATAAAGTAACCGTAACAGTAGTTTGCCCGCCCGTTTCAATGATTTTTTTGTCACCTCGGTCCAACTATAGTCACGTTTCCCGGGTATAGTTTGAGCATCAACAGTTATTTCAGGATCATGTTTGCTGGACAGGCGTGAATAGAGTAAAAAAGCAAAGGTCATTAACAATCCAATGCCAAAGGTAAATGAGTAGTAGCCGATTGCAGCAATACCAATTGCACTCAGGAGGGGAAAGAGAATCCGGAGTGAATGAGACACCATAGCTGGATAGGAGTTACACAATCCGCTGATTATCATTTCACGACGCGTTATATTGCCTTCCTCATAGCTGTTGGCAATCAGCGTATTGGCGGCATTATTGGAAAAGATTGCGGTAACCAAGGCGACGCCGCACACGTCAGGCAACCTGCCGAATTTAATCAGTGGTTTAACCATAAATGCGGCAAAACGCGACCAAGCTTTATATTCAAATACGGCACCGACAAAGGCGGCAATCCCCACTAGCGTCAATAGTTTAAACAGACTACGGGAGGTCTTCATGATCAACTTCATATCGGAATTGATAATAACATAAACAATTAAGGTTATTGCAATCACCAGCCAGATAATAAAGCCGGTCTGCTGAAGTTTGGAACTCTTCTTTTTCAATTAATTTACCCGTTTTTTTTCACAATCAGCATTGATAGGTACTCCTTGCCACGCTTACGGATTTGCTCAATATTGGTTGAGATAAACTGCTCGTCAAGTCCCAGATTAGAACCATAGAGCAGTTCTTCATCTGCACAGTCAAGTTTATCAATGATATTGTTGCGGCTGTTATAGGTTTTCAGGAATACGACGGTTTCAGCATGTTCCAGTGCCGCCTTTTCGGCAACAGCAGAATAACTGGGAACAATGCATAGTCGTTCTTTGTCTTCGACGAGAATTGTATTTGATGCCGCCGCCAGCGCACTCCATGAATTGACCCCGGGAATGGTAATAATTTTCAGTTCAGCTGCCAGCAGTTGGAGCTCTTTCATCAGATAACCATAGGTACTGTAGGTTAAAGGATCGCCGATAGTCGTGAAAACACAGTTTTTGCCCTGCCGGAGTTCTGACAGAATTATTCCGGCATTTTTCCTGATGAGGTTCATGCGGTCATCCCATGATTTAGTCATGGCGAAAACGAGTTCCTGACGTTTGCCAGTTATCCCGTCAACGGCATCGACGACACGGCCGGAGACACTGCGCGCACTCTGGCGTGACACTGCCGTGAAAATCACATCTGCAGTCTTTAATATTCGGACTGCCTTGAGCGTGATTAACTCCACATCACCTGGACCAACGCCAACGCCGTAAAATTTTCCTGTCGCCATAATTGTCACTGTTTAATGTTTCGTTTCATTTAAAGCAGTCAGGGCAGCTTGAAGGTGATCAGCAAAAATTTCTGCAATGGCATCATTTTCGCCTAACCCTTTGAGAATCGGGTAGCATTTTATCCCCTGTTTGGTCAGAAGTGATTTCCAGGAATCAGCTTCAGGCCCAGCCATATCATTATTAGCATGATCGCCGGCAACCACCATCAACGGCAACATATAGATAGTTTTGATCTTATTAGCGATTAACCGTTGCTTCACATCTTCAAAGTTCGGTTTACCTTCAACGGTGCCAACATAAATATTTTTATCTTTTTGTTTGAGTTTGTAGTCCGTAGCAATGTAGGTCATATCCCCAATGCCGCTATGACCATTACCGTGCCCGAGTAAAACAACTCCAGCCGTCGATTTGCGTTCTGCCGGAATCACTTTAGTCAGTGCCTGGTAAAATTTATCAATATCAGTTTGAGAATTTAACAGTGGCATACCGATGGTAATTTTTTCAAAAGTATCAGGGCGACATCTGAAACGTTCAACTGCTGTAATAATCTCAAGAAATTCAGCTCCGAGTGAAATATGCAGTGATTGTACGGCAACTTTAGTAACTCCACTCTGCCGGAGCTGTTCGAGAGCTTCAGTTACTGAATAGGTGACGGTTCCCTGTTTTTTTAATTTCTTTCTGATAAATGCTGAGGTATATGCCCAACGTAATGTAGTTTCAGAAAAGCGTTTACTTACCACTTTTTCAATATTTTCAAAAGCCTTTTTGGCTCCTGGCTGACTGGTTCCGAAAGCAACGAGTAAAATAGCCTGTTTACTGGGTTGTTTGATAACTTTATCCGGTGTGGTTGAAGCAGCGGCAACAGTTGCGGAGCAAGTCAAAGCACTGGCGGCGGAGAGAAATAACGATTTTTTTAACAGCGTGAGTTTGTTAAACATAGTTAACATTCCTTTTTTATTTAGTGTGTGACGCACTATTAAATATAAAAAAACAACTATTTTTGCGTCGAATAAAAACAGTTGAGCTTGTACAAGTCTCTGACTTTAGATCGTTAAATCTTCACACAGTTGCGACACAGTTGTGGAATTACACCACATTCCTTGATTACAAACTGCCATAAATTTAGCAGTTAAAAATAATTTATCAACTCGTAAGCACTAAAAATATTCACTACCATCCCATAACTCTTACAAACTGCTGAATACATCTTTTTTTTAGGGTAGCATATCTTATTTTCAATATACCCCATTTTTCATTTCCCCATTAGCTTTTAGCTTCAACCATAGCTTCAACCAGTCTAAATTCCTGCGGATAGTAATCAACCTGTCCCTTAGCGATGATTAAAGTTTTTAAATTTTTATTGACTGGGGGTTGTAGATTTACGGTTGGTCATGTAAACTAAAATTTAATAGAATTATTAAATGGAATGAGCTAATGTTTGATAAAATAATTTGGAATCTCCCTGGAATGGGGATTGAGGAAGAGAGTTTTCGGCGCATTGAGGCTGAGACAGATCGGCAAGGGTTAAACGATGAAGAGTGGCGGGTCGCACGACGCCTGATTCATACTACTGCAGATTTTTCGATTGTTGATACACTTTGTTTTCGCCATAATCCTATTCAGGCGGGAATAGAGGCGATGAAACAGGGGGTGTCGATATATTCAGATTCCAATATGATTCGTTCCGGCATTTCAGTGGCTAAATTGCAACGTTTTAATTCAGCATATACCCGTGATTCGATTCATTGTTATATTGCCGATCCTGAAGTGGCCGCGATAGCCAAGGCAGAAAATATCACCCGTGCTCTAGCTGGAATTAGAAAAGCTAAAGCAATTATTAATGGCGGTATTTTCCTTTGCGGTAATGCTCCTTTGGCATTGGCTGGTGCAGTTAAGATGATTGTCGAGGAGGGGATTCGCCCAGCATTGATTATCGCGATGCCGGTTGGGTTTGTCAATGTGGTTGAATCTAAAGAATTACTGCGTGAGGTTGATGTTCCGCATATTACAATTGAAGGTCGACGTGGTGGCAGCCCGCTGGCGGTAGCAGCATTACATGCGATTATGGAAACATTTTTTATTGAACAAGGATAGTTTGTGAAGCAGGAGCAGATTGACAAGTTACGGAAAGGCTACACCACTGGGGCTGCTGCGACAGCAGGGGCGGCGGTGGCATATCTGGTGTTGAATAATCGTTATTCAGGGGGAGCCGTCAGTCTTTTATTGCCCACGGGAAAAACGCTGAATATTCCGGTAGCCAAAACAGAAAAATTTGCTGATGCGATAATGGTCTCAATTATCAAAGATGCCGGTGATGATCCGGATGTCACGGATAAAATGACGATTAAGGTCAGGTTGAAATATTCAGCGGCGACGGCAGTTAAGCCTGAAGATTATCTGGAAATATGTGGTAAAGGCTGGTTGGTGATTAAAGGCGGTGATGGGGTTGGGCTGGTTACGCGTCCGGGACTTGATGCTACTGTCGGCAAGTGGGCAATTAACCGTAGCCCGCGGCGGATGCTGGTTGATAATTTGAAACGCGTTGGTTTTGGTAGCGAAGTGCAATATTTGACTATTGAAATTACCGCAGTAAACGGGGCGGGGATTGCCCGGAAAACGCTTAATCCGATGTTAGGTATCATCGGTGGTATTTCAATTCTTGGGACGACCGGAATTGTCGTGCCATATTCAAATGCCGCCTATATTAAAACTATTGAAATCAGAGTAAGGTGTGCAGCTGCAGAGGGGGTTAAACATATCGCCTTCACTACCGGCAGCAGAACTCGAACCGCAATTTTGCAGGAGCTGTCGGATATAGGTGATGACAGCTGCATTCGTATTGGTGATTTTATTGCCGATTCGTTAAAAGCGGTAGCGGCAACAAAGCTGAAAACTGTAAGTGTCGCCTGTATGCCGGGCAAACTGTATAAATATGCCTGTGGACATGAATATACTCATGCTCATAAAGTAAGCCTCAAGCCTGAGTTGATGGTTGAAGAGCTTAAACTGCTTGGTGTTGATTCATCGGGTTTGAAAAAAATTGCCAAATGCAATACGGTTGGAGAGGCGGCAGCAATGCTGGAACGAAAAATTTATCTGTTGTTGTTAGAAAGACTGGCCGACAGGGCTTTCAATTACTTAGCCCAATGGTCCGGAAAAGTTAAGGTTAAGTTATATGTTTATGATATTGAAGGGAAAATTTTGGTCAAAAGATGAATAAAAAAAATCATATTTATGTTATCAGCTGCGGAATTTCAGTCGATTCGATTCCGGCATCAGTGAAAACTATTATTAATAATGTCGCAGTACTGGCTGGTGGTAAACGGTTATTGGCGATGTTCAATGATGCAGATTATAAAAAAATTGCTCTTGGCGCAAATGCGGTTGAGACCATTAAAGAACTGGTGGTGCTGGCTAAACGGCAGCGCGTTGCCATTCTAGCCTCTGGTGATGCCCTGTTTCATGGGATTGCGGGGACGCTGGCTAAACTGACTACTGCCGAACATTATACTGTTATCCCGAATATTACGGCATTTCAGGCTTTATGTGCAAAGTTAAAACAGCCTTGGAGTGACTTTGAACTGTTCAGTATTCACGGTCGTAACGGAGTGGTGCCGTGGCGGAAAATTTTAGCAGCGGAACAGTCAATAATCTATTGTGACAACTGCCTGTCGGCAGTTGGTCTGGGAACTGAATTGATAAAAAAATATCCTGAAGCGGCTCGGCGTCCGGCAGTTATCGGTGTCAACATCGGACTGGATAGTGAAATGATTAAGTGCGGCACATTACAGGAACTGGCAGGGGATGATTGTCCTGGATTGTCAATTTTGATGTTATTAAAGCCAACTGGGAGAACGCAAGAGCCAGTGTTACCTTTAGGGCTTGATGATGCCATTTATGCCCATGAAAACGGCTTGATAACTCACCCTGAAACCAGAGCGGTTATTATTGCCAAATTGGGGTTGCGGGGTGGAGTGATGTGGGATTTGGGGGCAGGTAGTGGCTCTGTTGGGATTGAATGTGCCGGAATGTGTCGGAATTTAGCTGTTTATGCCGTTGAGCAATCGCCAGCGCGAGTAGAACAAATTATCAGTAACGTCGCTGCCGAGGGGCTTGATAATCATCATACTATTACCGGTGATATTTTGGTCAAACTCGATCAATTACCGGAGCCTGATGTGGTTTTTATCGGTGGTGGTGGCAAGAATATTCAAGCGATTATCCGTAGGGCGTTTGATTGTTTGCATATTGGTGGCAGAATTGTGGTGTCAGCGGTGACTTTAGAGACGGTTGCGGCACTTAATTCAGTCTTGAAAGATGAACTTCGTGAAGTTATCAGCGTTGGTATTGCCCGTTCCAAAGCAGCGGGTAGTTTAACCCTGATGAAGTCAGAAAATCAAATAACCATATTTACATATATAAAAAGGTGAAAAAATGCAGGGAAAGGTAGTTATTGCCGGTGCTGGGCCGGGAGCCGCAGATCTGATTACATTACGTGCTGTAGCGGTACTGAAAAGTGCCGATCTGGTGATTTATGCGGGCTCATTAGTTAATCCTGATTTGCTAAATTATGCCCCGCAGGATGCGATTAAACTTAATAGTGCTGCGATGTCGCTTGATGCGGTGATTGCTGCAATGAAACAGGCTGTAGCGGGGGGTAAAAATGTGGTACGGCTGCATACCGGTGATCCCGCAATGTATGGGGCGATTTCTGAACAGATGAATGAACTTGACGAACTGGGGATTGACTATGAGGTCATTCCCGGCGTCAGCAGTGTGTTTGCCGCCGCTGCTGCATTGAAGGCTGAATTGACAATGCCGGGCATTACGCAAACCGCAATATTGACCCGTCGGGCTGGACGGACGCCGGTACCGGAACAGGAGGAGATTGTTAAACTAGCCAATAACAATGCTTCGGTCGCACTTTTTTTGAGTATCGCCGATATGCCGGGGTTGGTTAATGATTTTATGCAGGCAGGGCGTGCGGCAGATACGCCGGTTGCGGTTGTCTATCGGGCATCATGGCCGAATCAGCAGATTGTTCGAGGTACATTGGCCAATATATCAGTCAAAGTTCAAGCTTCCGGGATAAAGCGTCAGGCGATGATTATTGTTGGTGCTGCCTTGGCGCGCGGTGGTGAAAAATCATTACTTTACGCTCATGACTTTGCCCACGGTTACCGCAGTGATGACGGGAGTAAGACTTTTGCCGGTAAGGTTGCAATTTATGCAATTACCGAACAGGGCAGTCGCAAGGCGGGCGAAGTGGCGGCAGGTTTAGCGGAAACGGAGATTTTTATTCCAGAGCGTTTTGCAGATAACCTTACTCAAGCTACCACCTTTGCACCTAAACAGTTGATGGCGTTGGTCAGACGTAATTGGCGACAATTTGATGCTCATCTGTTTATTATGGCGGCCGGAATTGTGGTGCGTAAAATTGCGGGGTTACTAGAGAGTAAGCTCACTGACCCCGCCGTTGTTGTCTGTGACGAATTGGGCAATAACAGCATCAGTCTGTTAAGTGGTCACATCGGCGGCGCAAATCGGCTGGCAACAGTTATTGCCGGGATTACTGGTGGCCGGGCGATTATCACTACTGCAACCGATATAAATAATCTAACGGCATTTGACGAACTGGCGGCAATTAAGCATTGGCAGATAACCAATCCCCAAAATATAAAAATAGTTAATTCAATGTTGCTTGAAGGCAAAAATATCGACATCTTAATGCCGGAGACATTATTCAAACAATACTATCAGTCGGTTCGAGGTTTGCGCTGGGTTGAGTCGGTTGATGATATAACAGGGCACGGGGCTGTAGTGCTGGATAGGGATTGCAGTAAAGTTGCGGTGCCGGTATTAAAACTTAAATCGATGCGTTATGCGGTTGGTATTGGCTGTCGCAAAGCGACTGAATGTGCTGAAATTGAGATCGCGTTTAATGATGCTTTGCAACAGGCAGGAATTGAGCAAACTCAAGTTGTCTGCCTTGCCAGTTCTGACATTAAATCTGCCGAACCTGGGTTGCTGAAGTTTGCTGAAAAACAGCAGTTGGAATTGAAGTTTTATGATAAAGCAAGTTTAAATGCAATTACCACACCAAACCCGACACCACGGGCAATTAAAGAGTTTGGCGTTGCTTCTGTTTCTGAAGCTGCCGCAATTCTTGCCGCAAATAATGGTAAACTGGTAATTGAAAAACAAAAATATGCAAAGGTGACCATTGCGGTTGCCAAATTTTAAACAGGGAAATAACACTATTATGATTAAAATATATGCGGTTGGTCTAGGTCCCGGAGCTACGGATTTACTCTCCCCGCGGGCACGGGCGGTACTTGAAAATTGTGATACCATTGCCGGTTATACCACCTATCTTAAACAGTTCCCGGAACTATTCGCTGGTAAAAATATTATTTCGAGTGGCATGCGTGGTGAGATTGAACGGTGCAAACATGCTCTTGATGCTGCACGTAGCGGTAAAACCGTTGCGGTCATATCTTCTGGAGATGCCGGCATTTACGCCATGGCTGGTCTGTTATTGGAGCTGACTGAACAGGAGCAGTATACAGACATCGAAGTCGAAACTATTCCTGGGATTACCGCTGCTTCGGCAGCCGCTGCACTGCTTGGAGCACCATTGATGAATGATTTTGCGGTTATCAGCCTGTCGAACCTAATGACTCCTGATACAGTTATTTTGCAACGTCTGCGTGGTGTCGCTGCTGCTGGCATGGTCTGCGCACTCTATAATCCAGGCAGTATCAAGCGCAAAACGTTAATCAGAGAGGCTGTAGATATTTTTATCGAAGCCCAAGGGGCAGCGACGCTGGTTGGCATTGTTCATGACGCATCTCGACCTGAAGAACGCTCGCAGGTAACAACCCTAGGTGAATTTCCATTTTCTGATATAAATATGACCACGCTGGTTATTATCGGTAATGATCAAACCGTTTATCGTCATCATAAGCTCTATAATCTTCGGGGTTACAGTGAAAAGTATGGCAAATAAATTAAGCGCATTCTCTATTGCCGGCACCAGCTCCGGGGATGGCAAAACTACGGTTACTCTGGCTCTACTGCGAGCTCTGCATAATCGGGGACTTAAAGTTCAACCCTTTAAATGCGGACCGGACTATATTGATCCGACATTTCATCATCAGGCCTGCCAATGCCGGTCGCGCAATCTCGATTGCTGGATGATGGGCAAGGAGGCGGTAAAAAGATCTTTCATTAACGGTTCGGCAGATATGGATTGCAGTGTTATTGAAGGTGTAATGGGACTTTATGATGCGTCCCGGCCCGGTACGCTCTCTGGGAGTACGGCGGAAACTGCACTGACATTGAACACCCCAGTTATTTTGACTGTTAATGCTAAAGGGATGGCGGGCAGTATTGCTGCATTGGTTAAAGGTTACTGTGATTTTTGCCCAGAATTGAAGATTATCGGGATTATTGCCAATCGGGTCGGTTCCGCAGGTCATGCCGCACTATTGCGTGAGGCATTGGAATTGGCTGATCTGCCACCGCTGTTAGGATATCTGCTGCGTGATGAAATATTCACTTTGCCGGAACGTCACCTCGGTCTGGTACCGTTTATCGAACATGAAAAATCGTCTGAATGGTTTGACCTGCTTGCAGCTGAAGCAGAAAAATGTTTTGCTATTGATAAAATGCTTGAATTAAGCCAACAACCGCCGGTAGTTGCTAAGTTAATTCATACTAAAAAACCAACGGTAAAACTAGCCATTGCCTATGATCAGGCATTCCATTTTTACTATGAAGATAATCTTGATATATTGCGTGAAGCCGGGTTTGAATTGGTAAAATTTTCTCCGATAAATGATCAGCAGCTGCCAGCTGGAATAGCCGGCATATATTTGGGTGGTGGCTTTCCTGAAGTTTTTGCCAAGCAGCTTGACCAGAATAGTTTAATGCGTCAAGCTATAAAGGATTTTGCCATTGCCGGCGGTTGTATCTATGCCGAATGCGGAGGTTTTATCTATCTAACCGAGTCACTTACAAATGCAACGGGACACGCCTATCAAATGTGTGGGGTTATTCCTGCTCAAGCTGCGATGAATCAACGTCTGCGTTCTTTGGGATATCGTGAGGTACGCAGTTGCCATGATTCATTTTTAGGCTCCGCGGGGACTGCCTTGCGTGGTCATGAATTTCACTGGTCGTCAATTGAATTCAGTTCGGAGCCAGCGTCGGCCTGGAAGATGCGTGGGACGAGAAAAAAATCAACTTGGATACCTACCGGTTACAGCACAGAAAATATCATCGCCTCCTATATTCATCTTCATTTTGCCTCCAACCCTGCTGCCATCAAACACTGGCAACAACAGTTACAGCTTGCACTATAAATGATGTTCTTTGCGCTTTATTTAGTGTCTGAACGAAAACGCCAATTATTTCATTTCGGCTCAAACCGCACACTAACGGCTTCAAATCATAAAGCCACATACCGCAAGGGTATGCAACTTATGATTTAAAACCATTATTGCACAATTTGATCTTGAAATTAACTTAATTGTGAGTTTCCGTTCAGACACTACATAACTAAATTTATTTTGCTTCTCACGGAGACGTGATACAACTAGTTCCGGCGCAGTCGGTTATGTTCACCTAATAGGGAATTGTATTTTGCCCGGGTAGCTCTCGATGAGAGCACCCTGTCGCTGGTGCGACAATGCTGGCTTTATCAAAGCCTGGCACTACTAGTTCCGGCGCAGCCGGCTATGTTAACCCGTTATGGGTAGCTTTTTATTCGTTTATTCAGCTGTTTATGCTGAAATATAAAAGTTAAAGTTGAAACAGATATATACACCACATTATGTGGTATAAATTAGGAACTAAGATGAAAACAGAGAATATTGGGAATAGATTTTTTAAGTTAAGGATAAAGAAACCGCGTAATTTTAGGACAGATATCTTGTCCGGGGTAACAGTTGCTTTAGCATTGATCCCGGAGGCGGTGGCATTCTCTTTTGTCGCCCATGTCGATCCAAAGGTCGGACTTTATGCCGCCTTTATGGTTGGATTGATTACCGCGGTTTTTGGTGGGCGTCCTGGGATGATATCCGGCGCGACTGGTGCGGTAGCGGTAATTTTCGCGCCATTGATGATTAAGCAAATTGCCGAGGTTGGGCTCAAAGGAGCAACTGAATATCTTTTTGCCGCAGTTTTACTGATGGGGGTGATTCAGCTGTTGTTCGGAATAATGAAACTCGGTAAATTTATCCGTCTGGTGCCTTATCCGGTAATGTTGGGGTTTGTTAACGGTTTGGCGATCATCATTTTTAAAGCCCAGCTTTCACAGTTCTATACCGGCACTGGTGCGGAAAAAACTCTGTTGACGACAGTCCCGATGTTAATTATGCTCGGAGGGGTTTTTGCCACGATGGCTATAAGTTATTTTCTGCCTAAACTGACCAAGGTAGTTCCAGCTACTCTGGCGGCTTTAGTGGCGGTGACGATAACTGCGGTCTGTCTGGATAAATTCGGTATTTATCATATGCGGACGGTTTTGGACTTTGTTCAGACAATGGATCCGACCAAAACGACTATTGCCGCAGCCTTGCCAACTTTTTGTATTCCCAATGTGCCGTTTTCATTGGCAACTTTGAAACTTATTCTTCCTTTTGCATTGTTAGCGGCAGCGGTTGGGCTGATTGAATCATTAATGACTCTGACTTTAGTTGATGAAATTACTGAAACTCGGGGTAAGGGGAATAAAGAGTGTATCGGTCAGGGAGCAGCTAATATTGTCAACGGTTTCTTTGGCGGCATGGGTGGGTGTGCGATGATTGGTCAGAGCATGATTAATATTCGCGGTGGTGGCAGAGGACGAACCTCCGGCATTGCGGCGGCAGTTGCTTTGTTGCTCTTAGTAGTGTTTGGTGCTAAATATGTTGAATTAATTCCCTTGGCGGCGTTGGTCGGGGTGATGTTTATGGTGGTGATCGGGACATTTGAATGGTCAAGTCTGCGTATTATGTCAAAAATCCCTAAAACCGATGCCTTTATTATTATTTTAGTTTCTGCGGTAACGGTGATTGAAGATTTAGCGATTGCGGTATTTATCGGAATCATTGCTTCAGCGTTGATTTATGCCTGGCAGCGGGGGAAGGTGATCAATGTTCAAGTCAGCAGTGAAAAAGCCAATTCAAAAGTATATAAACTTAATGGTTGTCTCTTTTTCGGTTCAGTAACTTCGTTTAAAGGGTTGTTTGATTTTGCCAATGATCCCAAGGATGTGATAATTGATTTTCGGGAATCCAGGGTTTATGATCATTCCGGGCTTGAGGCGATTAACTTTATTGCTGAAAAATATGCTGAACAGGATAAATCACTTCATCTGTTGAATCTGAGCAAAGAGTGTCGCCAATTGTTGAAGAATGCCGAAAATATTGTTGAAGTAAGTGTCATCGAAAATTTAGACTGGCACCTGGCTGATGATAAGCTGGCGTAACTAATCGGCAAATTCATCGAGCTTGCCGAAGTTTTTAAATAGAATAACGGCTAGGATTAGGGCGGTTAATGAAATAAGGCAGATGAAAATCAGTTTATAATCGTCTTTTTCAGGGAGAGTCTGGTAGTCGGGGTTTAGTTCTGCTGCTGATAGTTTATATGCCGCTATGGTCGGGTTGGTTATGCTGGATAATGCCGTATTGATATCGTAATGTGGCATCTCTGCTTGAGACCCATAAAAGAAATAAATGTTTTTCTGATGCTCGCCCAGCATCAAGGCACGGTAAATATTGCCGCTTGCGGTTATATTGAGTTCTGTTAGTGGTTTGTTGTCGAGATTATCGATGGTGATTTTATAGGTTGCATAGCGTGATTCGGGGAAAGTGATTGTTGTCTGGTTACTCTGAAAGCCTTTAACGGTGATTTGTTCAAAAACTCCTGTTGTAAAGTTATACCACTTAGATTTTTTGCCTTGATAGGCTATTGTGACGCGTCTGGAAAAGTTTTTTGAACTGGATGTCAGTTTAAAGCTGGTCAATGGCTGACGTTGGGTTGTTATGATGATCTCGGTGACTTTGTCGTGCTGTTCAATACTGACAACCTTGATTTTGTAAGATTTTTTTGCCGGGTTTTCACTGACGGTACGAATGAGTTTTTCACCCAACTCTATAGCGGTTATTTTTATGCCTTCGCTACGGTTCAACATCTTTTTTACTTTACTGTAATTCTTGCCTTGGCGCTTCTCATGAGTCAGTTGATAGAGTGGAGATTCACTATCTTCCCGATAGTTATTTCCGTTACGGGCGAATGCCCTGTAACTTTTAAAATCTACTAATTAGCAAAAGAAGGGTTCAACCATTAAGTTAAATAATCTCAAAAACTTAACAATGGAGGAACCCTATGATAGTAAACACCGC
>JAKIUY010000178.1 GCA_021647315.1 Victivallaceae bacterium
AAGCAATAATAAAAAAGATCAAACGCAAACAGTGTTTGAAAACCTGTAAACAGACGATAAATTAACACGAAAGGGGTGGTACATTTTGAAGTGACCGAAGGTGGTACATTTTGAGTGACCGATGACAGTCAGATATGATATTCTCAGTGAAGTAATGCGTTCAGTTACCGATTCGGGACGGACCGATCCTGTTTTCTTCGCATTTGCTGGATGAGGTCGAACGGGTCACTGATAATATTATTATGATCAACAAAGGTAAAAAGATTATTGATGGTCATGTTGACAATATTAAAGCTCAGCACTATCGCTATATTATCAAATTTGCAACTGAAACAGATGCGGTCAAAGATTTCCTGACACGTGATTCGCAATTGATCCGCGTCCTGCAACAAGACAGTGAATGGCTGGTGGTTGCTCACAATCCTTTAGAGGAACGCCTGAAAGAGCTGGGCGGGGAGATTCTCGAAACCCCTGCTACTTCACTGGAAAATGTCTTTATGGATTACTGTTCACTGGAGAATCATCATGGCAAATAATTTCAAAAAATCGCTGGCGATCCTACAACATGAATTCCGGTTACAAGTTATAACTGTTGCCATGGTTACAGGGGCAGTTGTGCTGAGTCTATCAGTAGCCAAATTATATTATCCAGTAGAGAATGAATTAGCACGCATGTTTATAGCTTTTTATACTATAGTAATAGGTTTAGTTTTGCCTTGGCAGATGAATACTAAGGGCGACATTGAACTGGGTTACTGTCGCTACCATCTGAGTCTGCCGGTATCGACGTGGAAACTCTATTTGATCCCATTGCTATTTCGTATATTACTTATCTTTGTTTTTATCGGTATTGAACTGCTGTTTCATAAAATATTTTATCATGGAGCATCAGCTAGAGTATATGTTACTCTGGATAACATGTTAACATATATAAAAATATCACTGCTTATCTATCTGACTTTTCAAGCATATGGCTGGTCAAAGGACAGTTTTAAAAATCTGTTTATATTGCTTGGAACTGTCTTGATTGCTTTGGCATTTATTAGAATTAGTCTAATTCCTTACTCAATCGAAAATCCATATTTTGCAATTTTAAGTCTTGCATTGATCTTATTGGCTGTTGTCGGGGGCAGAAGCTTGCGTTTCGGTATCATCTACAGATTACCAAGTTTGCATTTGTTGTTAAACCTATTCGGAACTAAAAAATATAATAAGGCAAAAATATTTAAAAATATGTTTGCCGCACAATTTTATCATGAATGGCGGCGTACTTGGTTCTATATGCCAATGCTGACAACGGCCACGATAATATTTTGTCTGCTAGTTAAATTTAGAAATAATTCAACCACCTACGACTTCTTAGGCCTAGCGATTTTTTACTTAGCAATGATGTTGATTGTGCCGTTATGTGGAATCGTTTTGCTTAAAAATAGAGGTTTTAAATCATAATTTATTAATCATCTACCGGTTTCGACGCAACGGTTGACGGCAGTGAGATTCAAATGTTTTGGTTTAAGCTTTGCCCTCTCAGTTTTGGTGCTTTTAGTTACCGGCTTAATAATTATTGCCTGTGATAATAGTTTGCTTAACCAATTGTACGCGGCTAATTTACTATTAATGCAATCACCATTACTTCTGATTTGGTCTGTTGCCGCAGTGATTATCTATTCTTTTATTCTTGCCTTTTTTATCGCTGGAGCTTATCTTAATAATCGTCTTATATCAATTCTCATGGTCTTGGCACTATTTGGGTATTATCTCTCTAACGCATACGAAATGTATAGAATTCGTGATTTTGGTTTTCGCCCTGATGGATTACCGTGGTATATTCCGCTTGTAACAATGATGGGGGCGATGATTGCGGTTAAATTCGGGTTGCTTTATCTTAATAAAATATCATGGATTATCAAAGCAATCTACATTGTTACTATTTCTGTTATCAGCTTCTTCTGGATGATTTTAGCTAATCAACTGCCTATTTTTATGTTACTGCCATTATTACTGATTTTTAGCTTCCCATTAATGGCATATCAGCAGTGTACACTGCAAAAACGCTATGAAGCGAGGGGAGCTAAAATAAATATCCCATGGAAGTTGATAACGCTTGTTGCCTTAGTTTTTATCCTGTTTGCAACCTACACTAAGTTGCTCAATCAGCGACTTAGTAGCAAACTGCGACAAGCCATTGAGTTGTGCAAAACAATTAATAAAGTTCCTGAACTGAAAACAAAAATAAATATTGCATTACTAGTTGCTGAACAGGAGCCTGATAAAGAAAAAATTATCAAGCTGTTTAATGCCTATTATCTAAAAAAATATGGGGAAGTGCCAAATGTTAATAATATTTTAACCGGGACAACCACCTATTATCGTCTTAGGATATTTTTCCGTGATATTATTGATAGTGCAATCAAGCAGAAAAAATATACTGATGCTTTTAGATATTATCTTTTTTTTCTCAAGTTAAATTTACTGAATAATCGTGGGCATGGTTTTAATCTATTGTATAAATTAAGGTACATTCTCCAATATTACAGTCCTACGACAATAGAACTGAGACAATTAAACAAACTATTACGAGAAGTTGAGTCAAAAAATATTATTTATATTCAACGTGAGATAAATGACGTTCTGCTGACATGGAAGACAGGTGATGTGCTAATTGAAAAATATCAATATAGTTATATAGATTTAGAGCAAAAAAACTTCAGGGAATTTAGTTTAAACACTTTTGCTGAAGTCGCACTTGCGCCACTTGATATAAGCCGCAAAATAAATTATTCAGCTGATACGCTTAAAAGCATTAAAGCACTGAGATTTTTACAGGGGAAATGGAATAATAATAATATTTTATCTGTTAAAACATACCCGAGTTACGCAAACTATCATAATTTTTTATTAAGCCGATTACAACAGCAACAATATACCAAAATATATGTCGCTACATTGCAATATCGGAATAAATACGGGAAGTCACCTAAAACGCCAAAACTGTTAGTGCCAGAGTTTTTGGCAAAGCAAGAGCTTTACACGAGTTATGGTTACAACAGTTGGTATCGTTTAAAAAAAATAGGTAAACATAATCAACCGGTGCCGGTATTAATTCCTATAACAATGAAGCAGGTGAAAAGATATATACTATTGGGAACCTTGTAAATATTTACAAAGATCATTAGCGGCGTTATCAGGGCGTAACAAAAGTTAGAATTTCAAACTAATGAGGTGATTTCAAAAGTCCAGCGTGAGCATGATTTTTAACATTTTTGCTGAAACGAAAAACTTTTTCGAATAGGGACTAAGTAGTGCCATGCACTACGGGTAGCCACGTTCGCAATTCAAATCTGTGACAAAATGAATATGGTTAAGTTGCTACATTATTCAGCATGCCTGTTGGATTCCAGACAGCGCGGATAGCTGCCGAGGATCTTGATGAAACTGCATGATGGTTTTAATGCTTCCAGTGCAGTCATGATTTTTTTATCAGTGCAATGTCCCAGGACATCAACAAAGAAACAGTATTCCCAGTTGCTGTTTTTCATCGGCCGACTTTCGATCATGGTCAGGGTTATTTCACCTGCCTTGAATGGCTTCAGGCAATCATAGAGGGCGCCTACTTTATCTTTCAGCGCAATGCAGATTGAAGTTTTATCGTGGCCGGTAGCTTTGGTTTCCTGGGGGGCAATAAAGAGGAAGCGAGTCGTGTTGTTGCTGAAGTCCTCAACGTTTTCTTTAATAATCTTTATGCCATATTTTTCTGCGGCTAGACTGCAACCAATAGCTGCTGAACCAGTTTCCTTAGCAGCCAGTTCTGCTGCTTTTGAGGTGCTGCCGGTTTCAATCAGTTCGGCATTCGGCATGGTTTCCTGAATGAAATCGCGACATTGCCCGAATACCTGTGAATGACTGTAGATCCGTTTGATATCTTTCAGTTCACAGTTTGCCATCAGATGGTGATGAATTCGCATGTTGAGTTCAGCACAGATTCTGACTGATGAACTTATTAACCGGTCAAGCGTGTGAGTTACCGCACCTTCAGTGGAGTTTTCGACCGGAATGCAACCGTAATCAAGTCTACCTGTTTCAATATCAGTAAAAATATCAGCAATACTGTTACGCGCCTGGTAGGAGACCGATGCCCCGAATTTGGCGCGCGCCGCCTGTTCAGTGAAAGTACCTTCAGGCCCGAGAAAGGAGACCCGTACCGGATGTTCAAGTGAAATTGCCCCGGACATTATTTCGCGGAAGATCGCCCGCAAGGTTTTGTTTTGCATTGGGCCTTTATTGAGCCCCTGGAGGCGGTCGATTAGACTCTTTTCCCGTTCCGGCACATAAATTGCGCTGGAATTATCCTGTTTCCATTTGCCCACAACTTTGACATAGTTGTAACGTTCATTGATCAGTTCGACAATTTTATTGTCGATTCTATCAATATTGGCTCTTAAATCATCTAGACTCATAATTGAAAGTTCTCACTCTTGTTATTTTAATCTAATAGTAAATTATTGCGCTACGCTTCATCTGTCGCTGCGCTCGGGTAGGTATTTTTGACAGGATAACAGGATAAAATAAAAAATCCTGTCAATCTTGTTCATCCTGTCTGAAAAAGTTCCGGCGCAGCCGGTTATGTTCAATAATATCAGTTAACATAATAAAAATACAACTTAAATAGAGATATTCAAATAAAATTGGTGTTAAATAAAACCCGGATTGTAAAACAGAGTTTTACAACGAAAGTAGCCCGGGCGTTCCACCTGAGAAAGAATAAACCTCGGATTGTAAAATTGCTATTTTATGGTAGATTCATGTATTCACTTTTAGGTCGTACTCGCAATTTGGGTTTTATGCTATGTTATTTGTACCATCTAACTTAGGGCTCACTCAAAAATAAATAAATAAAAGTTATTTTTTAAATCAAACGAGAATAATTAAATGTATCAAGCAGACAAATACTATAAACATTCAGGAACAATCGGCATCATAGCTCTAATTTATATGAGTATATTCGGTGCAGGTGGGGCTTTTTGCTGTATACCTTGGTTGGGTTAGCTGGATATCTGCCCTGTCAAAACCGATGAAACAAATGTAGTAGAAAATCTCATAATCACTCTGGAAAATTATCAGATGCTCAAGGCACAATGGCAAGATAAAACATTTATAACTTCAAAATAGTGTCTGGTTTGAGCCGAAATGAAATAATCGGCGTTTTCGTTCAGGCACAGGTAGTGTCAAAAGCGGCATGAAAAAAGATGAAAGTTTTTCTGGTGTCTTTTAAATGATGTTGAGTATCATTTCGCAGTCATAATTCAAGCGGAAAATCAGCATAAACCGCTCGCAGGCTCGCTAT
>JAKIUY010000179.1 GCA_021647315.1 Victivallaceae bacterium
TTTACCTCGGCTTCACATAGTTTGTTACCGCTACTATGCACGAGGTTCAGTTCTAGGCTGCTGGTTAGGCTTTACCTAGGTTGGATTATCCAACTTATTTGCACCAGCTTCGCTTGGCGCTCTCATGCTAATCCTTTTTATTTATGCCGTATTTTGAAAAATCTATACAGTTTTCGTATTTACACATTGCCAGTAATAATTCATTTTTCATAGTATCAAGCTGATTGGAATAATCTGGATTTAAAGCAAGATTATGATATTCATCAGGGTCGTCCTTATAGTTATACAATTCCCATTCATGAGTCCAGTCACTATGTTCATTGATTTTAGTGACATGGTATGATATCTTCCATTTTTTTAAACGCAGACCTTTACGATATTCCAACAAACGCGGATTTGAATTGTCTTTATTGCGGTGAATGCCGTGCATCTCGGTATAGACGCTTTCGTCCCAGTTTACGTCGTTTCCAGTTATTAATTTATTTATATTTTGACCTTGCAGATCTCCGGGTACTGAAATGCCACACTGCTCCAGTATTGCTGGCATGATGTCGATGCTTTTATTGGTTTTGATGATTTCTTCAGAATTATTCTGATCCGGTAGATGAATCAAAAGCGGAACTTTGGTTGAGAACTCAAAATTGTAGAATTTACCGTAATAACCGTGATGCCCTAAAGCTGTTCCATGATCGGACGTAAAAATGATAATGGAATTTTCCATATATCCTTTTTCTTCCAGAACATTTATTATACGTCCGCATTGATCGTCAAGGAATGATATAAGGCCGTAATAACGCGCGGTAAGTTCCGCCCAGTCGCATGATTTCATTAGATGACCTTTAGTACCTTGTCGCTGGCGTTTGAATATTGATGGTTTATTTTCAATACTGTTTCCGCAAATTTCCGGAGGGGTTATATCGTCCGGATTATATATTTTATCCCATGGTGCCGGGGCAAAATGCTGACTATGAGGTTTTTTGAAGCTGATATGCATAAAGAGCGGTTTATCGTGTTCTTGCGATAAATAATCAACAGCTTCATTGGTAATAAAAGCAGTTTCAGTATATTCCGCCGGAATTTGATTTTGCCCCCAGCGGAAAGACAAACCACGTTCTTTGAGGACTGCCGCGTCAGGATCATTATAGGCATTTTTCAACAGCGCTTCTTTACCGAGTTTTTTTATCCATTTTAAATAGGCGTTGTTTTGGCTATTTTGAGAATCAGTGATTTTAGCAAAGTCGAACCCGTAAGTTTCAGTAGACGGAAAATGATGCAGTTTACCGATAGCTGCCGTGTTATAGCCGTTTTCTTTCATGATCTGTGGCCAGTATTTATGTCCGGCAGCCAATGGAATATTGCTGGCGACAGCATTGGTGCAATGTCCGTATTTACCAGTAAAGAAAGCATGTCTGGCTGGAGCACACATGGGGGCTATAACGTGATGATCGGTAAAATTGTACGAACAAGCGGCCAGTCGATCTAAATTAGGGGTTTTCACTAGGGCATGCTTCATGTAACTGGTGGTATCCGCCCGCATTTCATCCCATTGAATTATGATTACGTTTGGTCTTTTCATTTAAAAATCCTTGGCATTTTAAAATTATCATTAACTTTATCGAGTAGGATCTGAAGCCTATTGTGCAACTCCCTACGCTTTTGATAGTAGTGAGTTACATAGACCAGATTATACAACTCATCAGGGGTTTCGTTCAGGTTGAAAAGCAGCCATGGAGCATCCGGTGTCACCGCATATTTCCAGCCATCTCTGGTGACGATAGCACGCCAGCCTTCGGGGTGTATTTGGCTCAGACCGCCGCATTCCTGTAACAATGCCTCTTCAGGCACGTTATCCAGATTGCGTTTTCCCCATAGGCCGGAGTAGTCGAATCCTCGCATGAAACCGGGTATATCAATACCGCAAAACCCCAGAGTTGTAGGGGCGATATCCACATGATTGAGCAAAACATCTTCCGAGAGTTGTGCTAGCCGTTTAGCGCCGCCGATAATAAACGGAATTCTGATTGCTTCTTCGTACGGTACACTTTTGTTAAAACGAGCATGAGAACCCAGCATACTGCCATGATCACTGAAGTAGAATATCAGAGTGTTATCATCCAAATCGTAATCGGCCAATGTTTGTCGTATACGTCCTAAATTCCAGTCGAGGTTTTCCACTTGTGCGTAGTAGCCTTTGATCTGTTTATTCAAAAAATCACGTACCCATTTGATGTTCGGTACATTCGGCCGTATTTCAATTTTTCCAGCACGATAAAATTTTTGAGGCGCAACTGACGGATCATGTGGCGGCTGTACGGATAATACAGCAAAAAACGGATCGGCATTCACATTTCCTTGCTGATTTTCTCCCCAGCCTCTTATTCTCTCCAGCAACATATCAGTTAGACAATCAGTTTCATAGCCATCGAGATACCAGCGTTTGAAATCTTTACCAAAGCCAGTCTGCACTGGACATTTCCACTGTTGATTGTTATTGTCATATCCAATCCACTCATCCCAATCTTTACGCTGATATTCCGGTACAATGCGTTGATTACCTGGTACTCCGGTTTTTTCCCCCGCCAAATGCCATTTCCCAAGATAACAGGTATAATAGCTATTTTCTCTAAGAACAGTTGAGATAGTCGGCATTCCCGCCGGCAGAGGTGAACCGTTTTCAGGAGCGCATTCATGGGGGTATCTGCTGGTCAATAGTGCTCCCCTGAACGGGGTACAAGTTGGGCACCCGCTCAGTGCTGAAGTAATATGTAAACCTTCTACCGCCATTCTATCCAGGTTCGGGGTTGAAACATTGTGATCCCCCATACAGCTCATAGCTTGACCGCGATGCTGATCACCGAAAACCCAGATAATATTTGGTCGTTTTTGCATGAGTATTCTCCAAGTAATATAGTTATTATTCACTGTTTGTTATGGATAATTCAAGCATGATATTCAATCCAGGTCATACATATCATCGACCACGCCATCCACCATTAATATACTCCAAATTACACCGAATGCTCCGAAAATTGACCCAGGTCCATTGTGCCGACCTTGACCGTCAAGTGTGTAACATTCATTAAAGTCATTTTCTTTTAGAATATTTTTTACAACGCCGTGAGCCACACGTTCAAAAATCGTTTTATCAGCTTGTTTCATGCCGATTAACAAGGAAATTAGATTACTCTCCTTGAGTGAAAAAACATGTGTTTTGGGGTTTCCGCCCGGGAATGTATCCTCAAATTTCAAATCGCTCGGGCTTCGGGTTATGACATCATCTTTAGTCAGGAACTGATCTCGGATTACTTCCATTATACGTTTTTTATACTGGGGACGGTGTAAGCCGGGAAAGATCGGAATCAGAGCTTCTCCACCAGTCCCATCGCACATTCTGCCAGTTCCCTGATTGGTATTGATGTATGAACGGTAATAAGCGTTTTCTTTATCCCAGAAAGCATCTACCGCGCGTAAACCGTCGGCGTGCCATTTTTCCAGTTCGGCAATTTCTGCTTGTGGCAACCCCAGTTCTTTAGCAATTTTCACCATATACATAGCTGATATAGTGCAATAAGAATAGTTGCGGCAACTTGGAGCACACAAATGACGCCAATTGGCAAAATGAAAACGATACAGCAGGTTACGCCGCATTGGTTTAAATATTCGCTGCAGATAAGCTTTGTCCTTGTTCTGCGTGTAAACCATCCATGCTGCCATTGGTTCTATGCAAACCAATTGAGTACCTCTGGTTGAACCGGGGGCTTCAGGCAAGTAACCGTCTTCTTCCACAGTCTCCATCATGGATTCGATCACCTGAGTGGCAATCTTCGGACGACACATCGAAAGTAGAATTGCAGCCAGAGAATCTTCCCAGGTTGCAGGATATATAAAAGTGCTAGAACATACTTTATTGCATGATACGGTAGCACCGCCTGGCTGATACATAATCATATCGGTCTGCGGCCAGACATTGTAGTAGATACAAGTCCAAGCTTTATAGTAAAGGTCAATTTCAGTACTACTCCATCTATCGGAAGGTATCGGTAATTCCTCAAAAAAATCCTGCCAGAATTTTTTGCTTTGATTAAGTTCTGAGTCGAAATCAAGTGAAGCACATTGCCTTGCTTTAGTAATCAACTCATTTTCGCTTGCTGGGTCAGGTTCCGAACATCCGCACCACTCACCAGCAAAACCAATATTTATTGTGCATGATTCACCTGGGTTTAAATCTAGTTCCTGTTGCTGCAACCAGGTATGATAGCCGTTTGCCACTTTTATATTCTTTGCTGTCCAGTTATTCCCAGACATCGCAAAAGCGAAGCGGTAGTTTGCGTAGTGCCAGTCAAACAGCTGTTTATCTTCTGCCAGTAGTCTAAAGTACGGGAAGACATCCGGCGGATATCCGATACCGAGTTTTTTATTGACAACACCAATACCCGGAGCAAGAGCTTTGCCTTCTCCAGTAAAATCATACCAAGCTTGAATCGCATTGACATAATGTTCATCACCTTGAACGTTTAACTTCCCACTGAAAATATCTTTACCTTTGTTTATAATATTCGCACGAATAAGCGCACGGTCATCTTCAAGTACAGTTACTATCAGTTGTATTTCAATATCTCCTGCTCGCCAGGAGCCGCTCAAATGAGATGGAAACCAACGGCTGTCGCTACGTTCATAATCATCTCTTTTTATACCTGAACCTTCAACCCAAACATTTAGCGCATCGGCAACTGCTCCACGTATCGTACAGTGACAAAATGATGGAGCCGCCTTGCGGTTTGACGATATTTCTCCAGTAACCGCAGTATCCACTATATCGATAGCTGTTTCTGTTATTCGTTTTTTGTCAAACAATTGCTGGTGTCCAAACGAATGAAGTCCAAGCGGTCGTCCGTGCCAGACTGAATTATCTTTTCTTTCAGGATTAAATAAATTTAAGCTTGAATGATTTTTCATAGAATAATATTCCTTTAAAATTTTCTTTCTTAATTACTTAATAATTGTTATAAGCGGCAATGTTCCGGTCCGGGCATCAAGCGCGATACCCGTTTTATTATCCAGAACCAGCGAGTAGTTGCCGGGGTTCAAGTTCTTGTCCGGTATTTTAATCCTGATCTGACTTTCGCCGGTTTCAATATTCATGCAGCCTTTCTGAGCATTGCCTTTAGCATCAGCATAGTGATAAACGCGCTGAACTTTAAGACGTTTAGATTTAACAGCACCTTTAGCATCAATATATTCCAAACTTACAGCAGGTGCTTTTATGCCGAAATATTTACCTTTGATAATAATTATGCCGGCTTTGTTAATGCCGCCTGAAGCGTCGGAACCATTTAA
>JAKIUY010000180.1 GCA_021647315.1 Victivallaceae bacterium
TAGCGAGCCTGCGAGCGGTTTATGCTGATTTTCCGCTTGAATTATGACTGCGAAATGATACTCAACATCATTTAAAAGACACCAGAAAAACTTTCATCTTTTTTCATGCCGCTTTTGACACTACCGTAGTTTTTCAGAAGTTTGGCAATTTTTTTCGGGGTTATCCGGCCGTGAACATCATCGTTGATCATAATAACCGGTGCCAGTCCACAGGCACCGAAACAACGTTGTGAGGTAAACGAGAAACGGCGGTCCGGGGTGGTTTCGCCCAGCTCTATCTTCAGCTCCTCCTCCAGAGCTTCAACAACCTTTTTGGCACCGCGCACATAACATGCGGTACCCATGCAGACATTAATCGTGTGGCGTCCGCGTGGCTGCATGGTAAAGTAATGGTAAAAGGTTACGACTCCGAGAATTTGACTGACTGGGATATCCATTGCCTTTGAAACATGTTCTTGTACTTCAAGCGGCAGGAATCCGAACAGTTGTTGTGCTTTGTGGAGGACTGGGATTAGGGCATCGCGTTCTTTGGGCTGGCTGGCGATAAAGTCATCCAGTTCCTTGTATAAAGGGCTTTCACAGGCTGTATCACAGGTAGCCTGACATTCACAGGTAGGACACATAGTTTACTCTCCCGGATTTTTACCCGTAACGGGTAGGATTAAGTTTACTTTTTTTCAATAGAATAACTTCATCAAAAATTATTCTGTCATTTTTTTATTGTTTTTGGTGGAGCGGTTAGGCATTTAGTCGCAAAGTTTTGTTATTTTTGGGATACTTGAATACAACGAAAGACGAAGTAACATATTGTATTTGCCGACCGCAAAGCGGCATCTGCCTTCAGGTGCCACCTGATTAGGAAAATTGCAGTTCACTGACGATATTGCCGTTCTGGAGATGTGCTGAAACAATTTTTTCCACCCCGGCAGCGTCAACTTTACCATATTTGACCATAGGTTCACCGGCAATTTCAACACTGACCAACGGTTCCTGTTCACAGAAGCCTTCGCAACCGGCAACGGTAACGGCGACATCCTCGATGCTGGCTTTGTCAATTGCGGCGATAAATGCTTTCATCGTGTCACGGGCTCCGGCGGCGATACCGCATGTCCCCATGCCGATGATAACTTTTTTGCCATGGCCTGCTTTTCTTGCCTGCATGGTCTTTTGTACTTCTGCTTTGATTTTGCGTAATTCATCCAAACTTTTCATTGATTGCCTCTTGTAAGTTAAGGGTTGTGTTTCAATATTAAGCTCATCTTTTATATACTGCCAAAGTCATCTTGGCATCTTACTAATTGCGGTGTTTTTGTTTTTTTCAAATCTATAATATGCTTTTATTGTAAAAAAAAGAGCTTTTTTGTGATATTGTTTTACAATAAGGTGGTTTTAAGTATGTTTGCTTTAAAGTAATGTTTTTATAGAGACGTTTTGGCATGCGCCTTTAGCAACTAAATATGATTACATTGTCACTGTTACTTTAATAATACCTTTTTTCGCAATCTGTTCCGGTTTAATTAGATTGCCGGCAATGGCTCTGCCGTCTAGGGTAATTTGTTTAATTCCCTTGTTGCTGAATGACTGGTTTTGGATGCTGAATTGGAGCATAGCTCCACGGTAGCGTCGCTGGACCGTGAATCCATTCCAGTCAGCTGGAATACATGGGTCGATGAGTAGTCCATTTAGAGTGGGGCGAATACCTAAGAGATATTGGGTTGAGACGACATCCATCCATGGCGCGGTGCCGGTGATTTGTTCGACATTTGCCCAGCCGGAACGGCTGTTTTCGGCTCCGACAATATTGCTGACCCAGGCGTAAGGTTCAGCTCGATAGTGCTCGATTCCTGCTGTTTTCATGGCGTTGGTCGGAATTAGCTGGGTGAAGTATTGCCATGCCCGGTCTGCGTTGCCCAGCATAGTCTCGGCAATTATTGCCCAGGTGTTAGCGTGGCAGAAAATTGCTCCGTTTTCGCCGCATCCCGGACCGTAACCAACCTGGGCTTCGCCTGCGTCATTCCATGAGGCAAAACTGGGGCTCAGTATTTTCAGACCAAGCTCTGTGTTAAGCATCCGGTTTGCGGCGTTCATGCCGGATTGTTGCTGTTCGCGTTCACCGATTTGACTGATTACCGCCCAACTTTGCGGGTTGAGAAAAATCTTGCCGCATTCAGTAGCATTGGAACCCACAGGGGTTCCGTTATCATCAAAACCTCGTCGCCACCATTTGCCGTCCCAGGCACAATTGTTTAATGCGGTGATTTGATTAGCCAGGCACTGTTGCAGCCAGCCAAGTTCAGGCCTATTGTCAATTTTAGCTATTGCAATCATGTACCGCAGACAGAGGACATATTGCATGGCAGCGAATGTAGTTTCACCTTTGCCATGTCGGTTAAAGCGTCCGATAATATCATTCCAGTCACTATGAAAGGTGAGGGGGATTTTGTGTTTGCCTAAGTTGTTTTCTGTGAAATGTATTGCCGCCAGTAGATGTTCCCAGATATTGCCTTCACCGGCTGTCTGTTTTGCGTCATCGGCAAGATAACAGATTTTTTTGTTCAACAATGAAAAATCACCGGTTTCACTTAGGATTGCATTGGCAAGTAGCGGTAGCCAAAGGTGGTTGTCGCTGTGAACAGAAAGCGTTGGGGGCTGGTGTTCTTCTGGATAAGCATAATGAACAGTGTGTCCATCCCTGAATTGTTGCGATAACAAAAACTTGAACATTTTTGTTGCCCAGTCCGGGCGGCGGTAGGCAATTGCCAGCATATCTTGACATGAATCGCGAAATCCAACTCCGCGAATGCCGGGAGCTACTGTATTGACCGAACGTGAATAACGTGCCGTATTGACTGAATTAATTACATTCCAGGTATTGATTTGACGTTTGGCTGACGCATCTGGAATCTCACATTGATAGGCGTTGAAATGTGTTTTCCACCAGCCGTCGAGTTTTATTTCCTGAGCATCAATGTTTTTGCTTTGCTGTAGTTCAGTCAATATTCTATCACGTTTAATTTCTGCCTGTTTAAAGTCTATTAAAGCGGCTGGTGCGATGCCGAGAATATAGGTTATTCGACAAGGATCGCTTGGCGCCAAACTTAGTTTGCTCTGCAGTGCGGAAGCCGGTTCACCGCATTGAATAACATTATTGCCACAATGACCATGTTCAACGGCAATGGGGTTGCGTTCAGTGCGATAGTCGCCGATAAAATGGTCGCGGCTGCCTGAATAACTGTGGACTTTTTGATTGCACGCCAAGTATACCAATGGAACATCATTCTGTCTTGGATTGTCAGCATGGCAGAGGTAGTTAACACATTGAGCCTGTTGGTCGAACCATGTTTTAAGTTGAAGTTTCGTGTAATACCCCCATGAACTTTCATTTTGCCAATTGAGTTGTGAGTGTTCAACATAGGCAAAAACATCAATCTCTTCTTTACTGTCATTATCATTTATAAGTTCCAAATCCCAGAGCAATACATCATAGTCCGGGGGGACAAAAAGTGTAAGTTTTGCCTTGATGCCGTTTTTTTCGGCAATGAACGTTGATTTACCGGGTTGGTGACAGGCATTCCAGCTGTCTAATGTGGTTTCGCAGGGTCGGAATGTCGGCGACCAGACGGTTCCATCATTATGTTTAATATAAATATAGAAGCCGGGTGAATCTATTGGCAGGTTGTACTGACGATAACGGGTCAGTCGCATAAAGACAGGGGTTTTCCACCAGGCAAAACCACCGCCAGCCTGGGAGACAAAGGCATGAAAGTTGCCATTGGATAGATAATTAATCCATGGTTGCGGGGTGTCATGACGGTGAATGCTGATACTGCGTTGCTGATCATTAAATATAAAATATTCTTTCATGTTATTCCTTTTGGGGCAGTAACCCCTCAGTTATCCCTGTTGGGGTCAGGACTGAACAGTCTCGTCGTTCCTCCTTTAGTGTTTCAGCACCGACTCCGGGAATTAAACAGAGGCATTACACGCGGGTTAATTTTTTTTGTATTTTTTTTATTTAAGCTATTGACAAAGCTCTTTTTCTATGTTATAATTGTCGTTGGATACAAGATAGTACAAGATACAAGACAATACAAGTTATTTAAGGTGTGATAAATGTTAATAAGTTCTAAAGTTGCAACTCCTTTATATTATCAGGTAAAGGAAAAACTCAAGAAAAAGATTCAGCAGGGTAAATTTATGCCTGGAGCTCGTTTGAATTCAGAATATGAGTTGATGAAACAATATAACTTTAGCCGCAATACCGCCCGCCAGGCATTGACTGCTTTGGTTAATGAAGGGTATGCGTTTCGGGTCCATGGCAAAGGTACTTTTGTGACATTGGACGTTCCTGATCAACCTGAAAACAGGAAAAATTCGATTGGCTTTATTCTGTGTAATCGTAAGTTTGACCTGCCGGTTTATGCTGAAACTTTACGTGGAATAGACAGTGTTGCCCGTCAAAACAGAAAACACCTTTTCTTTACTGAATTGGAAAATTTCACGACCAAACATCAATTGCCTTTGATGATTACTGATCGGGCAGTGGACGGGGTGGTTATTACCGGTTTAGTCAGTCAGCAGATTCTTGATACCTTTGACGAGATTAAACTGCCTTATGTGCTGATCGGGGTTATGCCGCCGGATGGCAGGAAGTATATCGTAATCGCCGATCATAGAAGCGATGCAGTATTGGGAATAGAACATTTATTGCAGCATGGCCATCGTGAAATAGCTTTTATTAACGGTAAGAGTTCTTATCTTCAGTATCGTGAACTTGAACGCGGTGTGACTCAAAGCCTGAAACAGGCGGTTGCGCTTGAACATTCATTTGTCAGGCATTGCGAATCTTTTTCAGAACAGGAGGCCTTTGAGGCGATGTTACAGCTCCTTAAAGGGCAAAACCCTGTCAGTGCAGTTTTTGTGGCAAACCCTGATATGACCCGAGGAGTAGTCAAGGCAATAGAACGGATGAGATTAAATATTCCAGAAGACATCAGCGTTATCGGTTATGGGAATTCGGACGATTTGAAGCGACATAATCCGTCAATAACACTGATTGAGCCTAAGCCATTCGAGCTTGCCAGTTTGGCAACTGGTATTTTACAGCAGGTGATAGACGGGGAAAAGGATATTCCCAAAACCGTAATGCTTGAAGCGACGCTTGCGAAGGGTGACTCAGTTAAAAATATCACATGACTCGTGCGAAATAGAGATTTTACATGCCAGTCGACAGTAATCAGTTGCCAGTCGACAGTTTTGAAAGTAAAGACCGGAATATAACCGGTAAAATAGTAATTTATCTGAAAAATCAGGAAATTT
>JAKIUY010000042.1 GCA_021647315.1 Victivallaceae bacterium
CAAAAAGCCTACTGCCTGGCAAAAGATAACGCAAGTGGAGCACTGATAGAATTTACCGATGATGCCGCGGTTATGGCCGCTGCCGGACTGCCAGTAAAAATTGTCAATGCACCAGAACCCAACCTGAAAATAACCTACCCCGAAGACATCGCTGCCGCTGAGCTGATTCTGAATCATAAAACAACTGGCTAATGCTAACCGGCACCACCACCCAGACGCGATCATTAATTGTTTTACTAATCTCTGTGGCTAAAAAATATCATTCCTGGTTAATTTCGTCTGAACATGCCACCATATTTATTACATTTGGGACAGTTCATTTTTTTGCCGCAGAGCGCCGCCAATACCGCGACCGGGTAGAGTACCAGCCGAAAGTCGGCACCGGCTAGAGTTATTAATATTCCAACAACAGCAATGAAAAACCACAATTTACCAAGTAGTATTCCGAGCACAATGCCTATAACGAGCAAACCCAATGGCAGTTTTCGCGCCAACAGGTAGATTGAAAGAATACCGCGTTGCGTCAAGCATTCAGTACCATGACACAGTTTACATTCAGGATTAACTTCTCCAGTACCATTTTCAGATAATTCATTCATAAACACCTATATTTTTGCAATTATAATTGAGTCTGCGATTGCGGACAGCCACTCGACAGCGTAAATTATAAAGAATAATAAAAACAAAAACAGTTAGCCGCGAATGCACGAATAAAAATAACCAAGAGCAGTATAAATAATATGTCATTAAAAAGTAAAATAATCAAGGGGATTTATAAATTAACCCCGAATGCAGTAATTATCGGGTTAATAAACCGCTATATCGCGGAATTTGGCAAGGTGCTTAATTTCAACATTGATGGCAAAAGTAAAGAGCTGTCAATCAAGGTGTTGCTGGCGGGGGAAACTGAATCAATTAACCTCACAGTTCATAATTACAAAATTGTCAAAACTGACAATAAAGTATTTTTCGTAATGTTGAGTGGCTCATCGGATCGCCTCTGGGTTAATGCCGTTCTGCAAAAACTGGTTGGCAATGAATTTAGAATTCCAGAAGAACATCTAGATGTAATTGAAGAGTTTCTCGGCACTAGCCCGGAATGCACAGTTTTATAATGGTTAATGGTCTGAAAACATACCTGGGACCGCAGGCGTCCCGCCTGCATTTGTATATATATTAATAACTAAAACAGAAAAGTTTAACATGAGAAAAGCAGCAACATTTATTCCTGCCGCCCGCTACTTTATGGAAGTAGCGTTTGACGGCACTGACTATAACGGTTGGCAATGGCAGCCAGATGCAATCACTGTTCAGGAGGTGATTGAAAAAACTCTGACTCAGCTTTATGCCGGTACTAATATTGCTATTACCGGCAGCAGCAGAACTGATGCCGGCGTGCATGCCAACGCTTTTGCCGTGTCATTCAGTGTCCCTGAACGCCCGGCAATCACCCCATTCAAACTCCACGGGGCACTGAATAATATGTTACCGGATGCAATCAGGATACGTTCGCTAACCCAAGTTGAAATGAATTTTCATGCGAGATTTAATGCCAAAGGCAAAGCCTATACCTATATCATCAATCATGGTCAAAAATCCCCATTCAACAACCGCTATACGCTGTTTTCCCATCAACGGCTCAATGTTCAGGCAATTCGTGAAGCCGCCGCTCAGCTGGTCGGTACGCATGATTTTTCATCATTCGCGGTTAACAACCGCCAGTACAAGACAACCGTCAGAACTATTTCCCGCATTGGCATTCAGGAATTTGGTGATCTAATTTGTATAACCTTTGTCGGTAACGGCTTTCTCTATAAAATGATCCGTTGCATCATCGGCACTCTGCTGGCGGTTGGCATCGGGAAGTCATCACCAGCGGCGGTTGGCGAAATATTGACAGCCAAAGAACGTGATGCGGCCCATAACACCGCCCTGCCCCACGGTCTGTTCCTGATGAAAGTTTTTTATGATGAGTCAGAAATGGAAAATTTTGAATTAAAAGAAATCCCGTTCATGTATCAGGTCTAAAAAAGAGAAGATAATTTAAGAAAAATGGGAGAATTCGAGAGCGGCATCAATCCATGCACGGTAGTTATCTGCTAAGCGAGGAGTGATTTTGGTGATTGGGCCCGCGCTCGCACTGAGGATAAGGCGTCGATTTCCGATGGACAATATCTCCCGAACATGTTTTCTGATCTGTTGCGGTTCGCTATATTCCAACTCATCGAACTCCAGATTACCGACAATTGTCAATTTGTCTCCGACGATCTCGCGTGCCTCTGCATAAGTGCAGTCTCCCGCGGGAGGTGGTTCAACCGGATCACTGGAATCGATACCCATCTTGACCATACAATTAAGTGCGTGCCGAACCTTGCCGTGGCAATGCATATTGACTAGGATGTTCTCTTTTTTCAGCCGCATCACAAGCCGGCCGTCATATGGAACGACATATTCATCGAACGCATCCGGTCGCATCATCGGCGGAGTGCATTGTTCACTTCCACCCAAGTTTGCTGTTCCGCCAAACTTAATACCAGTGGCAAACAACGCGTCCAGCATCACAAGCTTACGGCGGGTAATTTCCTCGCACAGCTCATGGAACCATGCATTCTCAATCAGAGACAACTCGAGGAAAAGTTCAAACGGCATGCAACCACTGATGCAGACAATTGGCGACGACAGCCCTAATCGCAGTATACCACGGTCACCCACGGATTCCAAGGCACGGCGATAGCTCTTAACAGCCTTATCAACCGATGATGAATGGAACTTCCACGGAACTTCCTGCAACATATTCAGTTCTTTTCTGGATGTGACCGGTGGTTTTATGCACCATCCGGTCGCTTCCCCCCGGTGAAAATCTGTGATCCCGACCAGGTCACCGCGTGGAGTGTGAATTGTCGTCGTATTACGCCAAATGTCGCTGTTGATCTGTTCAGAGTTCTCTTCAACTGCTGCTGGATCCGTCATAATCAAACGGTTCATGCCGGGGATATCCCAGCCTTGGATAACATCTGCATAGGGCGCGATGTCTGCAATCAATTCACGGTAAAGCTGTTCGTTCTGCCAGCAGTTACGAAAGTTATCGGAGCCTGCAGGGGCATCGAGTACAGCTATGCCTTCGCGCAGCCAGATCGGCGCGCGGTCGACTTTATCGCCACGCATTGCCGCCATCATTCGTTCCTTGCCTGTCATAGTGGATTGAAACATTTCATCTGCCATATATTGCTCCTGTTTATTCTTTCTTGTAATGTAATAATTTTATGTTAACTTACCATAAAGTAGAATTTTTTGAATATATCAACATTATATAAAGATGTAAAATCGGATCAAAATTGAGAAAATTTAAATTTAACACTGAGATAGTCCGTAATATCTATGCGTCCAACTTTGTTTCCAGAACTCCACCATACAGCTGGACTCCACTTGAAGCATTTATCCCCCAGAATCACTTTCTTTATTTTCAATTGGAGAATGAACGGGTTTTAGGCTTTGATGGTGTTAAGTATATGGTCAGGCCTGGAGATATTTTAATTTTCTTCAAGGGAATTGAATACTACAGTGAGCTTCCTGAAAAATCATATAAAGCAATAAATATCAGTTTTTCTATTGAAGATGGAGACGCTCTCGTATCAGAAAAAGCAATCAAAAAATCAAAAACGTCGATTTATCTTCCATTCTATCAGAAAGCAGGTATACGTTCATCTATTCATTATATTTCTGAAGATATTGTTTATTCAAATATGTCGGCATCTCCTTTAAAAAACCGTAAAGCTTCGTTTCTGCTTACCCAAATACTGATTGAGATTATTGAGCAGAAAATGACTTTTGAACATTCCTCAATAGATTTTATAATCAGCAAGCTTGAACGATCTCCCAACATCAACTGGAAAATTGATGAGCTTGCGAATTCCGCAAATATGAGTCGAGCCAGTCTGACCCGGGCTTTTAGAAAAGCCACAGGAAAATCGATCCAGCAATTTCATATTGCTGTTAAAATGAAACACGCCCAGTCAATTATGCGAAATAACACTGAGATCAAGGTAAGAGAAGTAGCTCAGATGCTGAATTTTTATGATGAATATCATTTTTCAAAAACCTTTAAGAAAAATTTCGGGTATTCACCGTTAAAATTTAAAAAGCATGTACAGGTATAATCATCTATAACGTTAAGATTCCCATCAGACAAGTGCCGGAGGAGCGCTGGCAGAACGGGTACACCGCAATTATGGATGGTTAGGCCAGTCATGCCCGGATAAAACCGGCTCTGTGCAGTTAATCTGTCGAGCTAATATTAAATATTGCTCCGATTCCGCTATTTTTTATTTTTCAAATATCGGGTAAAAAAGGTATTCATTTCGGCACTTAATTTATCAATTGGCAGTTCATTGCGCTTAAACCCGTGCCCGGCACCGTCTATAATATGCAGCGTTGACTCCAGCTTTGCTTCGCGGTATTTACGGTCAATAATCACTCCTTGTTCAACCGGAACCGTTCTATCATCCGAACCATGATAAATTAACAATGGAGGATCGTTCCAACCAACGTGCGTTGCCGGGCTGAGCAGTTTTGCCAAAGCCGAAGACTGATGTTTATGACGTTTTTTTATGATTCCCGACATTGCCGTAAAATCAGACGGCCCGAAAAGGTCGACCACTGCCTGAACCTTCGATGATTGTTCGAGATTACCGCCAATTGTTCCCTCAAGTTCAGGAATTCCGCCGGAAGTACCGAGCAACATGGCAAGATGACCGCCGGCAGAACCGCCGCCAACACCGATTTTCGTCGCATCGATACCGTATTTTTTTGCGTTTGCCCGCAAAAATCTTACTGCCCCTTTGCATTCGTGAATGATTTTCAACATTCCCGGCAATCCAAGCAGGCTATAGTCAATACTGGCGACAGCGAAGCCATGTTGCGTCAGGCTGATGAAAGCTCTATTGACATGTTCTTTGCTGCCCGTTTTCCATCCACCACCGTGAATCCAGATTAACAAGGGCGATGCGGTGCTGTTTTGGGGAACATAAATGTCAAGTTTCAAAGCTTTTCCGTCAATATTCGCATACACGATATTAGAATATACTTCCGTTCCTTTCGGTACTTTTGGCATGCGCTTGGCGGCTAACAATTCCGGTTTATCAAGATAGCCGTCTTTGTTGACATCCAGCTTGTCAAAGACGAGTGAACGCCATTTGAATTCGCTGCGCGAAATCTTGCCATCACCGTCATTGTCCTGCCTGGCAATAATATGGAAAACCATTCTTTCCCGCATCTTATCCACTTGTGCCGCGTTTGCAAGGAATTGAGAACCGAAAATAATTACAGCTGTAAGTATAATTTGCTTCAACATTTTTCACTCCTGTTTTTGTATTGTCCATTTTGTTATGGTAAACGTAAGCTTAACGAATATTATTGTACTAAATAATAATATCGTAAATTTGCTTACGGGGGTATAACCATTTAAGCAAGTAAGTTTCAGCATAAAAATGGATATATTATGCGATACCTTCTTGATGTTATTTTTTACCTATTTTGAAAATTTAAAGTATTTGAGGCTGTGTTCCATTTCATTTACCCATTGATATAACACAATGATTGAAATTCTATAATCCACTGTTATTGTAGTTCCTGTAAAGGCGCTAAGATACAGAGGGAAAATTAAATGAAGCCAAAAGAAAGAGTTTTAACTGCCCTAAACTGGCAAAAATCAGATCGTGTCCCTATTCAGGTATATCTCACTCCGGAGATGGAAATAAAACTGACGGACTATTTTAAGGGCAAGAATATCCTGGAGTGTCTTGGAATTGATTTCCGTTATGTCAGACCAATATATCGTGGAAAAATACGCAAGTCTCACGATAGTATCACCTATGACATGTGTGCTGGCAATTTATGAAGAAGCGCTTAATAAAAAATTGATGTAGCATCTAGCAGAGCATGACGCATGCAAATCGAACACTCGTGCCGCTGCCGACAAACATTCACAACTAAATAAGAAAGTGCAATATAATAAAAACGGGTTATAGTATATCCTCAACAAAAAAGCGTCGTAGGTGCGAAATACTAATTGAATGTATTGGTTTTGTCAGTGATAAAAGGCTATTGATAACGATTAGAGGATAGATGACTTCAACAGAGAAAAAAACAGTATGTCCACTCTGTATTTCCAGTGCAGTAAAGGATTTTTACCAAGATAAAATTCGCACTTATTTATGTTGCCAGAACTGCAATCTGATATTTGTGCCTCAAGAATATTTTCTGACCGAAACAGCCGAAAAAGCTGAGTACGACCTGCACCGAAACAGCCCCGCAGATCAGGGATACCGAAAGTTTCTCAGTCGCCTCTTTATTCCTATGCAGGAACTGTTATCTCCGGCAAGCCATGGGCTTGATTTCGGTTCAGGTCCCGGACCAACACTGTCAGTAATGTTTGAGGAATCCGGACACAGTATGGATGTCTATGATAAAATTTATGCTGATATACCGGAGCGGCTTGAACAACGTTATGATTTCATTACCGCCACCGAGGTGGTTGAACATCTCCAGACGCCCAAAAAATCTCTTGAGCAACTGTGGCAGTGTCTTAAACCTGATGGTTATTTGGGCATTATGACCAAACTTGCCCGTGATCGCGAGGCATTTGCCAATTGGCACTATAAAAATGATTTGACTCACATCACTTTTTTCTCACGCAAAACTTTTATCTGGCTGGCTGAAAAATGGCATGCAGAATTAAAGTTTATCGGTAAAGATGTAATTATTCTCAGACGTTCTGCTATGATTAAATCCAGCCGTTAATAATGCTGCATGTGTCTAAAATTTCGACACCATTTAATGCAGGCGGGACGCCTGCGGTCCCAGATTCAAGACGCCATAGATAAAAATCAGCTTAATTTAGCTTGAAATACCCAAACAAATTTGACAAACCTAGCTAAACAAACTATTATTCATTTATATTCATTTATAAAGTTTTGCTGCGGATAATTATAATCCGGCAGTAATGAGCAAATTGCTCAAAAACAAAACAACCTTTAGAAGGGAGAAGAGTCATGAAATCCAAAACAGCAATTTTGATTTTCGCTACTATTTTTTCACTGAACCTAGTCGCCATGGATATCACTACCACTGATGGCAAGACCTATAAAAATGTCAAAGTACTGGATACCACACCAATTACTATCGACATCAGCTATAAAACCAAGCAAGGTGAGGTTATTCGAGGAATTGAATTGGCTAAACTGCCGAAAAAGTTACAGGAAAAATATAAATATTCAGCAAAAAAAGCCGCCGCGTTTACAAAAACAATCAAACTTTATGACAAAAAGAAGCTGGCCGAAGCTCATAAACTAGCTATAGCTAACACTAAATTTCAAAAAACGGTGAAGAAAGAAACAGCCAAGATAGACCATATCAAGGCAATGATTTATGCCCAGCGCATGGCAAATGTCCAACTTAAAGTTATCAGAGTTGCCCAGAATGGCGTTGTTGTTTACTGTAAATCAGAGCAACCAGATGACCATTCACTACTGACCGGCAACTTTGGCAAAGTCTTCGTGCTCGGTCGTGACATCAGCAGCGGTGATCAGTGGTGGGGCAATTTATACCCAGTCAATAAGACTGTATCGTTGGAAGACGGAGTTTTTCCAGTCTACGCAAAATCTTTGACTAAAGCAGTAAATGTCGTTTTAAAACAGCAGCAGAAATAAAAGTTATTCAAACGACAGATCCGGAGCAATAATGGTGGCAAAAAAAGAGTTCAACGCAATGTTCAAAAAAAGAGCAACATTGCTGATAGCAGGAGCTGTCGTCTGGGCATTGATTGCCGCCAATTATCTCTTCTATTTCTCCTACTTTAACCGGACAAAATATATCGACTCCGGTTCCAAAATGGCAATGCGCAAAGGATACTATTCAGCCGGACGCGGTCGTATCCTAGATGAAAACGGGGTTCCGCTAGCCTGGTCTGAACGTTTTTTTGACCTATTACTGCTCAAAGCACCGGAACTACCTAAATTTCAAAAAATGCTTGACGCTAAATTACGCCACATCTTCCCTGACATCAAATCATGTTCCTCGATACCATCATATACCGTCATATACTACAATATACCTCCGAATAAAATTGCCGGACTGGAACGGACAATTCATGAATTCCCGGATCTGAAAATCATTCCGCGCACTGAACGGGTGGTGGTTGACTATCCAGAAATAAAAAAAATCATTGGCAAAGTTAAAATGAGCGACAGCCTGCTACGTGGAATCAGCGGAATTGAGCTGCAATTCGACGAAACACTTACCGGCAAAGTCGGTACTTATACCGTTATGCTTGACCGCCACAAAAATTTCATCAACGGCACCTGGCATCTGGAAAAGAAAGCTCAGGCCGGTGAAGATATTATTTTATCATCAAGCTGTGCTGAGTTGAAGGATGCGGGGAGAAAACCATAATGTTGCAAAAGATTAAAAAACTTTTTACGGAAAGGGACACCACTGATAGCAAACCGGTAATACTGCTGGAACTGTTTGTCCAAATATTATTGTTGTTGCTGGGACTCTGGGGTTGCATGGCAATATATGCGTCAACCTCCTTTTCTCCAGCTCCGTTTTACTTTGCCGGACGCCAGCTGCTCTGGTTGACCATCGGTTTGATGGTAATGTTTTTCTCATCACGCATTCCGTTTGATTTTTATATTGACAACGCTTGGCGATTGGCTATTATCGCCTACCTGCCACTGATTGCCGTACTGATGATCGGTGTGAAAATTAATGGAATGCGCGGCTGGTTCGCGGTCGGCAACAGTATGATTCAGCCATCTGAGTTCGGCAAAGTAATCTATTTGTTACTGCTATGCTCAATTGCCAGCACCACCAAAGGAACCAAGCGCTTCGGTTATATGTTGCTGGCTGCGGTAATGTGGATGCTGCCGGTCGCGCTTCAGCCTGACTTCGGGACGGTGCTGGTTTATGCCGCTGGCTTTCTCATCGTTTACTGGCTGTTCGGCGGAAAACTGCGTTACATTCTAGCCTTACCGTTTATCGCCTTGCCGTTCATTATATATTTCTGTATGAAAAACCCGTACCTTATCAAACGTTTTTCAGGTTACATGAACCCCGACGGTGACCCTTTGGGCAGTGGATGGCATATCCGGCAGTTTCAGTTTACCATTGCCCGTGGCGGTCTTTTCGGCACCGGCACCGGCAATGCCTATTGGACAAATTCCTATCTCCCGTTACCGCACAGTGATTCCATGTTTGCCGGTATTAGCGAAAGCCTCGGTTTTATCGGTTCAGCACCGTTACTGCTTGTAATGCTTATTTTAGTATTTATTGTCTATATTATTGCGATAAAAGTTAATAATAACAAAGAGCGAAAGGTATTTATTATGGCAACGGGAATGCTTTTTGCCTTTCAATTCATGCTGCATGTCAGTGTCAATGTCACCATGTTGCCGCCAACGGGGATTACCTTGCCAATACTAAGTTACGGTGGCAGCTCAATGATGGCTACCATGCTTGCCTTCGGTTTACTGCTCAGCGCGGCATCAGAACGTGAAAAGGTAAATTTTGAAATCTAAAAGAGTCTAAAAGGGAAAATATGAAAAAGTTAATATTTTTATTAGTTTCAGTGATAATCGTGACGACTCAACTCACGGCAAAAGAGAAAACTATGTCATTTAAGAAAAAGCCTAAACAACAGGAAAACATTCTAACGCGTCATCATCGTTTTGAATTTTTTCAGCTTGGCATATGGTACAATTTTCCGGCTTACTCATGGGATTCAACCGTTAACGGATGGAAATTCGGGATTCCAATTTCCGCCGGCATCGGCGAAGTTACCGGCTTGGAACTCGCTTTTGCCGGTGCTGCCACCGAACATATCAATGGCGTACAAATGGCATTTGGCTACTGTCATGCAAAAGATGTTTACGGACTTCAACTCAGTATGGTGAATATTTTTTCTGCTGGAGAAGATGGTTGGCAGTTAGGCATGGTCAACATCGCTAATGACGCTGAAGTTCAACTTGGACTAATAAATTATGCTAAGACAGGAAGTTGTCAATTCGGCCTGATAAATATTATCCCTAATGGAGTGATTCCAGTTACCATTCTGTTCAATTACGCCGATACTGCACCAAAAAATCACTATAAAAACCGAAAGTAAAGGACTAGTACTGAAAACTCAAACGTCTCCTGAAAGATTACGCGATCAGGAATAATGTGTGATCTAAAAAATAAGATACACACGTTATTCTAAATTCTTTATTCTGCATTCATACTTCATCTTTTCCACGATACTGCGTTGGTGACATACCGAAACGTTTTCGAAATGCCAGTGAAAAATAGTGCTGTCCTTCAAAACCGCAAGCATAGGAAACCTCTTTGATGGTATTAGAACTTTTTTTTAGCAATTTACAGGCCAGTTCAAAACGCAGTTTGTCAATATAACTCTTTGGCGACATACCGAAACGTTGTTTAAATACCCTGAACAGAGTCGAACGATTTACCTGTAATCGCTTAGCCAATTCATCAACATTGAGATGTTGTTCCAAACTATTCTCAATAATGCGTTGGCAATCTTCAGCCAAGCAGGGCACGGGTATAATTGCGCTTGATGAACGATTCACCTCCATACTCAACAGATCTAACAACTGCCAGGCGAGGCTAACCGGGTAAAATTCTGAATAACGGTTATGATTAATCCGGGTTATCGCATGGCGCAGTGCCGCTAGAAACAACCGACTGTCCGGGGAAGATTTCAGATGGGGATATTCCGGGGACAGACCAATAGCGGAAAAAGTATCGACGGCATTGTCGCCATCAAAATAAAACCAATAATACTCCCATGGAGTTTCAGGAAAATCATAGTATTTAATATGTTTATCCGGCCAGAAAACAAACCAGTCACCTTGCGACACCGAATATTCAACCCCATTACAAACCATAACGCCACTGCCGGCAACAATAAAATGCACCGCGATCTGTGACGAAAAAGTATTCCACCTAAAATCACCACGACTTTTAAACCAGCCAATAGATGGCACATAGATCTCAGTTGGTACAGTATCCACCCGAACCGACCGAATTAAATATGATTCCTGAGTAAAATTATTCATAAACAGACCTTAATGCATCATTTCTATATATATTGCAACATTTTTATCATTGCACCCTATATAAACAATGATATAATAAAATATCATAAAACAACATAAATACAAATTGGGGGCTTGGGAAGAGCAAACTTTGTCCGCTTTGTCCGTTCTAACAAAGGAAAAATAAATATGAAAAGATCAGCATTAATGCCGATAGAATTTATCGAAGATTGGGAACAACGTATCGAACGCCAGGATGCCTTCTGGCATAATGAAATCATCGACCGCCCAGTAGTCAATATGCAGTTCCCCTGCCCTAATGCCGCGTTTCCGGCTCCGGCAGAAAAAACCTTCGACAGTCACCGTGAACGCTGGTTTGATGCTGAATATTTTGCAAAACAGGCACTCTACGGCACGATGAATACTCAATTTTGTGGAGATGCCCTGCCTAAAGTCAATCCAAATCTCGGCCCGGAAGTGTTAAGTGCATTTTTCGGCATGGAACTGGAATACAGCGCAACTACCAGCTGGGCAATTCCCAACCTGGAAAGCATGGATGAAGTTGATAAACTGCAATTCTCCGAAGATAATCTCTACTTCAAAAAGATGGTCGAACTGACCGACACCTTGCTGGAGATGGGCAAAAACCGTTTTTATGTCGGGCTGACCGATTTCCACCCGGGCGGCGATGCCATTACCGCATTCCGTGACCCGATGAATCTGAACTTTGATATGATCGAATCTCCTGAAAAAGTTAAAGCCCTTGCCGATTGGGTCGGCAAGGAATATTTCAAGATCTTTGATTTTTTCTACGATAAACTCCAAGCCAATAAACAGGCAACAACCAACTGGGCCGGCATTGTCTCAACAAAAAAATGGTATGTACCGAGCAATGATTTTTCCTGCATGATCTCCCAAAAAATGTTTGATGATATCTTCCTGCCGGGCATTACTGAAGAATGCCGCCAGCTTGATGCCGCAATCTACCATCTCGACGGACCGGACGCACTGCGTCACCTCGACAGCCTGTTGAGCATCAAAGAGCTAAATGCCATTCAATGGGTCTATGGTGCAGGCAACGGTCGCGCCTCCGACTGGCTGCATATCTATAAAAAGTGCCAAGCAGCCGGCAAGGGCATTCAACTTCATGCCTATCAAGGTGAACTTGACACTATAATGGAACACCTGAAACCGGAAGGAGTATGGCTCGCCATGCATGATGTAAAAAACAGCTACGAAGCTGAAGCTGTAATCAAAAAAATAACACAGTGGAAATAGTCATTAACGATTGTATGGGTGCCTCTTGCGGGTTCCCGAATCCATCCCCGGGAACGCTGAGCCCCAGCTCGGCTACAACACCCTGGGAACGCTAAGCCCCAGCTCGGCCCCTAAAACAGGAATTATATAATGAAAAAATTAAAATTGGTATTACCGGAGACGGGAAAAAGGGAGGATTGAACGTCCAACATCGAACGTTCAATATTGAATAGAAAAAGAGTAACGTAATTATTTCATCTGTCGCTATGCACGAGTAACAGAATTCGTAATTATCTAAAACGCTTGCTTTGTTTATTAAACCAGTTATTGTAACTGTATTACATTGAAGATTAAAATATAAACATCATTACGGAGCAATAACATGAATAAAAACTATCTACTTGCAGGATTTTTATCACTGGCACTAATTGGAACCGTCAATGCGACTGACAATCAGGATGACGCGATGGTCAGTTTCAGTAAAAATGATTACGCGGGCTGGAAACATCAGACCAAAGAAGATTCAGCCAGTATCGTAACAGATAACAATATCAAAGTCTTAAGTTTCAAAGTAACCGTTAATCACAAAGCAGACCATAAAGGCAATCCGGAAGGCAAATATCTCAAAGGCTGGCCACGCCTTAGATTTAGACTTGGCAAAACTATTGACTTAGCAAAATTTAAATATCTGCGTTTTGACTACAAAATAAGTTCAAACAGAGAAAATCCGGTAAAGACTCATTTTTCAGTGAACTTTCACTCCAACGGTGCCAAGTACGACTATGTACTTGACTTGGGAAAAGAAGACGGCAAATGGCATGAAGCCAAGATTTCGATACCGGAGATGATCAAAAAAGCAAAAAAAACGGCCGGTGCCTGGACAAAGCTAAGTTATATTCAGCTCGTCATTGCTGAAGCTAAGTACAAAAACGGCACAAAACTTGACATAAAAGTAAAAGATATCTTCTTAATCAAATAATTTATGGTACTGAGACACTATAAATATGGCCAAAGTTCCTTTGGCGAAAACTGCTGTTTTTTTATCAAACCCGTCTGAACAGGCCGCTGGTCCACTCTTTTTCGGTGAAGGTGAATTCTTCTTCCAGCCCTAAGTCAAGAAAAACTCCAGTCATCTGTTTGAATTCGGTGCTCAGAATACCGGCTAGAATAAGATAACCACCCGGTTTGACCATATTAAAGATTTTTTCTCGGTTTGTAACTAAAATATGTCCGAGAATATTGGCGACCACCAAATCATAGGTTAAAGTACAGTCTGCATTGAATTGATCAATGGGAACAGTTACGGGGTCGACAATATCATTATTAATAGCGTTATCAGCCAAATTCTCATTGGCAATTTTTACCGCGTCCGGGTCTATATCAAAAGCGTGAATCGGCGAATAGCCGAGTTTAGCTGCAGCGATTGAGAGAATCCCCGAACCACACCCGGCATCAAGCAAGGAGTTTACTTCGGGATCATCCGCCAGACGATCAATCATTTTCAGACAGAATGAGGTTGTCGCATGCTGACCGGTACCAAAACTCATGCCCGGATCAATTTCAACAATCACCTGTTCCGGTGTAGCAGCATACTCAAGCCAGCTGGGTTTGATTACTAGACGTTCTGAAATCGTAATAATATCAAAATACTTCTTCCAAACTTCCGCCCAGTCCTCTTTTTTTATAAAGAATGTTTCGATATCATCAACCTCAATCCCCATATCCTGCCATGATTCCTGTAATGAAGAAAGTTTTTCGGCTGCGGCAAGCTCCTGTCCGGCAACTGAAAAATAGAGAATATGATATGACTTGTCACCTTCACGGTCAACCCATGAACTGAAATCATATTCCATAGCACTAAGCAGTTCCGGCAACAGATCAGGATTACCGACATCAGTCAGTTTACAACAATAAATAATTTCTTCCATAATAGTCTTCCATTTTTATCTTCAGCCACAAATAAACACTAATTACAAACGGCGACCAGTTCTTGCGGTGGTTTGACTGGACGCCCAGCCTTGTTTACACAGACTAAAACGACATAACCACGACACAGCAACGTATCACCGCGCCATACTTCTGATGCCATTTTCACCCGTGCGCCTTTTATCGTTTCCGGCCAGCTTTTAAAAGTCAGCAAGTCGTCATAATTTGCCGGAGCTTTATATTCACAATGCGCTTCTGCTACCGGCAAAGCTACACCACTTGCTTCAAGTGCGGCATAGGGTAATCCAGCATCCCGCAAAAACTCTGTCCGGCTACGTTCAAAGAACACCAGATAATTGGCATAATAAACCACTCCCATCCGATCAGTATCAGCATAACATACCCGATAATTCATCTCATGTACTTTCACTGCATATCTCCATGTAAAAATTTGCCACCCGGAGGTCAGCTCCCACATTATTCAACAGACGAATGTCTGCTCGCCGCCCGGAGGTCGACTTACATTTTTAATTCACTGACTACCAGTTCCACTACCTGTTCAATCGTCAATTCCGTTGTATCGATCAAATGCGCATCTTCAGCCTGCCGCAACGGGGCGATTTTTCGTGTTGAATCAATGCGGTCACGCTCAGCAATATCACGGGCAACGGATTTCAACGTCGCCCCGTCAAACGTTTCTCCACTCTGCTGCAAACGCCGTTGAGCTCTGATCGTCGGGCTTGCAGTAATAAAGAATTTATATTCAGCATCAGGAAAAACTACAGTACCAATATCACGCCCTTCCATGACAATAAGTCCAAGTTCGGCCATTCGCCGCTGCCGTTCAAGCAACCATGCCCGCACCACCGGCATTGCGGCAACCGTACTAACCAAACCGGCAATTTCAGCTGTTCTTATCTCATCACCAAGTGCGGCACCGTCAATCACCAACACAAATTCACCCTTAGAATTTTCCTGATAAAATAGTTCCGTGTGGTCAAGCATAGTATTCAACTCTGCCGTACCAGATTTTTTCAGATCAATCCCACAATGCAAGGTTTTCCAGGTGATCGCCCGATACATATTCCCGGTATTGATATATGGTATATGGAGACGTTCGGCCAATAGTGACGCGACGGTGCTTTTACCGGATGCAGCCGGACCGTCAATGGCAATAACATTTACAAACATTAAATTTCCTCAAAATAGATTAATTTTATTTCCGAATTATATTCATACTGTCAGTTTTAAGTTTTAAACCGCCCACTGTATAATTACAGAATTATTGTTTCCGGTAAACCTACTGTAAAAATCGGTAAATTCAAATCGTCCTCTGCCCCATAATCCATGACAATGCTATTTTTGCCGTTTTTTTGAATAACTCATAATAAAAAACTTATATTTTACTTTAATATTTCCTTTTATGGTGTATACTATGGTTTCTGATAATTTCATAATTTCAATACCACTCAAATGGCAAAGGTGAGACCAAATGCATTTTGAATGTCCGGTTTGTAAAAAACTTATTTCAATACAATCAGTTAAGCTTGGAACAGGGAAAACCCAGTGTACAAACTGCAACAAAACAGTCTCTATTCCTACATCAAAACTTTCATCTGGAGCCGTTCTTGCAGACTTTATAATGCGTGAAGAGGTTGGTCAAGGTGGCATGGGAATTGTTTATCGTTCTGATCAAATATCATTCGCCCGACCTGCCGCGGTAAAAATACTTTCAGAAAAACATTCAACCAAATTCTCATCAATTGCCGATTTTCTGCGAGAAGCCAGACAGGCGGCATTGCTCAATCATCCCAATATTGTCCAGGCTTATGCCGTCGGCAATGTCGGAGACATATACTATTTTGCCATGGAATATGTCGATGGGGAAACAACAAAAGAACGCCTGGATAGTGACGGAGTTATTCCGATTGAAGAAGCTATCTGCGTCATTCGTGAAGTCGCCTCAGCACTGGATTATACCTGGGAAGTTTTCCAAATGGTTCACTGTGATATAAAACCGGACAACATAATGATTAATTCACTCGGCGAAACAAAATTAATGGATCTTGGACTTGCAGTTCATGCCGACTACAGTTTTGATCCGGATAACGACGAGGTATTAGGAACCGTACAATATATCAGTCCTGAACAGCTGACAGGCAAACCTTTGGACATCCGCAGTGACATCTACAGTCTTGGAGCAACATTTTACCACTATATCACCGGTAAAATTCCCTTTGACGGCGAAACAAAACGTGAAATGGGAGCAAAACGGCTGAAAAACGATCCGGTGCCACCTCACAAGGTAAACCGTAATATTCCAATTGAGGTTAGCGATATCGTGATGAAAATGCTGAAACGTCAGCCTATAGAACGCTACCAGAACGGTGAAGAACTGATTGAAGACCTGAAACCTTATAAAGTCCGCAAACGCATCTATTCCAACCGTAATGTAAGTGAAAGAAGCACAACATTACCGAAAATAACCAGTACAACTACTTCTATCGTACCGCTTTCTGACACAGGAAAATTGATAGGAAAAATAACCAGCAAAAATAATATGCTGATTACCATGGCGTTGCTGGGTGGACTTATTGTCACCGTTCTAATAATCGTCTTGATTTTTCTCGTTTTAAAGTAAAGCTAATTTTCTGCGCATCATCAACTAAACCACACCAATTTAAATAGTACTGAATTGAACATAACCGGCTCCGCCGGAACTTTGTAGTGCCAAGCTTTGATAAAGCCGGCATTTGTCGCACCAACGACAGGGCACTCTCATCGAGAGTTGCCCCCTATTCGTCTGATTTAACCTAAAAATACAATTCCCTATTAGGTGAACATAACCGGCTCCGCCGGAACTTTTTCAGACAGGATGAACAAGATTGACAGGATTTTTTATTTTATCCTGTTATCCTGTCAAAAATACAATTTCCCATTAGGTTAAAAAATTGTCTTTCTGGAAAAATGATTGCGCCAATGCCGGAGCTCTTTAACGCCATAGCGACCGACAACAACCTCGACTAGATCAAACCGAATAACAGCCTCCACCCGACCAATTTCATTCCAGTAATGCATTCCGGCACGATAGATGCGTTGCTGCTGTTTAAGTCTGAGCCCACTCGCGGGCCTAGAACGAGTAGTATTACTTCGCGTCTTGACTTCAATAAAAACCAACACGGCACCATCTCTAGCCACCAGATCAACTTCACCGGCATAACAGTTATAGTTTCCAGCCAGTAAAGCATAAGACTTACCGAGCAGTAGTTGCCGGGCTTTTTTTTCCCCGTAGTCACCCAGTTTCAGGTGTGCCGCCCGCTTTTTCCCAAATCCTTTCACTGTGAACCTCCCGATTATAATCCTATATCTATCAGAGCTCCATGCTAAGCTCCAATTGAACGCCATCTTTTTTATGTCGCCCCGCCCCTAAATTTATTTAGAATCACTAAATAAATTTAGGGGCGGAGCTTGGTTATTTTTTTAATGGTATACCACCGCACCGTGGCTACCAAACATCCCCGCTTTGCAGGGCAAAAAAATGGCGTTCAATTAGACAGCTCTGCCTGCTCGCGTATCGAGCTCTGATCTATATAAATTTCCTATTATATTACTTAAATCATGCGCTTTTAAGTTTACACTGCTAAGTAATTTTTTTGCACTCTCCTCTATGCTTTCACCGTTAATCACGATAAAGAATTCTTCAGGAAAATATTGTTTTGCATGAAGCATAAACGCATGAACTACTGTTCTAGTATCTTCTTCCAGCTTTCGTAATTGCCTGAAATCCTCTCCTAATATCTCTAAAAATTCTACAGAGAAAAAGTGATCAGTAAAAATCATGTCAGCATCCTGGTCACCGCAAGTTGTTGTCCGCATTCAAAGCAAGAGCAGAATGCGCCACGTTTCATTTTACCGCCAATTCTAAAACCAATTGGTGAATTATCTTTACAAATACAAAAACTATAATAACAATTATTATGAAAATCATACAGCATAAACTTGTTATCCTATTCATATACTCATTTTACTTTCATATACTCATTTTACTGGAAAATAAAATAAAATATAGAATAGAGTGCTATTGCTAAAAATCAAAAGCTAATGACTTGATATATCATATAAATTACTCATTATTCACACCATAAAAAAGTAAAAAGTCCAAATAGAATTCTCTCAAAAATGGGCTGCAACGTGGGAGCAACGTCATCGTCGCAAACTTAATCTTTATCTGCAAATTACAGTTCTCTTCCCGGCAGGGATGCCGATCCCACATTAAAAGGGAGTTTAATTTGGACTTTTTATTTTACGGCTAAGTAGAAAGATGTGAGTTATGATTACTGTGATATCTAACGTTGCGTTTTCAAATACCTTGTGCTGACACCCACAACGCAAGACTGCCTAGAAGAGTTATCTTACTAGATAGACGCAGCACGGAAAGATTTACCGATTTATCAAACGCTGACAAATAACTTCAAAACTTGAGGGAACATTTATTTATACACAGGACTAACCACTAGACATAATAAGCCGTTTATAACAGTATAAGTACTCCCCATTAACATTTTCCCCGCAGCTTAACTGCCGTTTAAGCAATTTATCCCTCTCCTTGACAAAATGCATTGCGGTATTAAAAATAAACTCTTTAGACCCAATAATCCCACCATCAGTCCAGTGCCGAGTCCGTCTTAGGTAACGCAACGGCATACTAACCCCCTTTTTAGCTTTTTGAACCGCCCGATCCAACTCTTCGCCACGGATACCAGTTTCAACCGCTATTATTCGTCCCAATTCTCCCCTGAATACCGCAACCAGCTCCTGCATACTACAGTTGGCTACAGACTCTTTGCAATGCCGCATATGCTTGAAAAAATTATCGGCAAAAAGATGTTTCCCGCTACCACTTAACCAACCCCAGGTTGAATGTCTATAATCTGCCGGATCACTCACCAATTTTGCTCGAACCGGATTGAGCTCAACATACTTAACTGCGCTCCACAAGGCCCCCATTCGGTCAAGAATAACGCTTTTGAACCTATCTGTCCATAAATGCCCGCGTCGTTCATGAGCTCGATTGTAATAGACCACAAAAGCCTGCTGAAAATTCTTCATAAAACGGCTAATATCGATCATTTTTTCTGCAACTAACGCACAGTCAATACTATTACCAGCATCGATCATTTTATCCAATCGGTAATTGTAATAACTATTATGGCGTTCAGCTATAGTTTTATTATCAGGCAGTTCATCCCTACTTGGAGCATAGAGCACAATATGAAAGTGATTCCCCATCCAGCACATCGAAATAAATTCCAACAAATAGTAATTCGCAAAATTAACCACCAGTTGCATCCCATGTTCACGATCAACATCACTGAACGGATAGTCATTTTTATACCCAGCCAACCGATTCATTAAGTGATAATAACAACCTTTACCGATAACCTTTTGCCGTGCCGTCCGCATCTAATCACCTTCAATAAAATTTAGTCACTATAATTAAACATAGGTCATTTTTCACAATAGCAACCCCAATCAGAAAAATATCCTCAAATTCAACCTGTCCCTTAATGATGATTTCAAATTAAACCTGCCCTTTAATGATGAACCAAAATATCACCTTCTGCTTGATGATTTCAAATTAAACCTGCCCTTTAATGATGAACCAAAATATCACCTTCTGCTAGGTTGAAAAAATGGCTAATAATGCTATAATTATAGTTTGTGTTTGCAACATATTTAAATTTAAATAGTACCTGAACGAAACAATTTAGCTATACCCATAAATGGTAGTCACAATTAAACCGTTGCGGTAACAAAATATGGAGATTCTATGAGTACAGATTACAGTTGCCTAGAGCAGATAGACAAAAATCCGGGGAACCTGATTAAAGGTCTGCAGACAATTCAGGCTGAACACAGTTATATTGCCGACGAAGCAATCGTTGCAACTGCTAATTATTTTTCAATGGCAGTGGTCGAAGTCGAAGGAGTTGTCTCTTTTTATGCCCAATTTAAACGCACCCAACCGGGTAAATTTCAAATATGTGTCTGCGATGGCACCGCCTGTCATATCAAAGGCAGCACATTGATGCTCGACTGGATTTCCACCGAACTGAAAATAGCTGACGGCGAAACGGACGCTGATGGATTTTTCTCACTGGAAACCGCAGCCTGTCTGGGCTGTTGCAGTCTGGCACCGGTCATGAGTGTTAACGGCAAAGTATTCGGCAACCTTGATCGTAAGGCGACCTTGAAAATATTGAAGGAGTACCGCAAAAAATGAGCAACAGGATAAAAAAGATAAAAGTTGGTATGGCATCATGCGGTATTGCTGCCGGTGCGGACGAACTCTACAAAATACTCGAAGCTAACGGTAACGGTATTCCACTCGAAGAGGTCGGCTGTATCGGACACTGTTATGCTGAACCGCTGATTGAAGTTGAAACTGACGCTGGCTCTATTTTTTATAGCGTCACTGATACTAAACAGGCGACAATTGATAATATTTTTAACTTAGGCGAAGCGAGCCGTTTTGGGATCTCTGAAATCAGAGCTGCTAAAGAAAATGTTAAAATAACCCGGCTCTGCGGCAGAATATCACCGACCGATATTGATGAATATATCGCCAATGGTGGTTATGAGGCGTTACAAAAAGCCCAAGCTATGAGTTCGGCTGAAGTTATTGATGAAGTGAAAATTTCCGGTCTACGCGGGCGCGGTGGTGGTGGATTTCCAACCGGCATGAAGTGGGGATTTATGGCCTCTAAAGAGGCGGATGAAAAAATCATTATCTGTAATGCCGATGAAGGCGATCCAGGCGCGTTTATGGATCGTTCGGTTATGGAAAGCGTACCGCATCAGCTGATTGAAGGGATGTTAATTGCTGCCTATGCGACTGGCTCAAATAAACTATTTATCTACTGCCGGGCTGAATATCCACTGGCAATAAAAAACCTGAAGATTGCAATCGACCAAGCCTACGAACGCAAATTAAATGTAATCAACGGTAAGCCACTGGAAATTATTATCAAAGAGGGTGCAGGGGCATTTGTCTGTGGCGAAGAGACTGCACTGATCGCTTCACTTGAAGGTAAACGTGGTATGCCACGTTTCCGTCCACCGTTCCCAACCGATAAAGGTTGGAATGATTTTCCATCAATGATTAACAATGTCGAAACATTCGCCAACGTGCCGGTTATTCTGGCTGAAGGCGGAGCTGAATACGCTAAAATCGGCACCGAAGGCAGTAAAGGCACCAAACTATTTGCGCTGGCCGGTGACCTTGAGAATCCCGGACTGATTGAAGTGCCAATGGGCATTACGCTAGCAGAAATTGTCTTTGACATAGGCGGTGCTGACCGCGATAGCGTCAAAGCAGTTCAAACCGGTGGCCCTTCCGGCGGTTGTATTCCAGTCGAACTGTTCGATACCCCGGTTGATTATGATTCACTGAAATCACTTGGTGCAATTATGGGCTCAGGCGGCATGATTGTCATCGGCCAAAACCGCTGCATGGTCGAAACTGCACGTTATTTTCTGGATTTCACTCACCGTGAATCGTGTGGGAAATGTACATTCTGCCGCGTCGGCACCAAAAGAATGTTTGAAACCCTCGAACGGATTACAGCCGGGGCTGGCGAAATAGCTGATATTAACTTCCTGGAAGATATGGGAACCAAGGTCAGAAGCGGTTCACTCTGCGGCCTGGGACAGACTGCGCCAAATCCGGTACTGGCAACCCTGTGCTATTTCAAAGACGAATATCTATCCCACATTGAAAACAGACAGTGTGAGGCATTAGAATGCCCTGCTCTGGTTGATGTTGAGATCAAACAGGACAAATGTATTAAATGTAAATTGTGTATTAAAAACTGTCCAGTCAATGCGGTCAGTGATGATTTTGTAATCGACAACACGCTCTGCACCAGGTGCAACAGTTGTATTGAAGTGTGTCCCAAAGACACCATTTTCAGATGTAAGAAAGGAGACGGATACTACAGTGGCTAATATAACAGTAACAATTGACGGCAAACAACTCAGTGCCGCACCAGGAGAAACTATCCTGAAAATTGCCAGGGATGCCGGAATTCAAATTCCAACCCTGTGTCATAATGAAAAAATATCCCGGACAACTTCATGTTTTGTCTGCGTGGTTAAAGATATCAAAAGTGGGCGCTTTCTGCCCTCATGTTCCGCCTGCCCAGCTGATGGTGGCGAATATGAATCATCAAGTGCTGAAGTAAGCGATATGCGCCGCAGTGCGCTTGATCTGTTGCTTTCGGAACATAACGGTGATTGCGAAGCACCATGTACAATTGCCTGCCCGGCTCATGCTGATGTAGAGGCCTATGTCAGAGCTGGACGCGACGGTGACTTTCTTAAATCACTGCAAATCATCAAAACCCGTATTCCGTTACCCATGAGTATCGGTCGGGTTTGCCCACGATTCTGTGAAGTTGATTGTCGCAAAAACATCACTGCCGGTGAAGGTGGCGCGGTCTGTATCAATGACTTTAAACGGCTCGCGGCCGACCTGCATTACGAAGAGTATATGGAAGAATTACCAGAACTTAATGGCAAAAAAGTCGCCATTATCGGAGCCGGCCCAGCGGGACTAGGAACGGCATATTACCTGCGCATGCAGGGATTTGCCAGCGTTATCTATGAAAAAATGCCTAAACCCGGCGGGATGTTACGCTATGGTATTCCAGAATACCGCCTGCCTAAAGATATTCTGGACAAAGAGCTGAACCATTTTAATAAACTCGGTATTGAAATATTATGTAATCAGGAACTGGGCAAAGATGTGACGCTTGATGAACTGAAAAAAGATTTTGATGCTGTCGCGATTACAGTTGGTTGTTGGAAACCAAGTTCAATGCGAACTGAAGGCGAAGAGCTTGCAGCACCCGGTATTGAATGGTTGGAAAAAATCGCCCGCAATGGCTGGAAAGGTAAAAATCCAGGACGTACCATTGTGGTCGGTGGTGGAAATACCGCAATGGACTGCCTGCGAACTTCCGTCAGACTCGGCAGTGATAATGTCCAGTGTTTTTATCGCCGGACGGAAAAAGAGATGCCGGCAGAAGATATTGAAATCCTTGAAGCCAAAGAAGAGGGCGTCATCTTTAATTTCCTCACCGCACCGGTCAGCCTGCGTCAAGGCGAAAATGGTCTGATCCTGACCTGTCGCAAAATGGAACTTGGCGAACCGGACGCTTCCGGGCGTCGGCGTCCAGTGCCGATTGAAGGCAGTGACTACGAAGTTGAAGCTGATACCGTAATTGCCGCTATCGGGCAGAAAACCGCCATTCCTGACGCAACAATTCCAGCCAATCGCTGGGGCGATGTCGAAGCCGATAAAATATCCCAACAGGTCAATGATAATATTTTTGCCGCCGGGGATTGTATTTCAGGGGCGGCAACGGTTGTCGAAGGGGTTGCCGGAGCTTTCCGGGTCGCCAACTCTATAGCCGCCTATCTGGCCGATATCGATCCAACCACGGTTCATGCCGATCCAATCAATGTTTCACGCGGCCACTGGCGCAACATGGCGATCGATGATCTGGTCTTCCTGCGCAATGATATTTCAGATGAACCACGGGTTGAATTTGATTTTCTACCACCTGCTGAACGCAAACATACCATGGATGAAGTCAGCCGGACATTGACTAAAGAGAATATGATGAAAGAGGGTGAACGCTGTATTGAATGCAGTTGTACCTCGCGTGATGAATGTAAGCTGAAAGAGCATTCAGAAAGTTATGGAGCCAAGCCGGATGCGATCAAAGGTGAAAAAATCAAAGCCGGTTACGATAACCGTCATCCATCAATTATTCATGATCGCATGAAATGCATCAAATGCGGTATCTGCGTTAAAATATGCAAAGAGGTCGTTAATGAAAACCTGTTAAGCATCAAACAACGTGGATTCAGTGCCAAAGTCGAAGCAGCATTCGGACAGCCATTACCGGACAGTTGCAGCGAGTGCGGCGAATGTATCGAAAAATGTCCAGTAGGTGCATTGGATTGGAAAATCAAAAAATAATCACTGTAGGGGCGGAATTCATTTCCGCCCAAAAAACTTGCTAAACATGCAGATCGTGGTAAACTATACTATATGAAGATGAAGTGGATCATTATTGAATAACAGTTGACGCTGGAGTAAAAAATGGCGAGCTTTATTATTGATATTGTTGTGCTTATTTATCTTGGGTACTGTGCGTTTACAGGCTTTAAAAATGGATTTTTATTGTCTGCGCTAGCACTTGCCGGTATGATTTGTTCTTACATCGGTGCTTATTTACTGGGACCGGCAGTCGGCGATATAATCCATGACCAATATGACTCGCCCCGTATTATCTCAATGGTTATCGGCAGTATGATAGTATTTTTTATTGTCAGTTTTATTTTCAGTTCAACAAAAGGGTATTTTGCTTCCAAAAAGAAAAAGAACGAAAAGAAGAGCGGCAAAAAACTTTCAACAACAAGCAGAATATCCGGCGCAATGATAAAATTCAGCGTCGCGCTTATTATGGCATCAGTCACAGTATGGGGTTATAAACTGTTGCGAGTCTCACCGATGAAAGATCTAGTCCCACCTATAAAAGGGAGTATTTCAGCTAAAGTCAGTCGTTGGGTAGTTTTCCAGGGCGCATATATAATAATTAATGAGCTGGTGCCTGAAAAATCCAAAGCGCTGCAAATAGCCAGCCTTATAAGCCAGCCTGAAACATCGCTGAACAATGTAAATAATATTACCAAGAACCCCAAAATGCGTGAGATGCTTGCTGATAAATCTTTTATGGATGATCTTCTTTCCGGTGATAGTGATAAAATTTTAGCGAATGAAAAATTCACAGCGGTCATGGATGATGATGAACTGATGGAGCAGGTAAGAACTTTAGATGCTTCAGGAAGTGTCGATAACGAAGAGTATAAAAAACAGTTCGCGCAGAAAATGGCAACCATGGGAGCCAAGATAAAAATATTCATTGATGACCCTGAGATTAAAGAGAATATTGAATCACTGAAAGCAGATAATTTATTAAAAGCGGAAAATGTCAGAGAACTAATAACAGATAAGCGCTTTATGAAGATAGCCGATAAATTTATGACTGAGAAATAGCGTACCTTACTCTAATTTTCGTAAGACAGATGCTCCTGTAAGACACGTTCAAAGTCACGTGGCACTGTCATAAGCAACCAAAGACAGCCTGAAAGAACTGTCATACTGGGGCAACGATGCATCCAAACGCAATGTGTAAAAATTAAAGTGAGGTATTACAAAATAGCTCTACTATTTTTGAGAATATTTTTCCATTATAGTTTTACTTAACTAAATTTAGGCTGTATAATACTTTTTACCCAAACGATTGCATAAAACTGCAAAGCTTTGCATGGTCTGGCAACAACGTTCATTACTGTTTCTGGAGTTCAGAAACAGCTTAGATTTTAAAATATAAATATTGAATTAAACAAAATATAGACTGCCAATTTTGCGGTATGTTTATCTGGAGCAGAATAAATCATGGCTGACATCGAACTCTCTTATGTGCTTATAACCCCTTATTCGTTAATGAAGTCACGCACCGGCGGGATTATTGCCCGTCTGCTATCACGAACTGACCTGGAACTGGTGGGTGCACAGGTATTGACCTTTGACAATCAACGCGCCAAAGAATATGCCGGTCTACTCAAAAAAACCGTTGAGAAACGCAATATTGAAGATGCTGAACTGCTGAGCAACTATGTACTTGAGAATTTTTCAGAACGTGAAGACGGCAAACTACACCGGATAATGATGTTACTGTTCCGTGGTAAAAATGCCTGTAAAAAACTATTTAACATTGTCGGACCAATTGGCAGTTCACGGGTTGGACATTATCAGGACGGCGCGATTACCGGTGAAACAATTCGCGATACCTATTCAGACCTAGTTCAGGACGGCAAGAAAATTCGCTATTTCGAACCGGCAGTACTGACTCCGCCGACCATGGAAGATGCGGATGAAAAAATGCGCTTTTTTGCAGAATTCGCCAATTCAAGCACTAATATTGTCGACAACACCGTCACCTGTTCAAACGGCACTGAAAGAACTCTGGTTATCATCAAGCCTGACAACTGGCGTCATCCAAGCACCAAACCGGGTAATGTTATTGATATGCTGAGTTTTACCGGACTCAGAATGGTTGCAGCTAAAATTCATAAAATGCCAGTTGCTGATGCTTTAGAATTTTACGCCCCGGTAAAGAATGCGTTACGTGAAAAACTGGCGCCATCCATCGGCAAAAAAGCTTATAAGCTGCTTGAGAAAGAATTCGGAGTAAAATTACCTGAATGGGCGGAGGGAAAATTGACCGAAACTATCGGCGTCAGTTTTGCGGATAAACAGTTCTCAAATATCATCGAGTTCATGTCTGGTCGTCGACCGGAAGACTGCCCCGAATCAGAGTTGGATGATCCAGGATTGGTCAAGTGCATGGTATTAATTTATGAAGGCAAAGACGCGATTGCCAAAATCCGTAAAGTTCTCGGTCCAACCGATCCAACCAAAGCCCCGGGCGGTACCGTTAGACGTGATTTCGGTCATGATATCATGGTGAATACCGCACATGCCTCTGATGCTCCTGAAAGCGTCATCCGCGAAATGGGAATTATTAAAATCAGCGAAAACGAATTGTCTTTACGCATTACCGAATATCTGGAAAACGACAAGGTTAAAATTTAATACACAAGTGTATTCTTCTAGCTAATCTTCTGCGCGTTATCAAGTTCAGTCGCACAGCTTTTTAATAGCTTTCAGATCGCAAAACGGTATAACATACGAAATGTAACAATATGCGCTGGGAGGCGAAAGTCTCTTGAGCCGTAAACAATATATGTAAAGCATTAATGGTTTAAAAGGTAATTAAATTATGAAAAGTGCATGGGAACTGGCATTGGAACGCAGTGGCGGCAATTTGAATGAACTAAGTGATGAGAAAAAAACACAAATTGCTGAAATTGATAGCAAACGTCAAGCAAAACTGGCGGAAATAGCAATCACCTATGAACAAAAACTTAAAACTGCCTCTACAGCTGAAGAGCTACAACAATTAAAAGATGATATGGCAGTTGAACAGGCATCTGCACGATCACAGGCTGAAAACAGAAAAAAGGAAGTACGCAACAGTTGAATAACGACTTTACAGTTAAATTAACCTCAAAGCAACAGGCTTATCTTGAAACAATTGATGAGCTCTGCCGGTTTCATGGCCACGCCCATACTAAAGCGATTGCTGATAAGCTTAATATTCGCATGGCATCGGTAACAGAGGCGATGCGAGCTCTTGCGGAAAAAAATCTGATAAACTACCAGCCGCGAAAAAGTATCACACTGACCCCGCAAGGGCGCAAGATAGCCACAGAACTGGCAGAACGTCATAATGTGCTTGAAGAGTTTTTTCATCAAATCCTCGGGTGTTCAAAACAACGTTCCGAAACAATTGCCTGTCAGGTTGAACATGTTATTGATGAACAATTCCGCCAACGCCTCAATTCATTTATCCAATTCATTAATGAAAAAAAAACAGATTGCGGTTTCGATTTGATTGAGGAATTTAAGAAAAATTATAATAAATCTAACTCATAATTAAATCGCCGTGATAATATGACCTACGCCCCCAACAAGCATCATCGCCGTTCAATTCGCCGACAAGGATATGATTATGCCCGCACCGGTGCATATTTTATCACCATCTGCGCCGAAAATCATCATCATTTATTTGGTGCAATAAAAAACGGAATAATGAATTTAAACGACAAACGCATTTGGCAACGTAATTATTGGGATCATATTATTCGTAACGCCAATGAATATTCCCAGACATCACACTATATTATAAAAAAACCACAGAAATGGCAGGGTGACAAATTAAATGGCGGTGACGGTAATATTGTCATGGAATCACAATCATCTTACGGAACCGAGGCATGGATTGTATGACAAACAACAGACAACTAATCTATTTAGATAACGCAGCGGCGGTACCGATAGAGGCCACAAGTCTGGCATTCATGACCGCAACTGCCCCACTAGTGGCAGGTAATCAAGAAGGCATCCATTGTGCCGCATATCGTACCCGAAATCTTTTAAACCAGGCTGCTGATAGTATAATCAAAGCCGTTACCGGCAAATCCAACGATATCTCTCTGTTATGGGGTGACAGTGGCACTACACTGCTAAGTACCGTACTACACCTCCCCTATTTCTCTAGTGGCAATATTATCACAACTGACCTTGAACACCCCGCTTTAACAGCGGCAATAGCCCATACAGGAGCTGAAATATGTCTAGTAAAAACTCCACGTGGGAAAATAGATATTGAACACCTTGACTCTTTATTGAACGAACATACCCGCCTGGTCGCAATTCATCACATTCAGAGTGAAACAGGTATTATTCAGGATTTACCGACAATCAGCAAAACAGTTAAAAATAAAGCTCCACAAGCCAAACTTCTAGTTGATACAGTTCAATCCGCGGGAAAAATTCCAATTCCATGGCAGGAAGCAGAGCTCGATTTTTGCTTCATTTCCGGACACAAGTTCGGCAGCCCCGGCGGCGCGGCAATGTTATATAGCAACAAAGTGCTACCGGACGGCACGAAATTATCAACATTTTTCAAAGATTTACGCGAACGTCATTACCTTTTAGGTCGCCCAGAACCATTGACGCAGTTAACCATGACTAATAGCCTGCAATGCTGTTATGCCAATATGGAACAACATTTAACAACAATAACCAATCTGAACCGTCAACTGCGTCAGGAGCTGACATCAATAACTCTGCCGAACAGAAACAAACTAACCTTTACTGTTGCGGCAGAAAATTCTTCACCCTATATCATTCACCTACTGCTCCCCGAATTCCAAGGTGCTGTGCTGGTGAGAATGCTGTCAGAACATAACATCGCCGTTTCTGCCGGCACCGCCTGTGCGGCAGAAACCGACAACCCCGGCAAAACCTTACCAGCGATGGGGTATAAAAAGCATGACGGGTATTCCACTTTACGCATAAGTTTATGGCATAATACCAGCGAAACAATGATCAAGAAATTTACCACGACGCTCCAGCAACTACTGTCAGACTATTGAACAATAAGTATGCCAGTTTTGCCAAAACTGGCAATAGATTTAAAACTGGAACTGCCTGTTTAAAGCGTAAAAAGAGGCGGTTTCGACGCTGTCGAGCGGAGCGACACCTGAAAGAAACAGCCATGCTATTTTTCATCAAATCCCGGACGGATAAAATCTCAGGCATCGGGAAATGCTGCTTCAAGCTCATTACGGATTTTCTCAAGTTGAACCAATAGGGGGAGAAGCGAATCTTCAACATCCGGCAAACTTTTGAGCAAAACAACCCAAGCAGCAATACTGCGATCAATCGCAATCAACGCGATCTTGGCAGAACCATCTGAATCTTTCGGAAAATCATATTCTTCAGCTAAATGATCATCTCGTCGCCCTATATATGCCCGATAAACTTTTGCACTGATAAAATGTTGATAGAAATTAATCACCTCAACCGCATCATTCAGCGATATAGCGTCAGCTTCAGGGTTACAGCCCGGCACATCCATCCGATGAATGGCTTCAAGTTTTTTACCTTTATCTTCAAATAGTAATTTATTATCTTCAAACCACTCTGTGACTATTTCAAAGTACTTTTGGGACAACTCAACCGTTGGATTATTATGAGCCTCTTCACGTTCAGGTCTTGCTTCCAATTCAGGATCACGTTCATTGATATCAATACCTAACTCAATTGAACGCGCTTGAATCATCGCAAATGTGTCCTGAAATATTTTACTCATTTTATCCCAGAATTTTTTATTATTGATATCCATGGCTTCAGGATCATTATCATCATCCCTGCCCATCGCAAAAACAGCACAACGTGAAGTAAATTCACAACGTTCACACCAGCTGTCACAATAATTATGAATCAAGGAAATCATCCGTGGATCGGCAACAATATTTTTAATATCGCTGCTCGACATTTCGAACCTAATAGCTTAGACAACATCATACCCTCCTTGACTGTTACCTTTAGGATAACAGTTGTTATCAAAAAAGCAACACTTTTTTGATAGCATTTGTTTAATACCGTTAAATAGTCCTAAAAAAAGTAATACTTTCACAGCTAACAAGTTATTATATTACTCCGGCCGGTAATCACCCTGCATAAGTCCAGCGGTTTAAAATGGGCGTTTCGCCCATTTTATGCGGGCGGGACGCCCGCGGTCCCAGGCAAGGCAATAATCAAAAATGCAAGCTGGTTATAAGCCGGAGTAATATAGTTTCTATATATCATCATGAGAGTTAGATTCAGGGTAGCATTCATGATTAACACTACCAAAAGTTCTTCAGACTACTAACCGTTATTTCGTGTTTTTTTGCGAAGCATACCATTAGCAACAGTAATTGTTTAAATCTTTTTAGCTTATAAAGAGTTAAACATCTTTTTCTCTTAATTCTATATAAATAGCTTTAGCTTTTTGCTCATCACCTTTGGCTTTTTTAAACGCTTGAGACCAAGCAAGTTTGTTAAGCTTCCCTGATTCAAGTTCATCAACTGCCACAATTGACAAAACATCTTTTTTTTGTTTTTTTATTTTTGCATCTTTAATTGAAGACCCTAGAGGCAAATTAGTCCATTTCTCTAACATCAAAAACAAAATTACAAAAAAACCTACATTCGCAGAAACATAAACTATTATACCGCCAAAAGATGTACAAAACCCAATAATCCAAAAAATTAAAATTAAAATCATAAAACAAAAAATAACTAATCTTGTAACGTTATCCAGTTTAGGTTTTTCTCCGTAGATAGCTCCACAATCAGAGCAAATCATTGTATCTTTATCAATGCTGGCCAAACAAGTTTTACAATAAATACGTCCACAATTAGCACATTTTTTTGTATATTTAGCAATATTATGCCTGCATTCTTTACAAGGAATATCACAGGTAATTATTTTTCTCAAAAAAAGATATAAAATAATAAAAATAACTATTGTCGGTAGAACAACCCCCAAACCTGTACCTACAGTGCGTGATATATCAGTAGGATGCATGCTTAAAGCTTTATACGATGGATATGGCTTCCAGTCTTGGTGGTACCTTAAATTGTCCTCTAGTTCTTCTTTGACTTTAGTCTTTCCTGTAAATTTATCAATGGTAGATGCAAAACCTTGCCCTGCAGTAGATAGACCGTGCATCACACCTTGATAACCTTCTACTACAAGGTTATCTTTATGAGGAGCAATAAAACCATAAGCTTCGTCTATATCTCGCAATTCTTCTTTAGTGGGTCGCCTAAATTTTGACATTTTTACCTCCTTAATTTAAAAGTTACCTAGTCGTTTATTCTTATCCTTGTTCGCCATGAATTAGGTTCAGAATGAAGATGCATTATTGCAATAATTAAGACTTTATCACTGTATTTTTTATAAATTACCCCATAAGGGAATCTATTGGTCTGGCATCGCCTTGTTCTTTGGGATATTCTAGGCCAAGCTGAAGGAAAGTCTTCAATTCGCAAAATTGTTCTTGTAACTTCATCAGAAAATTCAAACCCTAAGTCATCCTGTTTATCATTATAGAAATTGACGATCTCAAGAAGATCAATTTCTGCTTCTTTCAGAAATTTTATTTTCATGTTCGTAACAGATTAATTTTTTGAAAAACCTCTGATGCAGGAATAGCTTCAATTTCTCCTTTTTCATAGGCATTTAATCTGTCTTCAGCTTCGGCAGCCCAAAGTTGATCTATTCTTTTTCGTTCATCTTTTGAATCTAAACTGAAAAATAAATTTTCAATTATTTCTATCCGTTCAAAAGCTGGCAGTGACAACGCCTTATTACAAATTTCCTGTGATTGAGCTAACATTTTAAACACCTCTAATTTTGAATTGAATAGTTCTATGAATATACAATATCATATTGAGCTAAATTTGCAAACAGGTGATTTTCTCTGCATTTGAAAATCTTCGTGTTCTTCTTTTCTTCGTGGTAAAAAAAGTTTTTGTTTTGCGGCTTTGCTGCTCTGCCTTCAGGTGCCACCTGATTAGTTGGCGACGATGTTTACCAGACGACCCGGAACGCAGATAACTTTGCGAACAGTTTTACCGGCTATAGCCTGTTGAATATCTTCGTTCGCCAATGCTGTCTGTTCCATAACTTCATTCGAGGCATCCGGTGAGAGCATAATTCTGGCTTTAGGTTTACCCAGTATTTGAACTAATACTTCAACTTCATTCAGTTTCAGATACTGTTCATCATACTCAGGCCATTCAGCATAGGCTAAAGTTGTATCATGACCAAGCATTTCCCAGAGCTCTTCGCAAACATGCGGTGCAAATGGCGCGAGCAGTTTAATATATATTTCTGCCGCTTCACGCGACATCGTGCCCTGCCCTGAAAATTCATTGACAAAAATCATCATCTGACTGATTGCTGTATTAAATGACATTGATTCCAAGTCTTCTGTGACCTTTTTAATAGTCGCATGCAACGTTCTCAGAAGTTCGCCACTGAGTTGTTCGTCAGTTATTTTGCTATCGACAATCATTCGCCATGAACGTTTGAGGAAACGATAAACACCTTCAACGCCATTGGTATTCCACGGTTTAGTTGCTTCGAGCGGGCCCATGAACATTTCATAAAGCCGCATACTGTCCGAACCGTATTCGGCAATCACATCATCAGGATTAACCACATTTTTCAGTGATTTGGACATTTTTGCCGGAAATTCGGTCAGTTCTTCGCCGGTTTCGGTATGAACCGCACCGCTTGAAGAGTGTTTGACCAGCTCTACCGGAACCAGCGCACCACGTGAATCTTTATGCGAAAGACCAAGAATCATGCCCTGATTAACCAGTTTCTGGAACGGCTCTTTGGTTGACACCACACCAATATCATAGAGCACCTTGTGCCAAAATCTTGAATAAAGCAAGTGCAATACGGCATGTTCAGCTCCACCGACATAGAGATCGACCGGCATCCAATGCTGCTCTTTTTCCGGCGCAATCACCTGTTGATCATTCAATGGGTCAATATAACGCAAGTAGTACCAACATGAACCGGCCCACTGCGGCATTGTATTGGTTTCACGCCGTCCTTTCATCCCGGTAACCGGATCGGTATAATCGAGCCATTCGGCAGCGTTGGCCAATGGTGATTCACCGGTTCCTGAAGGTTTAAAATCTTCCATTTCAGGCAAAATAAGCGGCAACTCAGATTCGTCAAGCAATTTAATAGAACCATCTTCCATGTGTGCCACCGGGAACGGTTCACCCCAATAACGTTGACGACTGAAGAGCCAGTCGCGTAATTTATAGTTTACCGCACCTTTACCCAGTCCACGCGCTTCGAGCCATTCGGTCGTGGTGCGTTTTGAATCGGCAACTTCCATACCGTTAATATCAAGGCCATCAGCATTGGCAGAATTAATCATTTTACCATCACCGGTCCAACAGGCTTTACCAGCCAGCACATCATCAATATTGACCTGAGCCGTTTTAGCCGCTTTAACATCTGGAGCAATAATCGCTTTAATTTCAATATTGAATTTTTCAGCGAACTCAAAGTCACGGGCATCATGGGCAGGTACAGCCATAATCGCTCCGGTACCGTAACTGATTAAGACATAATCGGCAATCCAGATCGGCAGTTTAGCACCGTTGATCGGATTAATCGCATAAGCTCCGGTGAATACACCACTTTTTTCAGTATTTAATTCCGTCCGGTCAAGTTCACTTTTATGCGAGGCCTCAGTACGATATGCCTCCACTGCGTCACGTTGTTCAGACACCGTAAAAGTATCAACCAGTTTATGTTCAGGCGACAATACCATATAGGTGGCACCGAACAGGGTATCGGGACGGGTAGTATAGACCGTAACTGTATCATCATGATCGTCAATTTTAAAGGTAACTTCAGCACCGGTAGATTTACCAATCCAGTTACGCTGCATCTCTTTAACGCCTTCCGGCCAGTCAAGATCTTCAAGGTCATCCAGCAACCGTTCTGCATATTGAGTTATTCTCAACATCCATTGGCGCATCGGTTTACGTTCAACCGGATAATTGCCGCGTTCACTCAAACCGTCAATCACCTCTTCATTCGCCAGCACAGTACCAAGTGCCGGACACCAGTTCACCGGTACTTCATCAATATAAGCCAAACCTTTTTTATAAAGTTGGGTGAATATCCATTGCGTCCACTTAAAATATTTCGGGTCGGTGGTATTAATTTCACGATCCCAGTCATAACTGAAACCAAGTGCTTTGATCTGGCGACGGAAAGTGTTAATGTTTTTTTCGGTCGTTACCGCCGGATGGGTTCCGGTTTCAATCGCATACTGTTCAGCCGGCAGCCCATAGGCATCCCAGCCCATGGGATGCAGAACATTGAACCCGCGCATCCGTTTGTAACGGCAGACCATATCAGTTGCAGTATAACCTTCAGGGTGTCCGACATGGAGCCCAGCCCCGCTGGGATATGGGAACATATCCAACGCATAGAATTTAGGTTTATCAAAATTATCTTCGGTCTTGAAAGTCTTATTAACTTCCCAGTAGTTCTGCCACTTTTTCTCTATCGCATTAAAATCATATTCTTTCATCATTAAATCCTAATCAGGTGGCACCTGAATGCAGATGCCGCTTCAAACTCCGCTCCTGCGTCGCTACGGAAGCGGAAGTAAAACCCAAACTCTTGCAAAAAAATAACAAGACTTCGCGACTAAGGGTCTAATATATTAAACAACGATTGCAATAATAAAATCAAATAGTGTCTGAACGGAACCTCTCAATTAAGTTAATTTCGAGATCAAACTGTGCAATAATGGTTTTAAATCATAAGTTGCATACCCTTGCGGTCTGTGGCTTATGATTTGAAGCCGTTAGTGTGCGGTTTGAGCCGAAATAAAACAATTGGCATTTTCGTTCAGGCACTAAACAGTTACAATATATTAAAATAGCAGATTTTCAACATCAAATCATCACCATCGACCAGTAATTATTCCAGAGCAATTCAACTATAATACTTCAGTTCAATTTTCAGTGCCTCCACTCTATTCAGGGCATAAAGTTTTTTTATTTTTACAATTTAGCTTGTTTATTTATATTGATAGCAACAATTTCACCAATAAAACAGATGAAATCCATTATGTTCTCACATGTGTCCTAACAATTTTTAAAAAAGATTAAAAAGAGAGTGGAGCAACCTTATCCGTAAAGTATATTACGGTAACTCAAAAAAAGGAGGACTCCACAATGATAAATACATCGTTAAGTTTGTT
>JAKIUY010000043.1 GCA_021647315.1 Victivallaceae bacterium
ATGTTGACTTAATTAAAAATAATGGTAATGTAGAAAATTGTAGTCTTAATGAGAATCCTTCAATTGCTAAAAAATGAGATTATAAAATACGGGGGCATATTACCGTCAGGGAATATACCCGTATTTAAGCATGTTAACTTATGCCGCATTGCGAAAGGTTGGGAAGCGGTAAGCCGTCCCCGAAGCCCCTCAATATGACGATTACCGAAAATCATCACAAAAATTTAGATAAGCATGAGTATCAGTCTTAACCAGAAGGCAAATTATTAGAGTATTGTGATGATTAGCTGTAATAAATGACTTTAAATCCGGGTTTGATTTAGGCGATGGCATGGAAATTTCTGTTACATCATGTCCGAACATAACATAGGTGTCTCGCAAATAAAAAAGAGGAATAAATCGTTCTGGATGCTTGAAGTTTTCAGGAAAAACCCTAAACGTCCATCATTGGTTGTAATAGAAAGGAAGGCTTTGTAATGTTTTTTATTGAGAACATTTTCATTCAAGTTAACATATTCTAAGTCAATAAAAAACAATCTGATATTGACTTGGCTAAATTTGATAGTATCATCAGGAATGTAGATAATTTTATTTCCCCCCGCTTCACCTTTGGAGTTCCGATACAGCCGCCAAAAGTAATCGAGTGAAAGGCTGGAGCATTGTTTTTTTATCATTTTAAGTAGTCTGAGGGTAATGCGGCTCAAGGGACTTTCGCCCCCATTGTTAAGGTGGGTTTTGATGCTGGAGGGCGAGGCGCTGTCGAGCTTAATATCTCATGTTGAGGACGCAGGACTACTTTTGTATTACTGTGATTTCGGTTTTTAATGCTGAAAAAAATCTCGGTTGAGTTGACTTATCTAGCATCTTGCTCTATTTTAGTTGCTCTTTAAAGAAATTCTTACAGGATTATTAATTATATGTTAATTTGAAAATAATGGGTTTTCAGCTCCGGCGAAGCCGGTTATATTTATTTAACAGAGAGATGTATGTCAAAAAGAAAATTATTAGCCGGAGTTATCGGCGTCATGAGTGTCGGTGTTTTGCTGAGGATACTATATCTTCAGCAGTTCAGTTCACTGCCGCTTTTTGCCTGCCCTGCCGGTCCCGATGTGATTGAATATGACAGCTGGGCAAAGGCGATTGTTTCAGGTCAATGGCTCTGGTTGCTCCCGCAACTTCATGCTCCGCTCTACCCATGGTTTCTAGCATTATTATATAAATTATGTATGTTGAATTATTACTGGATAAGGTTGGTACAGGGGATAATTGGTTTACTGGCATTTCTCCCTTTGTTTTTGCTGGTAAAACATCAATTGAAGTCAGCTTGGGGTGCATGGGGAATGCTGATTCTTGCCGCAGTCTATCCGCCGTTAATCTTTTACCAGAGTGAACTTATCAGTGAAACTTTGCTGTTGCCGCTGCTTACAATTACTCTTTATCTGTTTTACCTTGCTGAGTTGAAATCAGAAAAAGTTAATCAAAAATTAAATGTCAGGCTTGCGCTGTGGTATATTCTGCCCGGTCTGGGCTGCGGTCTGGCAATAATATGCCATCCGCTATCTGCGCTGTTTTGTGGCACGGCGGCGGTTGTTATGGTGCTTGGCAGAATGAAATGTTTTTGTGGTAATCGTCATGAAAATGTTGATGGTAAAATTAACCAATATGGCTGGCTTTCTGTTGCTTTACCGGTCGTGATAATGTTAATTGCAGCGATGACGATTGTGTTGCCGGTGGCGCTTTATAATGCGCAACTTCCGGGGGGAAGTTTTGCGGTTCAGCATAATAGCGGTTTTAATTTCTTTATTGGCAACAATAGCGAAGCTACCGGGGGGTGTTATGTTAGACCGGGACAGGCGTGGGAACGTTTGCAACAGGCAGGCAGGCAGGCGGCAGTAGCTGAAGATATTTCGGTCGATCACTATTATTTCAAAAAATCATTTGAGTACATCACTGAGAATCCGTTTGGCTGGTTAAAGCTACTGGGCAACAAATCGCTTTATGTCTGGAATTATCGTGAAATGACCTCCGGTGCTGATTTGGAACCGTTACGTTATTATACGGCGTTTCAACGGTGGACATGGTGGAGCGGTGGCGTTGTGATGGTCATGGCACTATTTGGCTTGTTCACTGTGGTTCGTAAACGGGAACTTGTTTTCCGTTACCGCTATTTGCTTGCTTTGTTGTTTAGTTTCTGGATTGCATTGACATTGACAGTTGTCAGTGGACGTTATCGGATCGCCATATTTCCTACCGTGGCACTGTTAGCTGGAGTGGGCAGTTGTTATCTTTTCTCAGCAGTTCGTCAATGGCGGCAATGGCATGGTTTGGCAATAGCCCTGACTGGTTTGGGCATTGCAGCAGCAATTGTTTTTGTCCCCGCCCCGCAATATGATCGGTTGCAGGAGTGGGCTGAAGCGGATGTAATTCTAGGTGAAATGTACCTGCAACAGGGCAAGCTCAGCGTTGCTGAAAAATGTTTTATCCGAGCCCTGAAGGCCTCCGACAAAATGGATCGAGCCTATTACGGGCTTGGCGTTGTTTATATGAAGAACCGGCAGTATCAACGTGCCGCGTCTTTTTTTATAAAATCATTTCAGTTGAATCCCTATTCATGTAAAGCCTATGTCAGCCTGGGGATACTGTCAATGGCGATGCGTGATCTTAATTCCGCAGGTCAATATTTTGCTCAAGCTGAAAAAAAGTGGTCGAATCGACCATTTCTGCTTTATAATTACAGTGTTTACCTGGTCAAACGCGGCAAGCTTGAGCGGGCTGAACTTAAATTGAAACGTTGTTTAAAGAAGGAACCGGCAAACAGTAAAGCACTCCAAGCGCTCGGGGCAATCCAGTTAATGCAAAAGCAGCCGGAAAAAGCGAAGCTGTATTTCAAACATTTACTGAAAATATCTCCGACTGATCATGGTGCTTTGTTAAGCATGGCCGGAATATCATTAAAAACCCGCCAATATGACCAGGCGAACTATTACATATTAAAATTGCTAGAATATTACCCAAAATCACCGCAAGGCGCAGAGCTGAAAAAAGTGATTGACAAATACTTAGCAAAACAGGACAAAAGTAAATAGAGGTATTCTCATTTTCCGGACCTCTGCCCCCAGTCAATAGTTTTGTTTTAATCTGGGTTAATCTGGGTTAATCTGCGCCATCTGTGATATATTTATACAATAGGAAAATTATTACGCTGTGCTTCATCTGTTACTGCGTTCGGGTAGGTATTTTGACAGGATGAACAGGATAAAACAGGATAAAACAGGATAAAACAGGATAAAACAGGATAAAACAGGATAAAGTAAAAAAACTTGTCAATCTTGCGCGTTTCGCCATAGCTCGAAGAGCGACGGCTGGTTAATCCTGTCAAAAAAAGTTCCGGCGAAGCCGGTTATGTTCAGTTTTCCTGCCAGGTTTTGATGAAGTCTATGATACTCAGTCCCGTATGATAACCTGGGTCGGCATCCGGGGTTGCTGGAATTAGTTCAATTGGGTTGCCAGCAATATTCCGGGTCTGCCAGGCCATTAGATGAACTTCAGGATTGATAAACTTATTCATAAAGGCGTTTGAGGCATCACTGATTACCCGCATAGCTTCAGTTTCAGCTTCTGAACTGAACTTTGTCAGCAGAGTTGCTGCGCGAATGGTTTCAGGTAGACTCCACCAGGGCATGTCGCTGTTGATTACATTGCGTGATTTCAGATCATAAGCTTTGCAGATACCGGCGGCCTGTGGATTAAAACCTAAAGCAAAAAAGTGTTTGAGCAGGGCAGGGTAGTGGGTTCGGCATTTTTCAAGCAACTCGTAGCTTGCGCTTGCTGAGCGCAAAGAGCAATTTTCGGTGTCCTGTACATTTGCATTTAGTTTTTCTATTTTCAACAGGCACTTCAGCGATAAGCCAATGAATTCCAAGGCATGTCCCGGATCGCAAATGATGGTGCCGTTGTCTTCCACCCATGGCTTGCCGCTATTATCAACCGCTTCCCAGAAATCATAACGTTGACAATGGTCATTATCGTTGGTATTGATATGAACGTCTATAATGTGCGAAATAAACTGTTCTGCTTTAGCTGTCCAGTATTCCTGTTCGCCATATTCAATCCCCAGGGCGATACCGCCGAGGGCAATCATCCACGGTCCCTGGATATTTTTACCCGCAACTGGTGCGACTCTATTTTTTATATCGAACGGTTGTTGGTCTGATATAAAATTACTGTTCTGAATATCCTCGATCACTTTTTTTAGATAGAGTTCGGCTTCTGCAAACTTTACCGGCATATTGAGATAATTTGATGCTGTCAGCAGTCCTTTGGCATAAAATAGGTCGCTGTAGTTGCTTTGTGGTGGGATTGTGTTACAATCAATTAATTGACTGTTGGCGTTGGTTGTCAAATTTTGCCCATTCTGGCGCATCCAGAAAAACAGTTGTCTATTGTTTGCCGCCCGACACTCTTCCATCGCCGTGACTACTTCACTTAATAGTTTTTTTATACGGGTAATCAGCTGAGTTTTTTCCGCTTCGTCGATAATTGAACACGATGGTAACCATTGAGCATGGCCGGTCAGTGCCTCAATGCCGCGTCCCTGAATCCATGAGTAGATAACTGTTTTACTTTTGAACTCTTCACCAGCGGCAGCTGGATAAAAATTCTGTCCGGTGATAATATTGAGTTTAGTGTCAATAAAGTGGTATTCCGGATCACGTTCATAACGATCAAGAATAGCCTGGAGATTTTCGATAAGCACAGTTTCATACTGAGGAATAACCGCTGAGATTGCTGCCCGACTTGTGTTAGTGATAGTCTGATAATTAAATGTCATCCTAGCTGTATTTTCCTGGTTTGAACATTAGTTTTCGTAAACATTTAATTTACGGTTTAATCTTAAAACTTGCAACCCCAACTGTAAAAAATAAAAAAGCCTTTGATTTCTTTCATACAGAAAATCAAAGGCTTATATGTTTAGGGCTAGTTTTTCCCAAGTACCAAGCCTTACTTCATTGCTTGTTCAACGGCAACGGCTACGGCAACTGACGCACCGACCATCGGGTTGTTACCCATACCGATCAGTCCCATCATTTCAACGTGAGCTGGTACCGATGAAGATCCGGCAAACTGGGCATCTGAATGCATTCTGCCCATGGTATCGGTCATGCCGTAAGAGGCTGGGCCGGCTGCCATGTTGTCTGGATGCAATGTTCTGCCGGTTCCACCACCGGAAGCAACAGAGAAGAATGTTTTGCCTTTCAGCCCACACTCTTTTTTGTAAATTGCCATTACCGGATGTTGGAAACGGGTTGGATTGGTTGAGTTTCCGGTGATTGCGACATCCACATCTTCAGCATGCATGATAGCAACACCTTCACGCACATCATCAGCACCGTAGCAACGTACTTTGGCACGGTCGCCTTTTGAATAGGCTTTTTCCAATACAGTTGACAGTTCGCCGGTATTATAGTCAAATGCTGTTTTGACGTGAGTAAAACCATTGATTCGTGAAATAATATGAGCCGCGTCTTTACCGAGACCATTGAGAATAACTCTTAATGGTTCCTGACGTGCTTTGTTAGCCGAGATTGCGAGCCCGATAGCACCTTCTGCCGCCGCAAAAGATTCATGACCGCAACAGAACGCGAAACATGTAGTCTCTTCACGCAACAGCATTGCTGCCAAGTTACCATGACCGATACCGACTTGGCGATCATCAGCAACTGAACCTGGGATACAGAATGCCTGAAGACCTTCACCGAGAGTTTCTGCAACATCAGCCGCTACCGTCAAATCTTTTTTGATGGCGATAGCTGTGCCGATAATATAGGCCCAGCAGGCGTTTTCAAAACAGATTGGCTGAACGTCTTTGACAAGTTTGGCAATGTCGAGCCCCTTATCTTTACAGATAGTCTCAGCTTCTTCAAGAGACGCGATGTCATATTTTTCAAGAGCCGCAGTAATCGGCTTGATTCTTCTTTCATAACCTTCAAAAGTTATCATTTGAGACCTCCTACTGGTGTCTTGGGTTGATTGTTTTAACTGCATCAGCAAATCTGCCGTAAGTACCGGTAGCGGTGGCTAATGCTTCATTGGCATCGGTGCCTTTCTGGATCAGCTCCATCATAATCCCGAGCTGAACAAATTTATAGCCGATGATCTCATTATCTTCGTCCAGACCAATTTCCGCGACATAACCTTCTGCCATTTCAAGATAGCGAGCCCCTTTGGCACTGCTGCCATACATGGTTCCGGTAACACTGCGCAGTCCTTTGCCCAGATCTTCAAGACCCGCGCCAATTGGCAGACCATTTTCAGAGAATGCAGTTTGTGAACGACCGTAGACAATCTGTAGGAACAGTTCCCGCATTGCTACGTTGATCGCATCGCAGACTAAATCGGTATTCAGAGCTTCAAGAATAGTTTTGCCTGAGAGGATTTCAGCTGCCATGGCTGCTGAATGAGTCATGCCGGTACAGCCAACTGTTTCGATCAGGGCTTCTTCGATAATACCTTTTTTTACGTTAAGGGTCAGTTTGCATGCGCCCTGTTGAGGCGCACACCAGCCAACGCCATGAGTTAGACCGGAGATATCTTTTACCTCTTTGGCCTGAACCCATTTCCCTTCTTCTGGTATTGGTGCCGGACCATTGTTCGGTCCTTTGCATACGCATACCATGTTTTCAATTTCTGGAGTATAATCCATTATGAAATTCCTTGTGGTTTTGGGTTCACTCAAAAGTAAATTAGTGAGTTTTGCGCCAAAAGCGGACTGTTGATAAAGGCACGAAAGTGTTTACATAGTAGAATTATATAAATGTTTTCGTAACGCAGAGCAACGGTTCGCAGTCAAGCAAAAACTCTAAGTTATCTTTTTTGTGAGCCCTTTGTGAGGCAATTGCCTCTGATTATGAATATAGTTATTATATTCGTAACGGGTTGTTTTAAATTTATAAAATTAAAGGTAATATTGAATAGCTGTGACAGCTATTCAATATTACCTTTATTACCTTTGGTATTCAGTTTTTTTGGGAAGATATGACCGAAATGTTGTCTATTATTTGTTAACTTCCTTTAGAACGATATTTTTGAACCATGCTTTGCCGGTATGTTTGCGGAACAGCAGGTAGTATGAAAGGCGTTTAATCGGTTTTCGCGGGGTATAAAGTCTTGAGGCAGTTTCCCAGTCATGAGTACCGGTTTTGAATTTTGCGGTTATACCATAAGTTTTTGTGTCATCGGTATGGGTGATGTCAAGGTAAATGGCATAGTCATTATTTAGGGTGCCTGAAACATTCTCCGCTTTACTTTCGGCAGAAAAGAAAATATCTTTTACTGCTGTCTGATTAAGGGTGATAGTTTGTACTACACCAGTGGAATCTTTCACCGTTTGGGTTTCACAGACAATCACTTTATCTGGCTGGATAATTGTTCCCTGAGGCAATTTTTTATTATAAATCTGCCATGCTTTTAACAGGTTATCTGATTTTTTATCATTGTTGGCCTGGCTGACAAATGCAATACTGCCAAGCATCATAGTTATGACCGCGAGTTTTATAATATTTTTCATGATTTACTCCATTGCTATACCCCCGTTACGGGGGAGTGGTTAGTTATTTTTTTGCATCCTCAATTAAAACAATATTTTTGAACCACACCTTCCCGGTATGCTTGCGGAATAATAGGTGGAAACTGATAGCTTTAATCGGTTTCTCTGGAGTGTAACTTTTAGTTGCCGTTTCCCAGTCATGAGTGCCGGTTTTGAATTTGGCAATCACCCCATATTTTCTAGTGCCATCCGTATGGGTGATGTCGAGGTAGATAGCATAGCTGCTGTCGGGGGTGCCTGAAACACTTTCCGCTTTGCTGTCGGCGGTAAAGAAAATAGGTTTGATCTCGGTTTGGTTAAGTTTGACCACCTGGATTACTCCGCCGATGTCCTTAAGGGTTTTATTTTCAACTACAATAACTTTATCAGCCTGGATAACCGTGGTTAGTGGTTGTTTTTTATTATAGAGCCGTAGTTTTGTCACCAGATTTTCAGGATTTTTGTTATCATCTGCTAGACCTGTAAAGGCAATAGCACTAAGCATCAGGGTGTTTAAAACAAGTTTTGTAATGTTTTTCATAATTTACTCCATTAGTTAAGGATTATTAGTTAGGTTATTTTATCTTAAAACTTTCGATACAGCTAATAAGTTTTTTAGACTTTTTACTCCATTGACTTTCCAGGGTTGTGGCAGTAATGAGAAAAATATAATTCTTCTTTTTGTATGCCAGTGAGTACCAGTGTAACTTCAGGTTTTTCATTTTACCAGTATATTCAAAAATCAGATATTTTTTCTTTTTTATGGGCTTAAATTAGTAATTCATCAACTGCACCTGTATATATTATATGTAGTATAGCACAAAAAGCATATAAGTAAATTATTCTAGTTGGATTTTGTGAATTTTAGTTAAATAAGCGTTATATGTCGGTAAAATAATTTTGGAGTGCGGTGATTCTTCACCGCTTTTCACTTTAACGACTACACAACTAAATTTATTCCGTTTTTCTCTGTGACAAATGATGCTGTCATGTTTTTTGTTGCGGCTTTGTTGCTCTGGTGATAATGTTAAATCCAACTTGAGATGATCATAAAAAATGCTAATTTTCAAGCTGTCTGAGAATCATTTCGGCTGGTGTAAGGTATTTTTTTTCACTATTACACGCTTTACAGCAGGGGACAATATTGCCCTTGCTGCTTTTCCCCCCACGGGAAATCGGCAGTACATGATCCATAGTTATTTCATCAGCGTTGAATGTTTCATGACAGTAGTGACAGATGCCGCGATTGAGTTGATCCTGCCACCAATTAGTTTTACGTAACTCCTTAGCCCGTTTTTTCTCGCGAGCGATATGTTTAGGGTCTTTCGCTATTTCTATCCAGTCATCCATTTTTTATTCCTTAAATTTTGAGGGGCATTATCAGTCCGATCTCTAGCTTCTAACACCTTCTCTGCAATTTTCAGACCATCAGCGGCGGCGGACATGATGCCACCGGCGCATCCGCCACCTTCACCGGCAATATAGAGTTGTTTAAGTGAACTTTGTAGCGATTCCGGGTCTCTGTTAAAGCGAACCGGACTGGAGATATTAGTCTCAATGCCGATTAATGTGCCATGTTTTATATAGCCTGGCATTTTATGATCAAAGTGGCGCAACGCGGCGCGAATTGCTGCTGCGGTAGTTTTGGGTAAAAGTTCATGGAGCGCTGCCGAGCACAGTCCCAGTGAATAGCTGCTGTCGGTTGCAGTTAATGATTTGGCGGCCCGGATAAAACCATCGGCGGATTGTGCTGGGGCTGAATAGTCGCTACCGCCGAGATTGAAGCTTTGCTGTTCGAGACTGTCAAGAAATTGGTAGGCGGCAGTTGGTGAACTGTATTGGTCGGCTGGATGTGAAACAATGATCGCGGCATTGGCAAATTTACTGTCACGGGCAAAATTACTCATGCCGTTAGTGGATAATCTTCCTGAATCTGCCATGCCGGGAATAATTGTGCCGCCCGGACACATACAGAAGGTGGTTGCACTGGCAATGCCACTGTCAGCTTTCGGCCGGCTGACCAAGTTATATTCAGCCGCATCCAACAGGGCAGGGCGCGAATTAACCCCGTACTGATTGCGGTCAATGAACCATTGAGGGTGTTCAATGCGGCAACCGACTTGAAATGACTTCATCGTAAACTCAACTCCGACATCAATCAGACTGTTGGTCAAGGCGCGGTCGCCAAGTCCGTGACCGATAATCGTCACCGGCGCACTGAACTGTTCGCCACTGTTCAGTATTACTCCAGCACAGCCATTTGAGTCGGTGATAATTGATGAAACTTTTGTTCCCATAATAAATTTACCGCCGAGTTCAATAATCCGTTGGCGCATACTGGCAATAACCTGCGGCAGGCGGTCTGAACCGATATGGGGACGTTTCAGATAGCCGATTTCAGGTGGTGCACCGTGGGCGATAAAGGTATCAAGAATGTAACGGTTACGCGGATCGCGGGTTCGAGTATAAAGTTTGCCATCGGAAAAGGTTCCGGCTCCACCTTCGCCGATCAGAAAATTACTCGCTTCATTCAGGTTACGGCTGGCATAGAATGCATCAAGATCATTTTTGCGGGTATCAACATCATAACCACGGTCAATAATAACCGGATCACAGCCGAACAGTGCCAGCTGATAGGCGGCAAACATACCGGCCGGACCGCTGCCGACAATTACCGGATTTTTGGGTAGATTACGGGCGGGGGTGAATGTTTCATTGTATGGAATGTTTTTATCATCGCTAATGGGGGTAAGCATCGTTCCAGCAGCAAACGAATCAGCTGTTTTTACCTTGAGATTATAGATAAACGACAGTCGTCGGCCGCGGGCATCAATGCTTTTGCCCACAATCTCATATTTGTCAATATCATTCTCTGATACTCTACAATGTTTGGCAATACAGGGTTTAAGTTCTGCATCAATATCCTTGATTGTTTCAGGGATATTGCGAATGTCAATTTTCAGATTTGTTAATTTATACCACATTTATTTTATATGTTTTTATTTTTTTTACCACGAAAATCACGAAAGACACGAATTTTTTTTAGACAGGATGACAAGATGGACATTTTGTTCAAATCCTGTGAGTTTGACTTCGTCCTCTACGAGTATTTTTATACTTAGCATGGTTTGTTTTAATCTTGTATAATCCTGTTAATCCTGTCTGGAAATCTCTATTCCTGATCTTTTTCTGAAAAGACAATTGCTTCGAATACTTGGAATTTGGCATCTTCACTCTGCCAAGCATTTTGTGGCAGGCCAGCCTTTAAACTTAGATGAGCTAGGGTCGTTGCTTTATCCCAACCTTGTTCAGGTGCTACTTGAGGCAAGAATACTGATGAACGACCGTTGCATATCAGCACAATGCCATGTTTGCCTATTTCAAAATCATCGATTGAATCTATGGTATGCATTGGCGTCAGGATTGAAATTTCGATTACTACACTCTCAAGTTCACCTGCGGTCAGTGAAGGGAACCGCGGGTCGTTTAGTGCTGAATTTACCGCATTATGGGCAATGTTATCTCCGAGTGGTTCATAGGCGGCGATATTGCCGATACAGCCACGTAGTGCCCCGGATTCAGCATGTAAAGTCACAAAGCATGAACCCTGACGATCAAGTTTTCCGTCCTGTGCCGGCAGTTGCGGTGGTGTCTCGTCATTAAGTTTTGCCGAGATGGTAGCTCGGATGAATTTGAGCAGTTCACCGCGTTCTTCATTGTTGTAGATGTTTTCAGACATAATAACCTCCAGTTAATTAAAAATTACGACAGACGTTCGTCTGGGTTATACCGCCTGACGGCGGGGATAAATTACAATTTTTTTATAGCCAGAGGGTTACACTCCTTTTTTACTCTTTTGTGCCGAGCTGGGGCTTAGCGTTCCCAGGATGTCACACCTCCGCTTTAACTCTTTTGAGTTTAATAGAATCTATTCGCAAGCAATAATGCTCAGAGTTTAAAGCGGCAGAGGACTGCCGCCTGTTGAAAACCACGTAGTGAATCAAAAGATGCCTCGCATCAAAAGACCTAAATTTCAAGCACTATGCACAAAGTTTTTCTCTGTGGAACTCAGGGTAATAGCCTTCCCCAGTCTCCAGCTCCTAGCTCCTAGCTTCTAACTTCTAATTTCTAGCTCCTAGCTCCTAGCTTCCAGTTTCCAGTTTATCTCTTTCTTGTTGCCAGCAGGAGCATGATTACTATGCTGTTGATCAAAATTATCATTGCTATCTGGGCAAAACCATCTGAGAATGAGCCTAGGAGCGGTAGGTCAAGCGTATCAGCAATTCGGTTAAGCCGCCAGAGGCAGTAGCCGTTTACCGCTAACAGCGGTAAGATTGCCAAGACTAATAGTTTGTGATGCCTGCTTTGTGATCTTGCCATTATCAGATTTTCTGTTTGACGACGTTATACCAGCCGAAGACAATAAAACATATTGTTGGTCCCAAGCCGGCAATTGCTGGGTTAAGGTGGCCGCGTTTTCCGAGTACCAGGCATATTTCGGACGATACCTGATAGGCGATAATAATGACAACTGCGGAGATAATTGTCAGAATGACGCCTGAACGTTCATTTTTTGTTGCCAGTGGAATCCCTAGGAAGACTGCCAGAAAACAGGCCCATGGGAATGCAATCCGGTTGAACAGAATCGTCCAGTACATATTGCTTCGTTTTTGCGGCATATTTTTGGCATTTTTCAGTAAATTCCAGATTACCCACGAAGGCAGGTCTTCCGGTGCTTTGATGGCGTCAAGGATGTTTTGCGGGGTTTCCTGGACTTCTGCCGGCGATTTTACCAAGCGTCTCAGCTTGCGCGGGCTTTTCGGCATCAGACCGTCTTTGCTGTAGGTCGTTACTGTTAAATCTTCAAATATCCAGCCGCTTTTAGGGTCGTAACTGGCTTTGGTCGCAATAATATCCCATTCAAGGGTACCATCGTTGCGATATTTTTTCAGCATGACATTTTGTTGTTGTTTTTCATCGGTAAATGAGTTAAACAGCCAGGTGCGTTTACGGTCATCGCTACGATAGGTCAGCATATTACGTTTACGCATCAATTTATCTAGGTTATTGGTTGCGGTGAAGAATACAGTTTCCGCTTCCTGCTCGGAATAGGGAATCAATTTCTCATTCAACCAGAAAGTTAGGCCGGTGATAATCAGACCGACCATCAGTATTGATCCGGCACAGCGGAACAGTGAGACCCCTGATGCTCGCATTGCGGTGACTTCCATGTGCTTGCCGAATATTGCCATGGTCCACATACATGCCAACAGTGTCGAAAGCGGCAGGATAAAGCGGATATTGCCGGGCAGTTTCAGTAAAAAATAGGTTATCATACTGGAAAATTTTGCTTTTGCCGACAGGAAGTCTGAAAGATCGTTGAATACGTCCCCGAGAATAAACAGGATAATAAAGACAAAGATCAGGACAAAGAAGTAGAGCATGAATTCCCGCAGGATATAGCAGTCAAGGGTTGGTATAATGCCCCAGCGGCGTGGAACATTGTCATGATATTGTATTTTCTTTTTGAAAAACATTGTATGGAGTTTGTCCTATCCCATTTATTATTGCGCGAACCCTAAGCAAAACCCGCACGGTTAAAATAATGAGGCAATTTCAAAACTCCCCACGGCAGATTTTTAATTTTGAACGGCATCTCTTGATTTTGAGCTCATTCACATACCTACTGGTATGCTTAATCGCTAAAAAGTCAAAATCTACTCGCCCAAAATGATGAAAAATCATGCTCGCGCTGAACTTTTGCAATCACCTCTAATGTGTTTAAATATAGTATGAATTTTTGAAAAAAAAAGCACCTTAGAAAAAAAAATCAAGGCGCTTAGGGCTCACAAAAAAATAGCTTGCTGTTTTTACTTGACTGTGAGCCTTGCAAAATTGTACTAGCAGTAAAAAACTTAGCGTTTGCGTTGTTTTTTATTGCGACGTTTGATTTCGCTGGGCTTTTCGTAGTGACGACGGTTGCGTAACTCTTTCAAAGTACCCTCTTTATCAAGTTTCTTTTTAAGTCTGCGCAATGCACGGTCAATCGCTTCGCCTTTTTTGATGCGAACTTCTGTAACTTCCATTTCTTTCTCACCCCCTTAGGTGGTTTTGTGGTTGTAATAATATTTTCTACTTAAATTTGCTGATTAATCGCTGGCAAAACCAGCTTCATCTGCAAGCATAGTTTTTAATTTATTTAATGCTTGATTCTGAATCTGACGTACCCGTTCACGGGTTCTGCCGATTTCCTGGCTCACCTCTTCCAGAGTACGCGGACGTTTACTGTCAAGACCGAAACGCATCTGAAGAATCAGCCGTTCACGTTCATCCAAGCAATGGAGTAAACTGATCAGGCGATCTACTGATTCCACATCTCCGAGGATCCGATCCGGTGTATGAGCTCTGCGGTCTGGAATAATATCCTGAAATTCGCCGTCTTCACCTTGCTGGATTGGATCATGGAGGGAGAAGGTGCGTAAATCTGCCAGGCGTAAACCTGAAACGGTGCGTTCACTGAAATCAAGATGTTTGGCTATTTCTGAATCAGTTGGATCGCGACCGAGTTCTTCGGTTAGTTTCATGCGAACTGATTTTATTTTATTGATTTTACCCGCGGACTGTACTGGAATACGGATTGTCCGGCTCTGGTTTGCCAGAGCGCGCCGCATTGACTGTTTAATCCACCAAGCCGCGTATGAACTGAATTTTGCTCCCTTGGCCGGGTCAAATTTTTCAACGGCCCGCATCAGGCCGATATTTCCTTCTGAAATTAGGTCAAGTAGAGGAAGCCCGAGCCCTTTGAAGTCGTGTGCAATCTTTACTACCAGCCGCAGGTTTGCCTGAATAAGCACTTCACGCGCCGCATCGTGGGCCTCTTTATTATCGCCATGGATCGCCGCCGCTAGAGTGACCTCTTCTGCTTTGGTGACCAGTGATATCTGACCGATATCCTGCATATAGACTTTCATGGTATCATTTTTTGTACCATTTGTCGCTTTACTATCGAGGGCACTTTGACGCTCGGCATCTTTTTCTTTCTTAGTGATAGGACGTTTAGCAACGTCAACCGTGCTTACTGCACGCTTCCTCGTGGCTTTTTTAGGCGCAACAGCAGTTTTTTTAACTGTTGTCTTTGCCGCGGTTTTTTTAACTGTTGTCTTTACCGCGGTTTTTTTAACTGTTGTCTTTACCGCGGTTTTTTTAACTGTTGTCTTTGCCGCGGTTTTTTTAACTGTTGTCTTTGCCGCTACCTGCTTTTCAGGAACTGCCTCTGTCGTGGCTTTGCTATCTGTTTTTTTGCTCTTTTTTTCCATTTAAATCCAACTGAGGTTTTATTTAAATTTTTTATCATGACAATTCTTTGCAAATCTGAATTGCTAATTAAATGTTATGCCGTTATAATAAAGGCTGACACTTGCAATATATATGTTTCTCTTTTTTGACGCATATAAACGATTAATATAAGATAAAATGGTGAAAAATCAAGTTGAATTCTGAAAAAACAGTTGGTTTTTGGTGTAATAAAATAGGCGACTGGCTATCAGCTGGTGTTGCAGGCGATAAATGCAGCACTATCAGTGAAGCCCAGGATGAAGCGGTGGCAATGCTGTTACTGCGTGAATGTGCCGCTGGCAGACCGTTGGCAGTAATGGTGCCGGATGCTGCTTTTGCCGAGACGGTCAGAGCAGAATTGTTTATGTGGTGTCAGGCACTTAAGCTGCCTGACAGTATAGCTCTCTGTCTGCCGCCACCAGTGTCGGAAGGTTTTTATCTGGCCTCGAATGAGGCGGTGCGCTCTAATATTATTCATCTGGTGATTTCTGACCATTTTGATATTATCTGTGGTAGTGCTGATGCGTTTTTTGCCTCGGTGCCGTTACCGGAGATTATGGCAGAACGGGAGTTTTTACTTAGCAAAAATGCAAAAATTACCTTTACGGAACTGCTCCATAAACTGGTGGAGATGGATTATGATGATGAATTGGAAGTTACGGTAAAGGGAGAGTTTTCCCGGCGTGGCGGTATTATCGATATCTTTTCCCCTGCCCATGAAGTCCCGGTCAGAATTGAATTCTGGGGCGATGATATAGAATCGATCCGTGAGTTTTCGCCTAAGACACAGCGTTCAACCCGGGAAGTAGATGAATACCGGATCATCAGTCGCTCTAGTATTGTTGAAGATGACGATGACTCCGGAGACTTTATTACCTATATGGAACGGGTTGGGGCACGGTTAATTACGGTTTTTCCGCAGCGTTGTCAGGAACGGATTAAACAGTCCGGGCATGACGAATATAGTGAGAAATTCCGGAGTTTGATGGCCGGAGAACGTGATATTCCGACATCAAGAATTATTGATCCGGCGGAAAGTGCAGCAGCAAGCGGGACGAACGCTGCCGGTTGTTTTCCCGCTATGACTCATTTGAAACGCAACCTTTCCAGTGAAATTGCCGGTGGCGGGATGGAGTTGTTGCGGTTGTTTGCAGCCGAACAGATCCGTCAGTGGCTTGATACTGGTTATAATATTGTTCTGCAGGCACGGGAAGAGAAATCTGTCCATCACATAACCGAATGGTGCGAAGAGCAGTCAATTGAAATGGATCATGGGAATATAACGGTAGATGTGGCGGACTTGCCCTGCGGGATAATTTTTCCGGCACTGAAACTGGTGATGCTGACCGAAAAGGAATTATTTACCGCCGGGATATTCAAACAACCGGTCAGCCGGATTATCGATCAAGCTACTACAGCATTTTCTCCTGATCAGGAGGCTGAAGCTCTTGCCGATCTTGATGATGGTGATTATGCGGTACACATGATGCACGGTATTGGTATTTATCGTGGGCTTAGAGAAATTGAACGACATGGTGTCGTGCGGGAAGTTATTGAGATGGAGTATCGGGATGGTGCTATTCTTTATGTTCCGGTGTGGCAGGCCGGTTTGGTCAGCCGTTATGTCGGTGCCAAAAAAGGCGGGGTCACACTCCATAAAATTGGTGGTAAACAGTGGTTTAATACCAAAGTTTCCGCGGCGCGTTCAATTCGTGATTTTGCGATGGATATGCTTAAAACTCAAGCTATGCGGGTTTCAGTTGACGGTCTTGTCTATGGCGAAGATTCACTGGAACAACGCATTTTTGAAGATGCTTTTCCATATAATGATACTCAGGATCAGATTAAGGTCAGTCGTGAAATTAAAGATGATATGATTAAGGCTAAACCCATGGATCGTCTGCTGTGTGGCGATGTCGGTTATGGCAAAACAGAGATCGCAATTCGTGCCGCCTTCAAAGCGGTTATGGCGGGGCACCAGGTGGCGATTCTTGTTCCGACGACGATTCTGGCGCAACAGCATTACTACAGCTTTAGTGAGCGTTTTGCTGAATACCCTATAGTTATAGAAATGTTGAGCCGTTTCAGGAGCCCTGCGGAACAGAAGGTTATTGTTTCACGCTTGCTGGAGGGATCGGTTGATATTGTTATCGGTACGCACCGGCTGTTGCAGAAAGATATTGATTTTTTTGATTTGGGCTTAGTAGTGGTTGATGAAGAACAGCGTTTCGGTGTTAGACATAAAGAGGTAATTAAAAGCTTCCGGGCATCAGTGGATATTCTGACAATGACCGCGACCCCGATTCCACGGACGCTTTATATGGCAATGTCGGGAGCGCGTGATTTGAGTACTATTGTTACGGCTCCCGGTTTGCGCTTACCGATAAAAACAGTGGTAGTTCAATATGATGAAAAGATTATAGTTGATGCAATTCGCAATGAGGTTGGGCGTGGGGGACAGGTCTTCTTTCTCCACAATCGAGTCAAAACTATTGATGATTTTACTGATCGGCTTAGAGTATTAATGCCGGAAATAAGTTTTGTTGTCGGGCATGGCCAAATGGACGCGACTGAACTGGAAAATATTATGGCCGAATTTCTCGCCGGTGAAAGTGATGTGCTGGTCTGCACTACAATCATTGAGTCAGGCGTGGATATTCCGAATGTCAACACTATTCTTATTGATCGCGCTGATCGCTTCGGCTTGGCTGAACTCTACCAGTTGCGCGGTCGGGTCGGTCGTTGGAAACGGCAGGCGTTTGCCTATCTGATTCTGCCACCGGGCGGAACATTGACTTCCGATGCCAGGCAGCGTATTTCTGCGATTCGACGTTATACTCATCTCGGGGCTGGGTTTAAACTGGCTCTGCGTGACCTTGAAATTAGGGGTGCGGGTAATCTGATCGGTACTGCTCAAAGTGGCAATATTAATAATCTTGGTTTTGAGCTCTATTGTCGTCTGCTCAGATCAACGGTTTCGCAATTGAAAGGTCATGCGAAGGAGATTATTCCGAGCGTCGACTTGGCAATTGATTTTATTCAGTTTGCCAGTCATTCCCCAACTGGAGTTGTTGCAGCGGGCTTCCCGGTCAAATATATCCCTTCAGATCGACTTAGAATGGATATTTATCGGCGGCTTGCACTGTTGACTTCGGTTGAACAGTTGACGGTCTTCGAAGAAGAGTTGCGGGATCGTTATGGTAATTTACCCCTGTCCTGTATTAATATGCTGAAAGTGACCGAATTAAAGATAAATACCGCCAGAGCCGGGTATGAATCAATTACTGTCGATGATGACGGTAAAATAATTATCAAGGGTGGCCGTGTCATCTATAAAATAAAGGGTAGTGTGCCTGAACTGAAAGTAGCCCAAAATGCTGATGAATATCTGGAACAACTGCTGAAAATTACCCGTAAATTTGCAAAAAAATAGCGCAACTCATCATCAAGGGTTTTATTTCCTGAATTGGCTTGGACTGATGCCTAGACATTTTTTGAAGACTCGGCTGAAGTAAAATTGATCGTTGAAGCCGGATAATGTTGCTATTTCTGCTAATGAAAAATTGGTGTGTTTTAATAAATTACAGGCATGCCGAATGCGAATGGAAGTCAGAAAATGGCTGGGCGATTCACCGGTCAACTGTTTAAACAGACGGTAAAAATGACCTTCGCTGTAACCTGCTTCAGCAGCAACATCAGAAAAAACTATTGGTTCAGCAAATTTATCCTGCAAATATTTGATAGCGGTCTGGATTGAGTGGCTTTCACTATTTTTATGCTGGCCCGCTAAACGAAAAAAATTACTCAGAATCACGGTGATCATGCCATCAAGTTCACTGCCGATATGACCATGACGCTGGTTGGCCGTGCGCCACAGGCTAACTATTTTTTTTGCCAGGGTTTCATCTTTAAGCAACAATATTTCATTGCCGGATTCCGGCAGTTTGTTTCCCTGCATGCCAATCCAGATTGAGTCAAGCATATTCTCTGTCTGTTCACAATGCGCTATGCCCGGTGGAATTAGATAAACGGTATCAGGTTGCAATATTGAACGTTGGCTGTTGCATTCCAGCATCCCGTCACCTGAAATAATGCAGGTCAATTCCCAGAATGTATGGGCTGTCGGGGTGTTGGTCCGTGACCCACGGTAACGGTCAACGTAAAGTGGAGTAAGTTCAGCTGAGCGTTTTAATGGGCCATTTTCAGTCCATAGGTTGTCTTCAAGATAAATAATTTTTGTCCATTTTTGCATAATTAATCCTAATCAGGTGGCATCTGAAGTCAGATAGATACCGCCTGCCTGCGCCCGTCTGTGCGTTGCACGCAGACAGGTGCGTTCACGCGCAGGCAGGCGCAACTACGTTGCTTCGGAAGCGGAGATGAAACTTAAAGTGTTATTACGTCTATCGTTCCGCTCAATTGTCCCAAAAATGACAGGACTTTGCGACTTAGTATATAGTATTGTCTTTGGGAAACATTATGCCGGTTTGACCTGCCGTCGCAAGCTATGGCACGACAAGCTGACCAGCACTCCCAGCCACAAACCAACTACCTCGCGATATCAAAAGTTTTTTTCTCTGTGAAACTCTGTGTCTACTCTGTGGTTCTCTGTGTGATAGTTTTTTCAAGCCTCAATTTATCGCGCCATAGTTTTTAAACGAAGGCGGAGTCCAAGCCCTATCTCATAATAATCCATATAATATATCATTTTATTACATGGCATTTGTCTATCAATAATAGTATAGTTACTAATAGCACCGATAATCATACTAAACAAACGGGGTAGAATATGAAATCAGCATTTAGATGTAAAAGTGAAGTTTTTATTGATAATTTAGCGTTGCGTCAACTGCAAGATGACGAGATTAGACTTAAAGTTGATGCTTGCGGTATTTGCGGGACTGATATCTTTGCCAATGAGAGTCAGAAAGCTGAACAGTTTGGGCATGAAATTGCTGGAACAATTATGGAGCTTAACACATCAGATCCCAGATTGCAGGTTGGGCAGCAAGTTGTTTTGGATTCCGCGACCCCCTGTGGACGTTGTAATAGTTGTCGTAATGCAAAACAGGAATTGTGCAGTGATTTGCAGTCTATTTGGTGTATTCCGAGTTTCGGTTTTTCCGAAGAGATGTTGGCACCGGCAATTTCAGCAATTCCTTATCATGATCTGTCGCCTGAAGTTGCAACCCTGCAGGAACCGTTAGGCGTGGCAATCGATTTAGTGCGATTGGCTGAAATAACGCCCGATTCAAATGTGCTGATTATGGGGGCGGGCCCAATTGGTCTGATGGCTCTGGCATTGGCGAAACATCATGGTGTTAAAAATGTTTTTGTCAGTGATTTCAAAAATAAAACCGGACGGATGCAGGTAGCTCAACAATTTGGAGCAGCAGCTTTTATTGATCCGAACGAAACGCTATTGAATGATTATGATTTCAAATGTGATATTGATCGGGTATTGGTGACATCACCGCCACCGACCCTGAATAGCGCATTCAAAGTTGCCACCAAAGGCGCAATTATCTCGTTTATCGGTATTGGACACGGAGATGCGGCATTTTGTAAATTTGATGTCAACGATTTTCATTTTAAAAAGCTCCAATTGCGGGCCTCATTCGCTTCTCCAGCACTTTTCGGAGCTCAGGCACTGCAATATCTGAATCAAGGCATTGTGGATGGTGAAGCACTTATTTCACATCGGTTTCCATTAGAAAATATAGCCAAAGCACTGGAGACCGCTAAAAATGATCCAACCGCAGTGAAAGTAGTGATAATACCGTAATCAGGTGGCACCTGAAGGCAGATACCGCTTCAAACTCTGCTCCTGCGTCGCTACGGAAGCAGAGTTGAAATTCAAAGCTTTACCCAAAAGTTTTTTTTAACCACTAACTAACACTAATGGAACACTAACAGAAATTCATGCTGATTTTTTTTGCTCCGCATAAAATATCAGCATCGAGTGTTATATGAAAACAGGGAAACAATTTAACCACGAAAAGCACAAAAATCACGAAAAAAATAAAAATGATTCTGTCACAAAATAAAGTAAAAGGTAATAGTTATGACTGGGAAAGAACGGATGTTGAAGACGTTGCGGTTTGAAGAACCGGATCGTCCACCCCATTTTGAAGTTATGTTTGAACTGGAAAAGGAGGCTTTCGGGTTAGAATTTCCTGATCGCAATGCCTGGAAGAGTTGTTCCGCCAGTGAAAAATCAGCAATGATTAATAGCTGTATGACTATTTATGAGAAGATAGTTGAACGTTACAGCTGGGACGCATTGGCGGTATTCTGGCCCTGGAGTGACCCTGACGGCGTAATTGCCGCGAAAAAAACTTTTGGTGAAGATATACTTATCGGTTCTATTGTCGGTAATACCATCTGGTCAATTGAAAATATCAGTGATTGGACGGAGTTTTCGATTATGCTGATGGAACAGCCGGAACAGATTCATGCGGTAGCGGAACAGAAAACCCAGGCGGCATTGGCAACGATTGATCCGCTGATTGATGCTGGTGCTGATTTTATTCATCTGGTCAATGATGTGGCATTTAATGCCGGACCATTTATTTCGCCCGCCCAATTCAGTGAATTTATTACGCCATATCTGGCACGGCAGGTGGCGCATATTAGACAACGTGGCGCAATTCCATTTGTCCATTCTGATGGCAATATTACTCCGCTTTTGGATGATTACCTGTCATTAGGGGCAGCATGTTTTCAGTCGGTTGATCCGATGGCAGGTATGGATATTGCAGAAACAAAAAAACACTGTCATGGCAAAATGGCATTGATGGGGAATGTTCAATGTGATATATTACAGGAAGGCCCGGATGAGGCGATTCGGGAATCTGCCCTCTATTGTCTGGAACATGCCGCAGCCGGTGGTGGTTATATCTTCAGCACCTCAAATACTATCTATCCGGGAATGCCGTTGAGAAATTATGAGTACATGCTGGAGGTTTTTCATGAATTCAATGTAAAAAAAAATAATCACGAAAAATGCAGAGCAGCAAAGCCGCAACCAAATTCAACCACTAATCAACACTAATCAACACTAATCAACACTAATCAACACTAATATTTTTGATTTTCAACGGCATCTTTTGATTTTGAGCTCAATCACATACCTAATCGGTATACTCATTCGCTAAAAAGTCAAAATTTGCTCGCCAAAAATGCTAAAAATCATGCTCACGCTGGACTTTTGCTGGACTTTTGCAATTACCTCATGAGTAAAAAATCATTCTGTTAAAAATGATTCTATTAATAAAAAAAGGAGTAAAAATATGACGATAAAAGTAGCAGTAATCGGGTGTGGGAATATTTCGCAGTTTCATTTTTCAGGATTGGAAAAATGTGGTGCTGAGATAAAATGGGTTTGTGATATAAACCGAGAGGCCGCGATGCCGTGGGCAGATAAATTCGAGGCAAGGTACAGTGCTGATTATCGCGATATTATCGCCGATCCGGCGGTTGATGCAGTGTTCGTTACTTTGTTGTCACGATTGCACAAGGAGATATGTTTTGCCGCCATTGACGCCGGCAAGGCGGTTATCTGTGAAAAAACTCTGGCTGAGAGTGCAGAAGATGCTTGGGAAATAGTGCAATATGCTGAAGCGAAAAAAACTATTTTTTATACCTCTTATATGAAACGTTTTATTCCGGCGGTCGAAAAAGCCAAGGCATTGTTGCCTGAACTTGGTACCATAATATCAACCCATATTCGTGCTTATCAATGTTGGGGCGATTTGTGGTCGGAAACTCCGACTGAAGGTTTTTTCTATACCCCACCAGGCGGAATGTCGTTGGTGCGTAAAAACTACGGTGGTGGTATTCTGGTTTGCGGGGGTAGTCATATTTTGGATTTAACCCTGTTTTTACTGGGACGTCCACATCGACTTTATGCAACGCTGCATGAACCTGAAGGCAGTGATTATGACTTGCAGGCGGCGGCATTGCTGGAAACGGATAACGGAATTGTCCATTATGAAGCTCTTGCTCATCCATTGACTAAAATCGGCTTTCTGCGGGACGGTTGGGATGAAAAAGTTGAAATCAACGGCACCAACGGACGTCTTGAAGTTTACAGTTCAAACTGGACTGACGTTGAAACCAAAGCTTCACTGTTGGTTCATTATGATAATCGCAACGGTAATAGTACGGAGTATCGTTTTGCGGCAGAGTCCCCGTTTGATCGGGCTGTAGAGTTTTTTTGCCAGCAGATTGAACAGGGCGAACAGGGCAGTCAATCGCGTTTGACCGGCTACGAAGTGGATGAACTGATTGAACATATCAAACTTAGCAGTAAACAGAAGCAGGCGGTTGAGATACAATGGAAAACATAGTTAAGTCAATTCATATTGATTTGAATGAGACTGATGAACAGTTGCATTTAACAATTAATGATGTTAAGGGCTCTTATCAGATACCATATATTCAAAGTGCTAAAAATATTCAGTTTCAGCTGTCAGGATTGCAAATTGCCACACAGAAAATCAAAATTGACTTAATCGGCAAAAAACGAATCAGTAAGATGTTTGTGCTGAATGATGAAATGATATTTGAGGATTTAACTGCTGATGATTACGCAGTGGTAATCAGTCAACTTGATTTGAATGAGCTGTTGTTGCACTGCCAGACCTGCAAATCACTTGGAGTTGGTCGGATTATCGCGGCAATTGGTGACAGTATAACTGAAGGGTATCATAGTCACGCTTTTTATCGAGAAAATTTACAGCTCTCAGCAAGTGATTTTCCAATTGAAACAGTTTCAGCTGATGGTAGAAATTTTCCTCAATATTCGCCAACTACTCACATTAATAACCCAGAAGTTAATTGTTTGGAAAGCTGGATGACTGATTTGAATAATGCACTGAGTAAACAGTGGCAACAACCGTTGTTTATCGCCAATGAAGGGTGGGGTGGAATCAGTTCTGCCGGTTACCTGAAAATGATGCAAAACGACAGCAATTGGCAGGGACGGATAAAGCACTTGGCACCGAGTTATTGGTTAATCCATCTGGGGGTAAATGATGAGCGCGCCGGAGTAGACGCTGCTGTTTTTTTTCAAAACATGCGATCAATTGTGAATATATTGCTTAATGAATACTGTGCGATGCCGGAGAAGATTTTTATTGCCAAGCCCTCTTATGATTACGCAACAGGGGCGGCAGATATACTTCAGAGATACTGTCGGGAAATTGATCAATTGATTAAGGATTATAATTTACAACCTGGGCCGGATTTTTTCAGGGCATTTTCTACAGATAAAGCTAAATTGTATGAGGATGATCCAGTTCACCCAAATGTCGTAGGCATGAAATATATGGCTGAATTGTGGGCGAAAAAGCTAAGGAGTTCTGAAAATGACCGGTAAACAACGCATGCTGAATGCCTATAAAGGAATATTCAGTGACCGCATTGCAATTGCACCTGAATTATGGTATTATTATCCAGCCAAACTACTCGGCGTGGATATGATTGAGTTTGAGCGGGAAGTCCCGTTCCATCATGCTCTGAAACAGAGCTTTGAACATTTTAACTGTGAAGGCTGGGGGATTGTATTAACTCAGCATGAGAACGAATATATTGAACAGCAGACCACTGAAAAATGGCTTAATGCTGATGAACTTTTAACAACAGATAAAATTATTACACCCAAAGGAGTATTAACCAGCAGGACGCAATACTCTAAATTAGAACCCAGCTGGCATATTGAAAGTCCGATTAAAGATGTTGAAAAAGATCTACCGGCTTATGAATTGATGACTATGGGCGGTAATCCTGGTAAAGTCAATGCTAAACAGGTAAATAAAGCACTTGATGAAGTAGGTGAGGCATATTTGCTTGAGGGTTGGCTGGGAGTGCCGTTTTTTGATTACTATGCCGGCGGACGCGAGGGCGGAATGCAGACGGCAATTTTTGATTTTTTTGAATATGAAAATATACTCAGAGCTTTACAGGAAAAATATATTGATTTTATGGTCAGAAAAACCAGATCACTCTGCGAACAGACTAATTGCGAAAGCTTCACTATTGGCTGTTCATGGAGCTGTAATTCACTGATTGGACCGAATATGTGGCGTGAATGGGACAAGCCGGTCATAAAAGCGGTCGCTGAAGAAGTGCATAAACACCATAAACTGCTCCACATTCATTTCCATGGTAAATGTATGGAAACGGTCGCGGATTTTGCTGAAATCGGCATTGATTGTGTCTGTCCGTTTGAACGCCCCCCGGGGGGAGATATAAAAGATTTAAGTGATCTAAAGCAGGTTGCTGAATTATTAAAAGGCAAAACAACCATGAATGGCAATATTCATACGGTTGAAACTTTAATCAGAGGCAGTGTTGCTGATGTCCGTCGCGAGGTTCGCGAGGTGATGGTAGCCTTTCAAGGTAATCCGCGAGTTATTCTCGGCACTGGCGATCAGGTGGGCAGAGAAACCCCGGAAGAAAATCTTTACGCCATGATTGATGAAGCCAAAAAACTCTCATTCCAATAGTTAGATTATCGCATTGCGATAATATGACCATTGTTTTTAATTTGTGCAAATGGGTGTATATTCGTGGCTAACGTTTTTTTGTTTTTATTAGTTCCGGCAAACCCAGTTATGCACTTGGGGCCTAGCATGTACAAAACTTTCGCCATAAGTTGCTTTTCCTGCTTCCGCCTGCCTGTTGCAGGCAGGTAGCGACGCAGGAGCGGAGTTTGAAGCAGTATAAGCCAGACGAACGCCTGTAGTCCATTATTTGTAATATCCTGTCATTTTTTGGCAAAAGTTTGGGGTTGCAACCCCGCGAAGCGGTAACCTGCCTGTCGGTGCTACCACCTGCCATCGAGTGCTACCAGATTAGGAGTAAAAGAAATGAAAAGAAGTGAAATAAATTGTTATATCAATGATGCAATTGAATTTTTTAATGAGCAGCGATTTTATCTACCTGCATGGGCCTTTTATACACCGCAAGATTGGCAAACTATTGATCCATCGCATAGAGAAATAATGGATAATATGCTGGGCTGGGATCTTACTGATTTTGGCAGTGGAGCGTTTCTTAAGACCGGCTTATTGCTTTTTACCTTGCGCAACGGCAATCCCAAATATGACACCAAGCCTTATGCTGAAAAAATTATGGTTGTTCGGGAAAATCAGCTTACGCCAATGCATTTTCATTCAAGTAAAATGGAAGATATTATTAACCGTGGCGGTGGTAATTTGGTTATTGAAATTCAGGGTTCAACTCCGCAGGGTGAGTTTTCTACTGAAAACGTCGCGTTGAAAGTTGACGGAGTAAGCAGGCTAGTTAAGCCGGGCGGTAAAGTAGTTTTAACTCCCGGTGAAAGTATCTGTCTGGAACAGGGTATCTATCACAGCTTCTGGGGTGAACAGGGTAAGGGCAAAGTTTTAGTCGGTGAAGTGAGTATGGTGAATGATGATACGGCCGATAACCATTTTTACGAAAAACAGGGCCGTTTCTCGCAAGTAATAGAAGATGAACCGTCAAAACATCTATTGGCGGTTGATTATATAGATTAATTTTTCAATTAAATTGGTAATTCAGCGATTCTTTTGTATATTCTGTCCATGGAATATTTTGATAATATCGAATGGGTGGGGTTTAATCATTCTGAGCAGTGCACGGCTTTGGTCGATAAAGTATTTCCCGACTATTATGTGATTATGTATGCTCATACCGGGAAGTTTTTCTGGCAGCTGGATAATCAAAATCCGCTGATTCTTGAGGCACCGGTGGCATGGTGGGCTTATCCTGACCACCATTTTAAGTTTGGTATGGTGGATGATAACACCATCTGGGATCATCGCTTTATCTCATTTCGCGGTTCAAGAGTTGATGCTTTGATTCGAGGCGGGCTTTTTGATATTACCACAGCGAGACCTTTCAAACCGATCTCAAATGCGATTCAGTTTTGTGACAAATTTGATGAGCTACTAGCCTATCTGGAGGCTCCGTTATGGGGTAATTCGCGGGCAATACATCTGCTTGAAGGGCTGTTACTGTTGACTCAGGAAGAACAGCCATTCAAAAGACAATTTTCTCCGACCGAGAAAAAAGTTAAAGTGGTTGTTGAACAGGTTAAAAAGAATCCTGAAGTTGCTTATGATTTTCATGAAATTTCGCATCAACTCCAGCTTTCTTATACTCATTTCCGTAGAATATTCAAAATGATGTCAGGCTATCCACCCAGTCAGTTTGTGATCAGAATGAGAATGAAAACTGCCGCCAATCTGTTGCGTCAGAGCGAATTGGGTATTAAGGAGATTTCCAGTAGAGCCGGCTTTGATGATATCTATTATTTTTCGAAAATGTTCAAGCAAACCTATAAGCTTCCACCCGGGCAGTTCAGAAAAGGTGCGGTTAATGTCTAATTTAGATCCTATTCGAAAAGGTCGAAAACCAGTAGCTTGCGATCTCCGAGCGCAAAAAGCAAACGCTAATCAACCTCGAACGATCAAGTTTTTTGCCAGTGTTAAGCGAACCAGAAAACCTTTTCGCATGTCGTCTAATTAGACGCTACTCGAAAAGGGTATAACGCCCGTTGGAGTACAGGCTTTAGTCTGCTTTTTTGATAAATTGCAGACTCTGAATACATGACCTAAATGATTTTTCTTAGTCACGACTCCACGTCTCTAATTTCCCGCTTCTTCGGCTTTTCTGGCATCCTGTAAACTGGATTTTGGTATCCATTTACTGTTCCAGACAAAATCCTGAAATTGATCGTTGTAGATACTGCCGATATCGAACCCCAGGAACATCACATCGGTAACGCCGCCGAAAGCACGCATGCCGGTTAGTCCGCTACCTTCGACTGCCCCCGCGATAAAGCCCCAGAATGGAACTTCGGAGTTACGGTAGACCATGCAGCGGAAGAGCTCAAGCCAGCAGGTAGTCAGATTCACTACTCCGCGGCCCATATTGTAGAAGTTGTTATTTGTCTCCGGTGCCTGAACCGTACTGGTCTGTTTTGCCTGGGGTTGAATGTTGCCGGCGGGTACTGTCTCCGCACCCAGCAACGTGGTGATAAATAATAGTGCAACAACAGAGATTAACAGATATTTTTTCATGGTAGAGTTTCCTTTTTGAGTTGTTTTTATGCCTGTCCGAACGCAGTGACGCATGAAGCAATTGTCTCCATGGTATAACTTACCGGTCTTCGTCTGAAAAGCAAGCATTCAAAATCAAATCCCCTTTGGTGATAAGCTTAAATTTTAATGTTTTAAACTCAATTTTAATTGAAATGGTAATACAATTGCGGTATAGTTTGAATTCTTTAATTTTCTAACGGAAAATATCGCAGGAATATCTTACTAGAGAGGAAATATTTTGAATAGAGCCCAAATTTACAAATGTTTTTATATAGCACCTATAATGACGGTATTAATGTTTTTTGCCGTGGTGTGGCAGTGCCGTGGGGATGAACTTAATTCATTTACCGGACAGCAAAAACCGGTTTTGAAAACTGAAAAAGATGTTATTCAGGGCAAGAAAAATGTCAAATCTGTTGTCGCCCAGCTTAAAGCTTTGCTGCTGCCATCCTCCAGATTTAAACAGTTGAAAAAACAACGGATTGCGCTTAAACCCTATTACAAAGTTATTAAAGGTACGGATAAGCGGTCAACTTTGATTTACCGCTGCCGCTATTCATTAGCCAAATCGCTTATTAACAGTATGGAAAGTACTATTTCCGCCTCGGGAACTGTTGAATATGTCGATGAACAAAACCTGATTGTCATTAATGATGTCAGCAGCAAAATGAACGAGATGAAAGAGGCATTGCTGGCGATAGATATTCTATCGCCGCAGGTGCTGGTGGAGGCCAAAGTGGTGGAAATCCTGTTGTCAGAGGGCATGCAGCGCAATCTGTCATTCGGGGTGACTAACAACAGTGGCGGCAGTTTCGGCGTCAAAACTAATCCACTGGGACAATCAAGTTCCAATTCAGGTATGGCCGCTGACTGGACAACCGCGATCAGCGGCACCAGTAATAATTTTTCGGTCGCTTTTCAATGGTTGATGAATGGGCAGGACGCGAAAATTTTATCATCGCCCAATATCGTCGTATCCCGAAATGCCACTGCCAGTATTGTTACCGGGCAGGATATTCCTATTCAGACCATTCAGGTTATTTCCGGCTCCACAACCACTTCTACCGATTTTAAACGGGTCGGAGTCAGTCTTAATGTCACACCGAAGCTGATTAACGGTGATTCCGTCACTTTAAGGGTTAATCCGCAAGTATCCAATGTTCTGCGCTTTGAAGAGATAACCCAGGGCGGCGGCACTGATGGCGAGGGAATTTCCTATCGGGTCCCGGTGATCTCGATTCGGAATATTGAAACTGATTTGACGCTTAAAGATGGACAGGTTATTATGATGGGTGGACTGTTCAGCAGTCGGGAAATATTGCAGCAGGAACGCGTCCCGTTTCTCAGTGACCTTCCCTATATCGGGGAAATGTTTACTTCAAAAAACACGACTAAAGAGCTTGTGCAACTGATATTTTTTCTCAAGATAAATATTTTATCTGATGATGAGATTGCTTCAGGGGTGATTTATGACCCGGTAGAGCAGGCTGTTACCAGCGAAAAACTGGGCAAAACAATTCGTGACTCGAAAGCTGTTTTCCCACCGAAAGAATCTACACTGGAAAAAATCAATAAAGATTTTATTGAAAAAACTCCGGAATACAGGTAAACAAAAGTGTTGTGAATCATGAAAAAAATTATTATCTTAAGTGCTGTTGCAGTTTCGCTTGTTATTATCTGGAGCGGGTATTCGTTCTTGTTTGCCGATAAAGAGGATGCTGGCGGCAAAGCTGGCGCCACCGGAAAAAATAAAGAGCTCGACCGGACTTACACCCTTAAACGGGGCGATTTGGTTATCGGGCTGATTCAGTCTGGCAGTGTCAATGCTAAAAAGAAACACAAATTATCACTTCAGGCTAATTTCAGAACCAAACTGGTCTGGGTTATAGATGAGAATGTAAAAGTCAAAAAGGGAGATGTGCTGGCCAAATTTGAGACTGATGAGCTTAAAGAGAAAATTGCTGACTTGAAAATTAGTTATGAAACTCTGGGCAAGGAACTGATGGTAGCTCAGGAAACAGAAAAAATTCAGCTCAGTTCAAATAAAGCGGAAATAAATATTGCGGAAGACCGTCTAGTTCAGGCGGAGGATGCCAGGAAAAAATATCTGAAATTTGAACGTAGCAAAAAACGTGACGGCTTGGATTTAACGATTCGTCAGGCTGACGCCGCCTATAATAATGCCGTGGATGATTATAATAAAGAACGGCAGAAAATTGCCCGTGAAGGCAACTCGGATAAAGACAAAGAGCTTAAGAATCAGTTGCAGCTGATGGCACTACAGAATAAAATAAATTCGACAAAAAACAGTCTGGATAACGCGGAAACAGCCATGAAACTGTTCAAGCGTTATGACCATCCGAGTCGGATGACAAAACTGAATAATGACTGTGATAATTGTGATTTGAATCTCAGAAAGGTGAAAATATCCACCGCATCCAAGATGATTCAGAAAAAAAAGCAGATTGATAATTATATCCTGAGAATAAAAAAAGTTAAAACCAGAATGGATAAATATATCTCCTATGTGGATATGATGCAGCTGGTCGCACCGGTCGACGGAGTGGTGATTTATGGTAATCCTGATCGCCGCCGGGGCAATGTAGATATTAAACTTGGCATGGATATCTGGAAACGGCTGATTTTGATGACAATCCCGGAAATGGAAAATCTTATCGTTGAATTTGATCTGCCGGAGCAGTATCGTTCTAAAGTTAAGAAGGGAGATAAAGTAATTATTACGCCTGATTCTTTGGCTACGCTTAAATTGAGTGGTAAAATTAATAAAATAGCAACGTTACCGGTGAATATTATTTTCTGGGATCGAGCATCACCGAAAATATATAAATCTTCGATTGTTCTGGATAAACAGGACAAACGTCTGGTCAGTGGTATGAGTGTGCAACTTGAAATTGTGACCAGAGTTATTAAAAATACCCTGTTTGTCCCCGTTGAGGCGATATTTGAAAAAAATGATAATTTCTTTGTTTATCAAAGTAAATCCGGCACACCGAAAGAGGTTGAGGTCAAAATCGGCGAATCAACCGATAATTATGTGAGGATCCTCGATGGCCTGGAAGAGGGGGATACCGTATTTTTATACCGCCCATATCAGAAAAAAGGGGGAATGTAGGAGCCGACCTCCGGGGCGAACAGAGGATTGAAACTGGAAACAAATAATGACTCAACAACAAAACAGTGATAAATCAGACCATTTGGTCAGACTTATTGATCTTTATAAAACCTACTATACCGGAACCCTTGAGGTGCCGGTACTCAAGGGGCTTGATATTGAGTTTAATAAGGGTGAGTTTGTCGGGATCTTCGGTTCGTCGGGGTCCGGGAAGTCAACGCTGCTCAATATCCTTGGGATGTTAGATACGCCTACCGCTGGCAAATATTATCTTGAAGAACTTGAGGTTGACCAGATGGAAGATCATGAGCTTGCCACTATTCGCAATAAGAAAATTGGCTTTATTTTTCAGAGTTTCAATCTCTTTCCACACCTTACAGTTGAACAGAATATTGAGGTGCCGATGGTTTATGGCAATGTGCCGAAACGGGAACGTCGGGAACGTGCCCGGGAACTGGGTGAACAGGTTAAACTTGGCCATCGTCTCAAACATCGTCCGACGCAGCTTTCCGGTGGTGAATGTCAGCGCATCGCTATTGCCCGTGCGCTCAGTAATAATCCAAGTTTTTTATTGGCGGATGAGCCTACCGGTAACCTTGACGAAAAGACCAGTGGTGAAATTATTAAACTGTTTCATGACCTGAATGACCAGGGCTCGACGATTGTTATTGTTACTCATGATCCGGCACTGGAAGCCCATTTTGATCGTACTATTCATCTGCGTGATGGTCGGATCAGTCATGGTTCGCCAATTACCTTCGGGAGCCCCCATTATGTTGACTAGGGATCTTTTCGGACTGTCTTTTCATAACCTGCTGCTGCATAAAGTCAGATCAACCCTGACTTCGCTCGGAGTTATTTTCGGCGTTGGCAGTGTGATTGCGATGTTATCAATTTCTGAAGGTGCCAAACAGAAAGCACTGGCGCAAATTGAAGCTATGGGTATTGATAAGATTATTGTCTATTCAAAAAAACCGCCGATTGCAGGGAAAGATTCAGGTCAGGATAATAGCAGTATGACAGAGAGTTTCGGCCTGGAAAAAAAAGACCTGATCCATATTGGCAAGATGGATAATATTGACCGGATTACAGCAATGCGGGACGGCAGGAAAAAAATATTGAAAGGCTTGCAGCGACTTGATCTTAAGCTGGTCGGTGTTGATCGCAGCTTCCTGATAGATTCTGTTTCTGATATGGGCAAAGGACGCTGGCTTGCTCCGGCTGATTTTAAAAACCGACGTAAGGTCTGTGTTATTGGCAAAAATGTCAAACGTAAATTCTTTTCACTTGGTGAACGCAGAGTAATTGGGCGTTTTATTAGAATAGAGGGCGATATTTTCCGGATTGTCGGGATTGTTGATAATAACCTCGGTACTCAATACCCAGAGCTCGGCAGTCCCAATGATATGATCTTTATCCCTATGAGCACCTCTATGGCACTGTTCGGCAATTATGCCTTTACCCGTGAAGGGCGGAGCGTTAAAATCCTTAATATCGAATATGACCTGATGATTGTCAAAGTTATGGAGCTTGAACATATTGATAATACCTCAAAACGTATTTCTGCCTATTTGCAGACTTCACACTCTAAAGTGAAGGATTGGGGAATTTTAGTCCCGCTCGACCTGCTTAAACAGCGCGAACGTACCCAGAATATCTTCACTATTGTAATGAGCTCTATCGCCGGTATTTCGCTCGTTGTTGGTGGTATCGGCATTATGAATATTATGTTGGCAAATGTTTATGAACGGCGCAAGGAAATCGGTACAAGACGCGCTCTGGGGGCTCAGAAATCTGATATTCTGCTGCAGTTTCTGATTGAAACGGTGTTCCTGACCACTCTGGGCGGTCTTATCGGCATCGGCGTCGGTATTGGTATTTCCCAGGTTATTACCTATTATGCCGATATGCCGACCGTTTATCTCTGGTGGAGTATTGTCTTATCAATGGTTATTTCATCCCTGGTCGGGGTAGTTTTCGGTACTTATCCCGCCTGGAAAGCTGCCCAGCAGAACCCCATAGAAGTCTTACGCGCTGAATAGGTATTAGTATCATATCAGAGTTCTTGATCCTTGTGAAAACTTGATGATACCAAAACAATTCATGCAACTCAGCACCGATGTAGCTCGGGCGTCCGACCTGAGTCAAACAGCCGCCGGCTGTTCCCATTCCCCGGGACCGCCCGCATTCCTCAGTTTCCCCGTCTTCCTTCCCCCATTCTTAATTCTCCTATTCATAACTCATAATTCATTAAAGCATATCCAGCGGTGAACTTGGCGTTGTCCATAAATCTCGCGCCACATGGGTATAAATCATCGTCGTTTCCAGGTTTTTATGTCCCAGTAAGTCTTGAATTTCGCGAATATTTACTCCGCTCAGCAACAGATGCGTTGCAAAACTATGCCGTAAAGTATGCACCGTGGCTTTCTTAGGAATTTTGGCATCATTGACAGCCTTTCTCATTACGGTCTGCACCGTTTTATCTAAAATATGATGCCGCCGCACTTTCCCGCTACGCGGATCAACCGCTAATTTCGCCGAAGGGAAAACATATTGCCATTTCCATTCATACCCAGCATTTGGATATTTGCGTGCCAATGCCGGTGGCAAATATACCTCGCCATGCTGTTTGTGCAGATCTTCATCATGCATTGTCTTAACCTTCAATAAATGTTCACGCAACGGCTCAATCAATTTTTTCGGTAACGGTGTTGCTCGATCCTTACCACCTTTGCCATCTTTAACAATTACCACCTTATTGTCAAAATCAAGATTCATTACCCTTAAACGCGTTAATTCTGAAACCCGCAACCCCGTGCCATAGATCAATTCAAGCATCATCCGCTTCGTCCCTAACACCTGATTCAACAACAGCTTTATTTCATCTACACTTAATACAACTGGAATATTTTTCTTTGCCTTTGCACGTACTGCTCCACTGATGTCATCAAGCTCAATCTCAAGTACATTCCTGAACATAAACAGCAAACTATTAAATGCCTGATTCTGTGTCGATGCTGCTACCGCCAATCCTGTAGCCAGATAGGATAGATATAATTTGACCGTTGCACTCGACTTGTAATCATATTTTTCAACATAGCAATAGCTTAAATATCTTCTTACCCAATCTAGATAGGTCTGCTCGGTACGATAGGCATAATGTTTCAGACGCAATACTGTCCGCATCTTTTCGCTAATAATCAACAGATCGGGATGTGGCTCGTTGCACTCCACGCCTTTGATGCTGGGCAGAAACATATTCAGATAGATCTCAACCGCATGCATTCCCTGATTGCGTTGCCAATCTTCAAGGCCGCCACTGACATTCAAATAGTCACGAAACTGCTTTAATTTATCATAATTGTTCAGACGCTCAGAAAGGTTTAATTTAAGAAAACGTCTCACCCAGCCAACATAATAACCACTTTTTTCTGCAGTTGCAAAATTATTGTCTTTTACATATTGTTCATAATCAACAAGTTGCATTTCGACCTCCTTTAATATAATGATATGCGAACGTTCGTATATCATCCTAATATAGGGTAATTGCGAACTTTTTCACCGCTTTTTTACCCGAATTTAGACTTTCTTCATATTTTTTTACCAGATATTACGAACGCTCCCTATTTCTAGATATCACTAGATATTACGAATATAGCACTAGTATTCAAAAAATTTATATTTGTAATCTTGGCTTGTTATGGTATTATATATAGTTCCTGCTGAACTTATAGAGGAACAACTACGGGAAACGATAGGGATACGGCCACCACTAAGTGAAACAATTATCCCTGATTAATAAAATAATTTAAAAATTTAATTGAGACGAAATATTCACAATACCCCGTAAATTGCGAACGTTCGTCCATTATATGTTGTACTAATAAATATTAGCCAATATTTTTTTTCCTGCGGTTCCGGCCAAGTTAAGTTCTCTTTAAAAAAAACTTCATTTTACTGGCATTTTATGTCAATATGTTTATAATGCTGAAATGGAAACCTTATCAATAACCGACAGCCGCCGCACCGAATATG